>NZ_JBFRDD010000067.1:0-42801 GCF_052113425.1 Cupriavidus sp. YAF13
GTCATGGGACCCTTAACGAAATGGGCGATCAGGTCTTCGGGAATGGCCGGCAGTTCACGGTCTGCGGCTTGGCTGGTCTTCGTCTTGCGTGGCATACATGCTCCTTGGCGACATGTTATGCCCTAAACACAAAATTTCTGACAGGCCCGTTCCGTCGTGGGCGCGGTGGCACCGCCTTGATTGGCCCGAGACCTTCACCACCGCGCCCGCCCCACCACGAAACCATTGACGGTCGATGTATCGTGGTGGTCCGCACCGGTAACGGCAGATTGGCGAACGGGCAAGGATTCCGCTACCGTGGGCCGCACCACGAATCCCGGAAATTGGCAGCGTCGTAGCCCTTCAAACCGGCACCGGCAGATGCCAGCAGAACCGCTGGCCATACGACGAAACCAGCATCCCTAGCACCCGCGATTGCTCTGCACCCGGCAGGGTCGGCTTTCTTCTCGTTAGTCTTCTTTGCCGACGCAAAGAAGAGTGACCGGCAGCCCCCGCAGGGGGATGTCGTATGGCACTTGGGTGCAAACGCCATCGCCGATGAAATAAACAGCGACCAACCCCGCAGAGCGACGTCGTAACGGTTTTTGCGGTACTAGACGCCAACGCCAATCAAATCCAGAAAGCAAGAAAGCCAGCCGATAAGGCTGGCTTTCTTGTTTGCCGCGAGGCTATCCAGTTCACCCCTGAGCAATCCTCTGCTCAATATGCGCCAGCGCCTCCTCCACCTGATCCACCAAAATCAAGCAAAGATCCCCTGGCTGCAAATGCGACAACGCAGTATCGATAGCAAGGAACTCCCCACGGATCTCTTCCACCGCGCTGGCGCGCTTTGCGCCCTGCAGGCCTTCGCGCAGCAGGGCCAGCACTTCGCCGTCCTCGCGTCCGCGCTGGCACTGGTCCTGGTACAGGATCACTTCGTCGAACACATCGCCAAGGATCTCCGTCTGGCGGCGGATATCGACGTCGCGGCGGTCGCCGGCGCCGCTGATCACCACCGAGCGGCGCTTGGCCGGCATGCCTTCGATGGCGTTGCACAGCGCCTGGATCGCATCCGGGTTGTGGCCGTAGTCGGCGATCAGTGTCGCGCCCTTGTAGTCGAACACGTTGAAGCGGCCAGGGGCGGTGGCTGCATCGTTGACGAAGGTCGCCAGGCTGCGGCGGATCACTTCCCAGTCGATGCCCAGTGCCCAAGCCGCTGCGGTGGCTGACATGGCGTTCTCGACCTGGAAGCCGATCGAGCCGCCGCGCGTCAGCGGAATGCTCGACAGCGCGATGCGCACCTGGTTCTCGCCTTCAGCGGCCACGATATGGCCATCCTCGACGTACACCACGCGCTTGCCCTGCGCGCAGTGCGTGGCCATCACGGGGTTGTTGAGGTCGGCCGCGAAGAACGTCACGGCGCCCGGGCAGGCGTCGGCCATGCGTACCACCATGGGGTCCGCGGCATTGAGCACGGCCATGCCGTGCGGCGCCACGTTCTGCACGATGACGCTTTTCAGCACGGCGAGGTCTTCCACGGTGCTGATGTAGGACAGCCCGAGGTGATCGCCTTCGCCCACATTGGTGACTACCGCCACGTCGCAGCGGTCGAAGGCCAGGCCTTCGCGCAGCAGGCCGCCGCGCGCGGTCTCGAACACGGCGGCGTCCACGTCGGGGTGCATCAGCACATTGCGAGCGCTGCGCGGGCCGCTGCAGTCGCCGGTATCGATGCGCTCGCCCTTGACGTAGACACCGTCGGTGCCGGTCATGCCGATGCGCAGGCCGCTGCCGGCCAGCAGGTGGGCAATCAGGCGGACCGTGGTGGTCTTGCCGTTGGTGCCGGAGACCGCCACCACGGGAATGCGGCCATCGTCGCCGTCGCCGAACATCGTGGAGATGATGGCCTCGCCCACCGCACGGCCCTTGCCGTAGGAGGGTTGAAGGTGCATGCGCAGGCCCGGCGCCGCATTGACTTCGACGATGCCGCCGGCTTGTTCCTCGAACGGCTTGAGCACGGTCTCGCAGACCGCGTCGACGCCGCAGATGTCCAGGCCAACCATGCGCGCGGCCGCCACGGCGCGGGCTGCCATGTCGGGGTGCACATCGTCGGTGACGTCCGTTGCGCTGCCGCCGGTGGACAGGTTGGCGTTATTGCGCAGCACCACGCGGGTGCCCTTGGGCGGCACCGCATCCGCGGTGAGATGCTGCTTGGCCAGCGTGGCCAGCGCGATATCGTCAAAGCGGATCTTGGTCAGCGAGGTGGCGTGTCCCTCGCCGCGGCGCGGGTCGCGATTCACTTCCTCGACCAGTTGGCGCACGGTGTGCTTGCCATCGCCGGTGACCTGGGGCGGATCGCGGCGGGCTGCGGCGACCAGGTGGTTGCCCACCACCAGCAGGCGGAAATCGTGGCCGGGAATATAGCGCTCGACGATCACGTCGGAGCTGATCTCGGCGGCGACTTCATAGGCGGCGATGACTTCCTCGCGGGTGCGGATGCGCACCGCCACGCCCTTGCCCTGGTTGCCGTCGCGCGGCTTGACCACCACCGGCGCATCGATTTCCTGCGCGGCGGCCCAGGCTTCGTCGGGGTCCGAGACGGAGCGGCCCATCGGCACCGGCACGCCGGCGGCGTGCAGCAGTTTCTTGGTGAGCTCCTTGTCCTGCGCGATCGATTCCGAGACCGCGCTGGTCATGTCGGTTTCGGCCGCCTGGATGCGGCGTTGCTTGCTGCCCCAGCCGAACTGGACCATGCTGCCTTGCGTCAGGCGGCGATACGGAATGCCGCGTGCCACGCCCGCGTAGACGATGGAGCCGGTGCTCGGCCCCAGGCGCACGTCTTCGTCGAGCTCGCGCAGGCGATGCAGCGCATCGGCCAGGTCGAACGGCATGTCGTCGCGCGCGGCGCGGCACAGCGCGGCGGCCAGTTCCAGCGCCAGCCTGCCGACTTCTTCCTCGCTGTACTGCACTACCACCTGGTAGGTGCCGGGTTCGACGGTGGGTGCGGTGCGGCTGAAGCTGACCGGGCAGCCGGCCTCTGCTTGCAGGCGCATGGCCGCGCATTCGAGCGCGTGCGCCAGCGACACCACGCCTTCGTTGTCATCGGGCCGCAGCGGGCCGACCTCGGGAAAGCGCGCGCGCAGGCGCTCTTCAAAACCGGGCAGCTGTGCCAGCGTGTGGGCCTCGTCGGAGCATGAGACGATGGCTTCGATGGCGGTGTGGCGGCACCACAGGTTAGGGCCGCGCAGGGCCCGGATACGTGAGACTTCCATGAAATCAGTTTCCTTGCGGATCAGGCGCGGCGGCCCGGTTGGCCCATCCACTGGTGCACCAGGTCGATCGTCGGCAGGGTCGTCGCCTCATCGCATTGCAGGACCAGCAGGTCGCCTGCCACCACTTGCGCGAGCGCGGCCTCGATCGCCTGGCGGCGCGAGCCCTCGTCGATGATCTTGGTCACGCGGCGGCCTTCGTACAGGCCCTGCTTGAGCAGTGCGCGTGCCTCGGCGTCCGGCAACGCGCGCTTGACCGAGGTGTCTTCGCACAGGAAGACGCGGTCGAACGCGGCGCCCAGCACCTTGCCTTGCTTGACCATGTCTTCGTCGCGGCGCGGCGCGCCTGCGCCGTACACCACCACGCGGCGCTCGCTCGGGAAGCGTTCCAGCGATGCCACCAGCGCTTCCAGCGCGGGTGCATTGTGGGCATCGTCGATCACCACGATGGCACCGTTGCGCTCGAACAGCGTGAAGCGTCCGGGCACATCCACCTGGCCCACATCGAATGTCACCACGCCAGCACGGATCAGGTCGTTGGAGATGCCCAGCGCCCAGCCGGTGGCCACAGCCGCCAGCACGTTCTCGACCTGGAAGGCCACGCGGCCCGCATAGGTGAGGGGGATCGCGGCTACATCTGCCAGCGGCACCTCGCGGCTGCCGGTGGCGAGCACCACCTTGCCGTCGCGCACATAGACCGCACGGCGCCCCGCCGCGCGATGCGCGGCAATGGCGGGCAGGTCAGCCGTCATGCCGAAGAAGATCACGTCGCCATCGCACAGCTCCGCCATCTCCACGACCAGCGGGTCGCGCGCGTTGAGCACCGCCACGCCGCCGTCCAGCACCACGTCGACTTGCGTGCGCAGCACGTTGTACATCTTCTCGACTTCCTCGACGTAATACTGGCCAAGGTGGTCGGGCACATCGATATTGGTCACCACGCCGACCTGGCAACGGTCATAGGCGAGTCCTTCGGACAGGATGGCGCCGCTGTCGTTCTCGAGCACGGCGGCATCCACCGCGCGGTTCATCAGGATGCGGCGGGCCGCGTCCCAATTGGCGCGGTCGCCGCCCTGCACCTGGCGGCGGTCCAGGTAGAGGCCGTCGCTGCAAGCCAGGCCGGTGTGCTTGCCCGAGAGCTGCAGCAGGCGCGCGACCAGCTTGGCCACCACGGTCTTGCCGTTGGTGCCGGTGATGCCGACCACGGGGATGCGGCCGTTGTCGTCGCCTTCGCCAGCCGGGAACAGGTGATCCACCACGGCACGGCCCACCGGACGGGCTTCGCCGTTGGAGGGCTTCAGGTGCATCAGCAGGCCGGGGCCGGCATTGACCTCGACAATGGCGCCGCGCTGCTCGGCGAGCGGCCGCGAAATATCTTGCGCCACCAGGTCGACGCCGGCGATGTCCAGGCCCACGATGCGGGCGGCGAGCGAGGCATGGGCGGCCACGCTCGGGTGCACGCGGTCGGTAACGTCGAAGGCCACGTTGCCGTTGCGCTGGATCAGCACATGCTTGCCCTCGGGCGGCACGGACGTGGCGTCGAAGCCCTGGCGCTTGAGTTCCAGGCGGGCGGCCGAATCCAGCCGCACCTTGTTGAGCGGGTGGTCTTCGGTGCTGCCGCGGCGCGGGTCGGAATTGATCTGCGACTCGATCAGCTCGTCGATGGTCGACTTGCCGTCGCCGGTCACGCTGGCGGTCTCGCCCATGGCGGCGGCCACCAGGCGGCCGCCCACCACCAGCAGGCGGTGTTCGTTGCCCAGCACAAAGCGCTCGACGATGACGCCGCTGCCTTCATCGATGGCGACGCCGTAGGCGGTCTCGACTTCTTCGCGCGTGGTCAGGTTGGTGAACACGCCGCGGCCATGGTTGCCGTCATAGGGCTTGACCACCACCGGCAGGCCGATGTCTTCGGCGGCGTCCCAGGCGTCGGCGGCACTCACCACCAGCCGGCCTTCGGGCACGGGCACGCCGCAGGATTCCAGCAGGCTCTTGGTCAGGTCCTTGTCGCGCGAGATGCTCTCGGCGATGGCGGCGGTGCGGTCGGTCTCGGCGGTCCAGATGCGGCGCTGGCGGCTGCCATAGCCGAGTTGCACCAGGTTGCCCTCGGACAGGCGCAGCGCCGGGATGTCGCGGTCGTCGGCTGCGTCGACGATGCAGGCTGTGCTCGGACCCAGGCAGTGCTTGTCCACCAGGCGTCGCAGGTGATCCACCGTCTCCTGGACGTCGTAGGGACGGTCCTCGATGGCGGCCATCACCAGGTCGCGGGCGGCGAACAGGGCGGCACGGGTGACATCCTCGTGCCAGGCCCGCACGATCACCTTGTAGACACCCCGGATCGGGGTCTCGCGCGCCTTGCCGAAGCCACCGGGCATGCCGGCGAGGTTCTGCAGCTCAAGCGTGACGTGTTCCAGGATGTGGCCAGGCCACGTGCCTTCCTTGAGCCGCTGCAGGAAGCCGCCGCGCTCGCCGATGCTGCAGCGATGCTCGACCAGCGAGGGCAGCCATGCCGACAGGCGCTCGTAGAACCCCGGAATCGTGTTGGAGGGAAAATCCTCCAGTTCCCCGATATCGACCCACGCCTCCAGCACAGGCCGATATGTCCACATATTCGGGCCGCGCAGCGACATGACATCGAAAATCTCAATGTCCTTCTTTTTCATTGATTTAGCTTGAGGCAGTGGGCGAGTGCCCGAGAAATAGAAGCCTAACCTTTCAGTAACGTTACAACGGTCAGCCGGTTGACTTTCTTGATTAAAAAGCGATTGTGCAATGCATCAGGGACGCCCGTGTGTTTGGCCTTATGTATACTGCGGGCAAATCGGCGGGCCGCCAGGGCGCGCCCGCGCTAAATTGTTTCAAGTTATGTCCATAGCCCAAGGACGCAGCATGCCGTACCAACGATGACCCAACCTTCCTTGCCCGTGATTGACAGCGACGCCCAGAACGAGCCGTGGCGTAACGAACTCGGCACCCGCCTGCAACCTGGCGAAGCCGTGCTTGCCTGGCTCGAAGTCGACCTTGATGCAAAGCTGCATTTTACCCAAGGCTGGGTACTTGTGACGGATCGTCGCTTGCTGGCGCGCATGCCGGGGCAAAAAGACTGGCAGGAATGGGCGATCCAGCCCGGATTATCGCTGCATCACGCCGATCATGCGGGAGTCGGCACGCTGGAGTTGCAAGACAGCAGGCGATTGCTGGCCAGTTGGCGCTACACGCTGGGCCACAACCCGGCCGCGCTGCGCCTGATCGACCAGTTTCACGCGCAGCGCGACCTGTCGGCCTCGGGCCGGGCGGGGCAGCTGGATCTGGATGCCGAAGCGGTCTGCCCGACCTGCAAGGCCCCGCTGCCCCCGGACGACGACCAATGCCCGCAATGCAGCCGTGACCTGGAAACGCCGCCGTCGACCTGGGCGCTATTGCGCCTGTGGCGGTTTGCCCGGCCGTACCGCTTCCAGTTGCTGGCTGGTTTCCTGCTGACGCTGCTGTCCACCGCCGCGACGCTGGTGCCGCCGTACCTGACCATGCCGTTGATGGACAACGTGCTGATTCCCTACCAGAACGGGCTGCCCATCGATTACGACCGGGTCAAGCTGTACCTGGCCGGCCTGCTGGGCGCGGCGCTGGTGGCGTGGAGCCTCGGCTGGGCTCGCACCTATCTGCTGGCGCGGGTGTCCGAGCGCATCGGCGCGGACCTGCGCACCACCACCTACGAGCACCTGCTAAGGTTGTCGCTGGAGTACTTTGGCGGCAAGCGCACGGGCGACCTGATGGCCCGCATCGGCTCGGAAAGCGATCGCATCTGCGTGTTTCTGTCGCTACATCTGCTGGATTTCGCCACCGACGTGCTGATGATCGTCATGACGGCGGCCATCCTGATTTCGATCAACCCGTGGCTGGCGCTGGTGACCCTGGTGCCGCTGCCCTTTATCGCGTGGATGATCCACCTGGTGCGCGACCGGCTGCGCCACGGCTTCGAGAAGATCGACCGGATCTGGTCGGAGATCACCAACGTGCTGGCCGATACCATTCCGGGCATCCGCGTGGTCAAGGCCTTCGCGCAGGAAAAGCGTGAAGTGGAGCGCTTCCGCGAAGCCAATCGGCACAACTTGGCCATCAATGACCGCGTCAACGCGGTGTGGTCGCTGTTCACCCCGACCGTCACGCTGCTGACCGAGATCGGCTTGCTGGTGGTGTGGATCTTCGGCATCTGGCAGGTCTCGCACAACGCGATCACGGTCGGCGTGCTGGTGGCCTTCCTTACCTATATCAGCCGCTTCTATACACGCCTGGATTCGATGAGCCGCATCGTCTCGGTCACGCAGAAGGCGGCCGCCGGCGCCAAGCGCATCTTCGATATCCTCGATCACGTCTCGAGCGTGCCGGAACCCACGCGGCCGGTGCACCTGGAGCGTGTGGAGGGCGCCATCGAGCTGCGCGACCTGGGCTTCCGCTACGGCAACCGTGCCGTGATCCGCGGGCTTAACCTGTCGATCGCACCGGGCGAGATGATTGGCCTGGTGGGACACAGCGGGTCTGGCAAGAGCACGCTGGTCAACCTGATCTGCCGCTTCTACGATGTCTCCGAAGGCGCGATCCGGCTGGATGGCGTCGATATCCGCTCGCTGCCGGTATCGGAGTTCCGCAGCCATATCGGGCTGGTGCTGCAGGAGCCGTTCCTGTTTTTCGGCACGATCGCCGAGAACATCGCCTACGGCAAGCCGGGTGCCTCGCGCGAAGAGATCATCGCCGCGGCGCGTGCCGCCCATGCGCACGAGTTCATCCTGCGCCTGCCGCACGGCTACGACTCTCTCGTGGGCGAGCGCGGGCAAGCGCTGTCCGGCGGCGAGCGCCAGCGTATCTCCATCGCTCGCGCGCTGCTGATCAATCCGCGCATCCTGATCATGGACGAGGCCACCTCGTCGGTGGATACGACGACGGAGAAGGAAATCCAGAAGGCGCTGGACAACCTGGTGCAAGGCCGCACCACCATCGCGATCGCCCACCGCCTGTCCACGCTGCGCAAGGCGGACCGCCTGGTGGTAATGGATCGCGGACAGATCGTGGAAGTTGGCAACCACGATGAGTTGCTGGCGCGCGAAGGCGCTTATTACAAGCTCTACCAGGCGCAGGCCCGCAATGTCGATGCCGAGGCGGATCTCGCCTCAGCCGATGCGGTCAACGTGCAATAAGGATGGGAGCACACATGCAGCAAGTCGATTTCAAGCTCTCCCGCAATGCCCTTGGCCGCCTGGTGATGACCACGTCGGATGGCGTTGTGCATGATGGCGTCGTTCCCGTGCGCGCCTTCCCCATCGCCGCGCCCGACGATGGCGTCGGCCTCGTCAGCGCCGATGGCCGCGAGCTGGCCTGGCTGCCCCGGCTGGATACCTTGCCCGCCCCAGTGCGCGAGATGATCGAGGCCGAGCTGGCCAGCCGTGAATTCATGCCGGAGATCCGCCGCATCCGTTCGGTGTCGACCTACGCCACCCCCAGCACCTGGGAGGTGGAGACGGATCGCGGCCTCACATCGCTGGTGCTGCGTGGCGAGGAAGACATCCGCCGCCTCGCCGGCTCCACACTGCTGATCTCCGACAGCCACGGCATCCACTACCTGGTGCGCAACCTGGCCAGCCTGGACAAGGGCAGCCGCAAGATCCTCGATCGCTTTCTCTAGGCTGCGCTTCAGAGCTTGCCGGTGAAGATCACCCCGACCTGGCGGTCGGGGCGCATCGCAAACAGGTAGATCTGGCCGGGCGTGGGCAAGCTATGCGTGGTGGTGGGGTCGTAGTAGGCGATGCCGGTCATGGGGGTGTTCGCGTAGCGGCAGCTCGGCCCAATCAGCTGCAAGGCGACGTTGTAGACCTTGCCCTGGCGCCGTGGCGTGGCGGTCCCGGTAAAGCTGCAGCCCGAGCCGCTGCCGTCGAGCGTGAAGTTGCCGCTGGCGTCGATGGTCAGCCTTACAGCACCCGCTGTGATCCCGGTCGTGTCGACGACGTTCGACGTTCCGTAGTAAGTCCCCTTCAGGCCGTCGGTGGCCGCGATGAAGTTGTAGTCGGTGCTGTAGGTTGCATTGACGACCGCGCTCTTGCCGTTACGGTAGGTGACCTGCGCCTGGATCGACTTGCCCGGCACGTAGGCCGCCATCAGGTTCGCTGCGGTCAGGCTGTAGCCCGCCGCTTCCTGATTGAAATCCAGCCCGTTGTTATTGGTGGTGAGCGCGCCGCTGCCCGAACTGTAGTTGCCGGTCAGGACCCCGGTCGATACGTCCGGTATGCCCGCCATCGCGTAGAAGGCGTAATAGACGTTCTCGTCCAGGACCAGGATGTTGAAGCGCTCGTTGGCGGCAGAAGTGCCGATGTAGAAGCCAGAGCCAAGCGCGATGGTGTCGGGTGCCGCGGGGATCACTGGGGTCGTTGGGGTCGTCGGGGCCGCGGGTGTCGTGGGTGTGGCGGTGGGAGGGGTGCGCACAATCGCAAGTCCGTCACTGTTGTCGCCCGATCCGCCACAGCCCGTGAGGGCCAGCGCAATGCTTGCAGCCCCAATCAGTTTCTTCATTTGTACTTTGCCTGTTCCGATGCGCATGGGCGCCTCTGGCGCCGCTTTTCGGTTGCCGAAAAAATCTCGACTGTAACAGATGATTACAAATTGCTGATGACCCTGCGCCTGGCGACCGGGCTGAGCGTGTTCGCGCGCGCAAAAAAAAGACGCCCACACAGGACTGGGCGGGCGCTGGAGGGCAACTCCGGACGTGAAGCATGAAGGCCCGCGTCGGGAAGTCTGCCTCCGCAGAGGCAGCTTATGTACATGATGCAGGCTTGGGGGTGTTATGTGAATCGGACAAATCTTAATTCGGTGGAAATTGCCTGCCTTTCCAGCAATTTTTTTTGGTAGTGGGGGGCTTTGCGCCGCCCTCATTATCAAAGCCGGAAAAAAGAAAACCCCGAGGATGCTTATCCTCGGGGTTTCGGTAGTCCCGGAAGTAACCGGGCCTGAATATTGGTGGAGCCGGCGGGAATCGAACCCGCGTCCGCAAGCCCTCCACAGAGAGTTCTACATACTTAGTCCTGCCATTTGATTTAACCGGTGCATCGCGGACGGACACGCTCTACAACGGCGAGTCACTAAATTTTCGTCCCTAGGTCCGTGACAAACTCAGGGCTTATCTGGCGTTAATGACCTCGCGTAGTCTTGCGACTCTAGCCCGCCAGCGAGCCAGTGCGAGGACGGCCGCAATTAAGCGGCCAGTGCGTAACGTTCGTCGTTAGCAGTTATTGCATTCCCATTGATTAACGAGGTGACGGGTCCTCGGTATGCCCTCCACTGCTTTGTAACCCACGTCGAAACCAGGTCGGCCCCTGCGTGAACTGTGTGAACAGTGTCAAGAAGACAGATTGTACCCCGTTGGCGGCTCCAGGTGTAAATGCCTGCCGTGCCGCCTCGCGCGTCAGCGCCGTGCGCCGGGGGCCAGCAGCGCGATCAGCTCGCTGGGATGGCGCACCAGGTAGTCGGCGCCCCATGCCTCGGGCGGTTCGCCATCGCCGCAGTAGCCGTAGGCAGCGGTGATGGTGATCATGCCGGCAGCCTTGCCGGCCTGGATATCGCGCACGTCATCGCCAACGTACACGCAGCGCCCGGGCGCCACGCCGCTGACTTCGGCGGCATGCAGCAGCGGCGCGGGATGGGGCTTGGCATGCGCCGTGGTGTCGCCGCTAACCACGGCCGAGGCGCGCGGCGCCAGCCCGATGGCGGCGACCAGCGGCGCGGTGAAGCGCGTGATCTTGTTGGTGACGATACCCCACCGGATGCCGGCGGTTTCCAGCGCGTCCAGCACCTCGGCCATGCCGTCGAACAGGCGAGTATGCACTGCGATGTCGGCCTCGTAGTAATCGAGGAAGGTGTCGCGCAGGGCGGGGAACTCAGGGTCGGCCGGGCTCTTGCCGAAGGCGGCGCCAATCAGGCCGCGCGCGCCGTGCGAGGCCACCGGGCGGAGTTTCTCGTAGTCCACGGGCGGCCGGCCATGCTCGGTGACGAGCCGGTTCGCGGCTGCGGCCAGGTCGGGGGCGGTGTCGGCGAGCGTGCCGTCGAGATCAAAGAAGACTGCGTCGTAGGTGCGCATGTTCAGGCGGGCCGGCGAAATGCCATCATATAGTTCACATCGGTGTCCCGGCCCAGCGAGTAGACCTGGGTCAGCGGGTTGTAGGTCATGCCGCGCATCTCGACCAGCTCGAGTCCGGTGTTGCGGGCGTAGCGGGCAAGTTCGGACGGCGTGATGAACTTGTCGTAGTCATGCGTGCCGCGCGGCAGCATCTTGAGCACGTATTCGGCGCCGACCACGGCCAGCAGATAGGCCTTGAGGTTGCGGTTGATCGTGGAGCAGAACACATGGCCGCCCGGGCGTACCAGCGTGGCACAGGCGCGCAGGATCGATTGCGGGTCGGGCACGTGCTCCAGCATTTCCATGCAGGTCACCACATCGACGCTGGCGGGCATGCGCGCCGCCAGCGCTTCGGCGGCGATTTCTTCGTAGGTCACGGTCACGCCGGACTCCAGGCTGTGCAGGTCGGCGACCTTCAGTGCCTTGGTGGACAGGTCGATGCCGCGCACCGTGGCGCCGGTACGCGCCATGCTCTCCGCCAGGATGCCGCCGCCGCAGCCGATGTCGACCACGTCCTTGCCCTTGAGGCTGGCGATGCCGTCGATCCAGCCGAGCCGCAGGGGGTTGAGCTCGTGCAGCGGCTTGAACTCGCTTTCCGGATCCCACCAGCGATGGGCCAGCTCGCTGAACTTGTCGATTTCGCGCGCGTCGGCGTTCTTGCCGATCAAGGTGGTTTCAACGGTCGGATGGAGCGGGGAGGATATCTGCGTCATGGAGTTTGGCGCGCCACCAGGGCGGCAGCGTGAAGGCGGAGGGTATGCTGCGACTGTATCAAAAAAAAAGCCCAGCTTGCGCTGGGCTTTCTTTCATCGGAAAGGTTCCGATTAACGTGCGCTGCGGGTGCCGACCACTTCGACTTCCACGCGACGATTCGGCTGCTGGCAGGAGATTTGTGCCTTGCGATTGCCCTTGCACGACTTCGGGTCAACCTTCAGCTGACGCTTGCCCTTGCCTTCCGTGTAGACACGGTTGGCTTCCACGCCCTTGCTGACCAGATAGGCCTTGACGGCTTCAGCACGACGGATCGACAGGCGATCGTTGTACTTGTCCGAACCGAACGAGTCGGTGTGACCAACTGCGATAATCACTTCCAGGGTGATACCCGACAGCTTGGAGCTCAGGTCGTCCAGCTTGGCCTTGCCTTCCGGCTTCAGCACAGCCTTGTCGAAATCGAACAGGGTGTCAGCAGCGAAAGTGACCTTTTCGCTGGAAACAACCGGAGGAGCAACCGGTGCCACCGAGGGGGCAGCCGGAGCGACCGCCGGAGCCAGGGCGCCGTCGCACAGGGCGTTGGCGGTGGCCGGGGTCCACGAGCTGTCGCGCCAGCAGAGCTCGTTCGTGCCATTCTTCCACACGTACTCGCTCGTACCGTTGCCCCAGTTATCGTTCACAGCCTTCTTTTCGTAGGGGACGGACTGGGCTTGAGCGGATGCAGCCATTACTGCGGTAGCTGCAACGAGCGCGAGCTTGGCAAATTTTTTCATATTTCTCCTCTCAGGATGAGATCACCGCAGGGTTACTGCGAGCAAATGGACGGAAACTAGTCATACATTCTTCGGAGTATAACATTCTCGATGCGGTGTATGCTCCACTTCGAACAATGTCTGGCTCTTCGCTGGGGAATTGTGCCACAAGGGTCGTTTCCTAAGAAGTAAATATATTCGATTCCATCAATGGGTTTTAGGCCTGTGGTGTTTGTGCAACATGGCCCTTGCGATGCCCGCAAACCCTTGTYAGGCCGTGCTTGCAGGATTTTCGACTCGGCCTTGTGGGTGCTTTCCGGGCGCTGCCGAAGCCCCTGCCAAGGGGGGCGCCGCGGCTGCGGGAGAGGGCAGCCGCGCATGTTAGAATGTCACGTTGCCCACCTGTCAGACGCCGCTTCGGCGAATGGCGATTCACCTGGGTGCCTTCTGTTTAAATTCGCCGGATAACCCACGCCGCAATGGATCAATTCGCCAAAGAAACCCTTCCGGTCTCCCTCGAAGAGGAAATGCGCCGTTCCTATCTCGATTACGCCATGAGCGTGATCGTCGGGCGCGCGCTTCCCGATGTGCGGGATGGCTTGAAGCCGGTACACCGGCGTGTGCTCTATGCGATGCATGAGCTTAACAACGACTGGAACCGGCCATACAAGAAATCGGCCCGTATCGTAGGGGATGTGATTGGTAAGTATCACCCCCACGGCGACACTGCTGTATACGATACGATCGTGCGGATGGCGCAGAATTTCTCGCTGCGCTACATGCTGGTCGATGGCCAGGGTAACTTCGGTTCGGTGGACGGGGATAACGCGGCAGCCATGCGTTATACCGAAATCCGCCTGTCCAAGATTGCCCACGAGATGCTGCTCGATATCGATAAGGAAACTGTCGATTTCGGGCCGAATTATGACGGCTCCGAACATGAGCCGCTGATTCTGCCGGCACGCATTCCGAATCTGCTGATTAATGGTTCGTCGGGTATCGCAGTGGGTATGGCCACCAATATCCCGCCGCATAACCTTAACGAAGTGGTCGATGGCTGCCTGCATCTGCTGCGTAATCCGCAAGCTACGATTGACGAGCTGATCGAGCTGATTCCGGCGCCGGACTTCCCGACCGCCGGCATTATCTATGGCATCCAGGGCGTGCGCGAAGGCTACCGCACCGGACGCGGCCGCGTCGTCATGCGCGCCAAGACGCACTTCGAGGATATCGACCGTGGCCAGCGCCAGGCGATCATCGTCGACGAGCTGCCCTACCAGGTCAACAAGCGCACCCTGCTCGAGCGCATCGCCGAGCTGGTGACGGACAAGAAGGTCGAGGGCATCTCCGATATCCGCGACGAGTCCGACAAATCCGGCATGCGCGTGGTGATCGAGCTCAAGCGCAACGAAGTGCCGGAAGTCGTGCTTAACAATCTATATAAGCACACCCAGCTGCAGGACACCTTCGGCATGAACATGGTGGCGCTGGTCGATGGCCAGCCGCGCCTGCTGAACCTGCGCCAGATGCTGGATTGCTTCCTGTCGCACCGGCGCGAGGTCGTCACCCGCCGTACCGTGTTCGAGCTGCGCAAGGCGCGCGAGCGCGGCCACGTGCTGGAGGGCCTGGCGGTGGCTCTCGCCAACATCGATGAGTTCATTGCGATCATCAAGGCGGCGCCCACGCCCCCCATCGCCAAGCAAGGGCTGATGGCCAAGGCCTGGGATTCCAGCTTGGTGCGCGAAATGCTGGCACGCGCTGAAGGCGACACCGCGGGCGGCCGGGCGTCCTACCGCCCGGACGGCCTGCCGGCCATCTTCGGCATGCAAGCCGACGGGCTGTACCGCCTGTCCGACTCGCAAGCCCAGGAAATCCTGCAGATGCGCCTGCAGCGCCTCACGGGCCTGGAGCAGGACAAAATCGTCCAGGAATACCGCGATGTCATGGCGGTCATCTCCGACCTGCTCGACATCCTGTCGCGCCCGGAGCGCATCAGCACCATCATCACCGACGAGCTGACCGCCATCCGCGCCGAGTTCGGCGACCTGCGCCGCTCGCACATCGAGCTCAACGCGACCGAGCTCGATACCGAGGACCTGATCACCCCGCAGGACATGGTGGTGACCCTGTCGCACAGTGGCTATATGAAGAGCCAGCCGATTTCCGAGTACCGCGCACAAAAGCGCGGCGGCCGCGGCAAGCTGGCGACCACCACCAAGGAAGACGACTGGATCGACACGCTGTTCGTCGCCAACACGCACGACTACATCCTGTGCTTCTCGAACCGCGGCCGGCTGTACTGGCTGAAGGTGTACGAGGTGCCGCAGGGGTCTCGCAACTCGCGCGGCAGGCCGATCGTCAATATGTTCCCGCTGTCCGATGGCGAGAAGATCAACGTCATCCTGCCAGTGCGCCAGTTCGACGCCGAGCACTTCATCTTCATGAGCACCGCGCGCGGCACCGTCAAGAAGACGGCGCTGACCGAGTTCTCGAACCCGCGCAAGGCCGGCATCATCGCTGTCGACCTCGATGAGGGCGACTACCTGATCGGCGCTGCCGTCACCGACGGCCAGCACGACGTGATGCTGTTCTCGGATTCTGGCAAGGCCGTGCGCTTTGACGAAAACGACGTGCGTCCGATGGGCCGCCAGGCCCGCGGCGTGCGCGGCATGAATCTGGAAGAAAGCCAGACGGTGATCGCCATGCTGGTGGCCCCGGCCGAGACCAGCGAGCAGGCCGTCGCAGTGGGCAGTGTGCTGACCGCCACCGAAAACGGCTACGGCAAGCGCACCCCGATCGCCGAGTACACTCGACACGGTCGTGGCACCAAGGGCATGATTGCGATCCAGACGAGCGAGCGCAACGGCCGGGTAGTGGCTGCCGCGCTGGTGTCGCCGGAGGACGAGATCATGTTGATCACGACCGGCGGCGTGCTGATCCGTACACGTGTGTCTGAAATCCGCGAGATGGGGCGTGCCACGCAAGGCGTGACCCTGATCAACGTGGACGAGGGCACCAAGCTGTCCGGCCTGCAGCGAATCGTCGAAAGCGACGCCGACAACGGTGTGGCGGGCGACGAACTCGAAGAAGGGGCTGACGCGGTGGATGCGGCGGCTCCGGCTGCCGACGGTGAGCAGGCAGGTGCGCAGGACGGCACCGGTGCCGGCACGCCTGATACAGGGTCAAATTCGTAAGTTGTTGCAACATTGACCCGTTATCCGGAACTCGATTGCCGGCTGCGGGACTAAAACGGACATATTTACAAGGGAGTCACAATGCTCAAAACCTATCGACGTATCGCTGTTCTGGCTGCCTTCGTACCGGCCATGATGTTGGCCAACGCGGCGCATGCCCAGGACGCCGACAAGACCTCTGCCATCAAGGAACTGCTGACCGTGATGCAAGCCGACCAGGCCGTCAAGGGCCAGGCCGAGAACTGGCAGCAAGGCGCCAAGCAGGAAGCGCCCATGGTCCTGGAGCAGGTGCTGGTCGAGAACAAGACGCTCAACGACAAGCAAAAGCAGGCTGCTGTCGAGAAGCTCAAGAAGAATGGCGCGGTGCAGCGCATGGTCGATGGCGCCGGCACGGCGTTCACCACCGATGGCTTCAAGAGCGATGCCATGAAGGCCCACTACGACGCCTTCGGCAAGTACTACAGCGCCCAGGAAATCAAGGACCTGACCACGTTCCTGAAGTCGCCGACCGGGCAGAAGTTCATGGCTAACCAAGGCAAGGCGACCCAGGAAATCTGGGGCTCGATGATGCAAAAGTACGGCCCGCAAGTCGGCAAGTCGATGCGCGACGCCGCCGAGAAGGAAATCGCCGCCGCGGCGAAGTAATTCGCCGGCGGGCAGGCTGGGCGGGCGGGGCGCTGTCCTCGCCGCCCCAATCTGGCGCGGGTTTGATGGATAATGGCTGCTTGGGTAATACCGGCAGCCATTTTTCATTTCCATCCCGATCCATGAACGAACCCCAGAATCCAGCACTTGCCGCCATGATGCAGCGCGCCGTGGCAGAGCGTGTCTATAACTTCTCGCCCGGCCCGGCGGCCCTGCCGACCGAAGTGCTGCTGCAGGCAGCCGACGAGATGCTGTCATGGCACGGATCCGGCGTCTCGGTGATGGAAATGAGCCACCGCAGCCGCGAGTTCGAGAGCATCCAGGCCGAGGCGCTGGCCAATCTGCGCGAGCTGCTGCAGGTGCCGAAGAACTTCCGCATCTTGTTCCTGCAGGGCGGTGCCATCGGCGAGAACGGCATCGTGCCGCTGAACCTGATACGCCGCGTGGACGCGGATCGTCCCAAGGCGGATTTCGTCGTCACCGGCACCTGGTCAGTCAAGTCCGAGCAGGAAGCGCGCCGCTACGGCGAGGTGAATATCGCTGCCACCAGCACCGCGCAAAAGTTCGCCCGCATCCCGGATGTGGCTGACTGGAAGCTGTCGGACGATGCTGCCTACGTGCACCTGTGCACCAACGAAACCATCGTTGGCGTGGAGTTCCAGGACGTGCCCGACATCGGCCAGCACCGCGACGGCGGGCCGGTCGTGGTCGCCGACGTCTCCAGCCACATCCTGTCGCGCCCGGTTGACTGGTCGCGCGTGCAGGTAGCCTACGGCGGCGCGCAAAAGAACATCGGGCCGGCTGGCCTGACCATCGTGATCGTGCGCGAAGACCTGCTGGGCCATGCGCATCCCCTGTGCCCGTCCGCCTTCAACTGGCGCCTGGTGGCCGAGCATGACTCGATGTACAACACGCCGCCGACCTATTCGATCTATATCGCCGGGCTGGTCTTCAAGTGGCTCAAGGCGCAGGGTGGGGTAGGCGCCATCGAGCAACGCAATATCGCCAAGTCGCACGCGCTGTACGAGTTCCTCGACCAGAGCGCGTTCTACCGCAACGAGATCGATCCTGGCAGCCGCTCGCGCATGAACGTGCCGTTCTTCCTGGCCGACGAATCCCGCAACGACGCCTTCCTGGCAGGTGCGCGCGCCAATGGCCTGGTGCAGTTGAAGGGCCATAAGTCGGTCGGCGGCATGCGCGCCAGCCTCTACAACGCCATGCCGATCGAGGGCGTTGCCGCCCTGATCGAGTACATGCGCGAGTTCGAGCGGACCGCGGCCTGATCCTTTGTTCGCCGCGGCATCGTTTGGCGGTGCCGATTCGGTTTTTTTCCAGGGCCATTTCCACTGCCGTTGGCACTGCGCAATGGTGTGGCGTAGCGGATTCATACAATGACAAATCAAGACAAGCAAGGTGCGCAGGGGGAGGCGCTGCAGGACAATGGCGCGGCCGAAAAGGCGCTGGGCGTCGAGCTGACGCCGCTGCGCGAGCAGATCGACACGCTCGACCGCGAACTGCTGGCGATGCTGAACCGCCGCGCGCAACTCGCCCTCGATGTGGGCGAGGTCAAGAAGAAGTACGGCGCGCCGGTGTTCCGTCCCGAGCGCGAGCTGCAGGTCATTCGCAAGGTGCAGGGGGCCAACCCCGGCCCCCTGCTAGACGACAGCGTGGCGGCAATCTGGCGTGAAGTGATGTCGGCCTGCCGCGGGCTGGAGAAGCCGCTCGAGGTGGCCTTCCTCGGCCCGGCGGGCACCTTCTCCGAGCAGGCGCTGTACGCGCACTTTGGCCACGAAGTCAGCGGCGTACCCTGCCCCAGCATTGACGAGGTGTTCCGCGCGGTGGAAGCCGGTACTGTTGAGTACGGCGTGGTGCCGGTGGAGAATTCCACCGAGGGCGCGGTCTCGCGCACGCTGGACCTGTTCCTGCAGACCTCGCTGAAGATCAGTGGCGAGATCGCGCTGAAGGTGCACCACAACCTGATGGCGTCGTCGCCCGATATGAAGGGCGTGACCGTGGTGCGCGCGCACGCGCAGGCGCTGGCGCAGTGCCAGCACTGGCTCACGGCCAACTACCCGCACCTGGAGCGCCAGGCGGTGTCGAGCAATGCGGAAGCGGCACGCATGGCCAGCGAGGATCCCACTGTTGCGGCCATCGCCGGCGAGTCGGCGGCCAATCGCTACCACCTGCATCTGGTGCGCACGCACATCCAGGATGATCCGCACAACCGCACGCGCTTCGCCGTGATCGGCCGCTACGAGACCGAGCCCTCCGGCAGCGACCAGACCTCGATGATCCTCTCGGTGCCCAACAAGGCCGGCGCGGTCTACCAACTGCTTGCGCCGCTGGCCGACAACGGCGTGTCGATGTGCCGGTTCGAGTCGCGCCCCGCGCGCAGCGGCGCGTGGGAGTACTACTTCTACGTCGACGTCGAAGGCCACCAGAACGATGCTTCAGTGGCGCGTGCGCTGGAAGAGCTGCGCCGCAACGCGGCTTACTTCAAGGTGCTGGGCTCGTATCCGTCCAGCCGGTAACAGGATCGGCGATCCGCTAACAACGTCTCAGAGAAGGAATGAACATGGCAGAGCAGGGCAAGCAGTTCGGTCCCGAGTATGTGCGGGCGATTTCCCCGTACGTGGCTGGCAAGCCGATTTCCGAAGTGGCGCGCGAGTTTGGCCTGGACGAGTCCACCATCGTCAAGCTGGCGTCGAACGAGAATCCGCTCGGCATGCCCGAATCGGCCCGGACCGCCATCGCTGCCGCCGTGGCTGACCTGGGCCGTTATCCGGACGCAAATGGCTTCGCTTTGAAGGGCGCGCTGTCGGCCCGCTTCGACGTGCCGGCCGACTGGCTCACGTTGGGCAACGGCAGCAACGACATCCTGGAAATCGCGGCGCATGCGCTGGTCAAGCCGGGCGAGTCGATCGTCTATGCCGAGCACTCTTTCGCGGTGTACGCGCTGGCCACGCAGGAAGTCGGCGCACGCGCCCTCGAGGTCAGGGCGCACGACTACGGCCACGATCTCGACGCCATGGCCGCGGCCATCGCTCTGGACACGCGCCTGGTCTTTATCGCCAACCCCAACAACCCGACCGGCACCTTCCTGCCGGCCGCAGGGATCGAGGCCTTCCTGGCCAAGGTGCCGGCCGATGTCGTGGTGGTGCTGGACGAGGCCTACAACGAATACCTGGACGACGCGCAGCAGTACGATTCGATCGCGTGGGTCCGCAAGTATCCCAACCTGCTGGTATCTCGCACCTTCTCCAAGGCCTACGGCCTGGCCGGGCTGCGCATTGGCTACGCCGTGGCGCAGCCCGCGCTGACCGATCTGCTCAACCGCATCCGCCAGCCCTTCAATGTCAACAGCCTGGCCCAGGCAGCGGCAGTGGCGGCGCTGGGCGATGTGGCCTTCCTGCAGCGTAGCGCCGAGCTAAACCGTGCCGGCAAGGCGCAACTGGTGGCGGCGTTCGAGCGGCTCGGCCTGCAGTACGTGCCGTCCTCGGGCAATTTCGTGCTGGTGCGCGTGGGCCAGGACGATGGCGCCGGCGCGCGCGTCAACCTGGCGCTGCTCAAGCAGGGCGTGATCGTGCGGCCGGTGGGCAATTACAACCTGCCGCAATGGCTGCGCATCACTATCGGCCTGCCTGAGGAAAACGCGGCGTTTATCGTGGCGCTGGAAAAGGCCCTCAAGTAAGCGCTGCTGCAAGCAATGCCCCGGCCCTTCGCGGGCCGGCGCCATGCAAGCTTGCGCAAAGGCGCAATGCCGGCGCCGCCCCCCGGCGGAGAAGTTACAATATCGGATTCCCGAACTTCCTCGCCTGGCAGCGTATCCCCGTGACCGTTCCTGCGTCCGCTCCATTTTTTCCCCGTGTCGTCATTGTCGGCGTCGGCCTGATCGGCGGCTCGCTGGCACTCGCGCTCAAGCGCGCGGGTGCGGTCGGCACGGTGGTCGGCGTCGGCCGCTCGCAAGCTTCGCTCGAGCGTGCGCTCAAGCTGGGGGTGATCGACGAGGCGGCCACGCTGGAAGACGCCGCCAAGGGCGCCAGCATGATCGTGCTGTGCGCGCCGGTGGCGCAGACCTTTGCGCTGCTCCATGCACTTGAGCCGCATCTGGAGCCAGCTACGATCATCACGGATGCCGGCAGCACCAAGGCCGACGTCATCATGGCGGCCAAGACTGCGCTGGGCGACAAGGCGGCCCAGTTCGTGCCAGCCCATCCAATTGCCGGGCGCGAGCTGCATGGCGTGGAAGCGGCGCTGGACGATCTCTATGTTGGCAAGAAAGTCGTGCTGTGCCCGCTGCAGGAAAATTCCCGCATTGATGTAGTGGCCGTGCGCGCCATGTGGGAGACCGCGGGCGCCCAGTGCAGCGTGATGTCGGCCGTGCAGCACGATGCCGTATTTGCCGCCGTCAGCCATTTGCCGCACCTGCTGTCCTATGCGCTGGTGGCCCAGGTGGCCAATGCCGAAGACGCGGCGCTCAAGCTCGATTTCGCCGGCGGCGGCTTCCGGGATTTCACCCGGATCGCGGCGTCGTCGCCGGAGATGTGGCGCGATATCTGCGTTGGCAACCGCGAGGCGATGTTGAGCGAGCTCAACACCTACCAGGCCATGCTGGCGCATCTGAAGACCCTGATCGAAAACAGCAACGGCGAAGGCCTGGAGCGTATTTTCCAGCGCGCTAGCCAGGTGCGGCAGCAATGGGGCGCGCAGCGCGCGCCGGCTGTCAACGCCGAGCCCTGATCGCCGCGCAACCCGGCGCAACACGAACGCCACGTCACCAACGAAAGCGGTGCGCCTTTCATCGAAAGCTGCCCGCCAACTAGCATGCAAACCATGGAACATCTCACGCTCGGCCCCTTCACTCGCGCTTCTGGCACGGTTCGCCTGCCGGGTTCCAAGAGCATCTCGAACCGGGTCCTGTTGCTGGCGGCGCTGGCCGAGGGCGAGACCCGCGTGTGCGACCTGCTCGACTCGGACGACACGCGCGTGATGCTGCAGGCGCTGCGTACGCTGGGCGTGGAATGGCGCCATGAGGATGGCGCTTGCGTGGTGCGCGGCGTGGGCGGCAAATTCCCCAATAAGGCCGCCGAGCTGTTCATGGGCAATGCGGGCACGGCCATCCGCCCGCTGACCGCGGCACTGGCGCTGCAGGGCGGAAGCTACAAGCTGTCCGGCGTGCCGCGCATGCATGAGCGGCCGATCGGCGATCTGGTCGATGGTCTGCGCCAGATTGGCGCGAGCGTCGCCTACCTTGGCACCGAGGGCTATCCGCCCTTGCAGATTTCTCCCGCGCGGATTCGCATCGATGCGCCGATCCGCGTGCGCGGCGACGTGTCCAGCCAGTTCCTGACGGCGCTGCTGATGGCCTTGCCGCTGGCCGATGCGCCTGGCGACACCATCGAGATCGAAGTGGTGGGCGAGCTGATTTCCAAGCCCTACGTGGAGATCACGCTCAACCTGCTGGCGCGCTTTGGCATCGAGATCCGGCGCGAGGGCTGGTCACGCTTCATCCTGCCGGCTCGCGCGGCATACCGCTCGCCGGGCGAGATTTTTGTCGAGGGCGACGCGTCCTCGGCCTCCTACTTCCTGGCTGCGGGCGCCATCGGCGGCGGCCCGCTGCGGGTGGAGGGCGTGGGCATGGCCAGCATCCAGGGCGACGTCAAGTTTGCCGAGGCGCTTAACCGCATGGGCGCCAACGTGATGGCCGGCGCCAACTGGATCGAGGTCCGCGGCACCGAGCGCGACGATGGCCGCTTGCATGGCATCGAGCTGGACTGCAACCATATTCCGGACGCTGCCATGACCCTGGCGGTGGCGGCCCTGTTCGCCGAGGGGCCCACCACGCTGACCAATATCGCCAGCTGGCGGGTCAAGGAAACCGACCGCATCAGCGCCATGGCTACCGAGTTGCGCAAGCTGGGCGTCGAGGTGGAGGAGGGTGCGGATTACCTGAAGGTGACGCCGCCGGCCCAATCCGCCTGGCAGACCCCGGCCGCCGGCATCGATACTTACGATGACCACCGCATGGCAATGTGCTTTTCGCTGGCCGCGTTCGGTCCGCTGCCGGTGCGCATCAACGAGCCTGGCTGTGTTGCGAAGACGTTCCCGGATTACTTCGAGGTGTTCGGCACGGTGGCGCGCTGATCACGTGGCCAGTGGCAGGCCATTGCCGCCGCGCCCGGTTTGGGGCAAGGGCTCGTGCTTCGCCCCGGGTTCGCGCCGTTCCCAGTAGCGGTCGAAGAAGTAATGCGCCACAGTGTTGACTGCCGGCTCGATGAACGTCACGGCGCCGCTGACCGCCAGATTGCCGGTCAGCGCGTAAGTGACGCCAAAGGCGATGATAACGTGCATGATGCCGAACGACAGGGTCTTGGCCATGGTAGATTGCCTCGCGAAGATGTCGGTTGTTTGCTGTATGGGCCTGCGATTTTGTCGGGTGCCCGTCATGAACCCCATGCTAATGATTCTCAATTGATTTAAGAAATCAATATTTTGTTCTGTCTTAATAAACAATGACTATCGTCGACGTCATCACCATCGACGGGCCCACCGCATCGGGGAAGGGCACCGTAGCGCACAAGGTGGCCGACGCGCTCAGCTTCCATTTACTGGACAGCGGTGCGTTGTACCGCCTGGTGGCGCTCGCCAGCGAGCGTGCGGGCATCGACATGCAGGATGTGGAGGGGTTGGCCAGCCTGGCTACCCGCCTCGATGTGAAGTTCGGGCCCGACCGTGTCTGGCTGCGCGGCGAGGAGGTCAGCCTGGCCATCCGCGCGGAAGCCACCGGCAACCGTGCTTCTGCGATCGCCGTCCACCAGCCGGTGCGCGACGCCCTGACGGCGCTGCAGCGCGGTTTTCGCAAGCTGCCGGGCCTGGTTGCCGACGGCCGCGACATGGGCACCGTGATTTTCCCGGACGCCCGGCTGAAGGTGTTCCTGACGGCAAGTGTCGAGGCGCGCGCTCGCAGGCGCTATAAACAATTGATTGATAAGGGAATTTCTGCTAATATCGAAGACCTTTTGCGAGACCTTGAGTCGCGCGACCAGCGGGATCGCTCCCGCGCGGCCGCGCCGCTGCGTCCCGCAGAGGATGCGCACTTGCTCGATACCTCCGACATGACGGTGGATCAGGCGGTGGCGCAGGTGCTGCAATGGTATGGCGCGCCGGGTTCCTGACCCGCGCCAGTCCAGCCGCCGCAACACCGAAGTGCCGGCAGAGCCTGCAAGCGCAGATCCGCCGGTGTTGTTCAACCTGACCCCGCTGCCCGGTGCAGACTGAGCGCGATCCACGCGCCGGCCCGAGTACTGCGGATTGATACTCAAGTTTATGTCCGACCTGCAAACTAACGAATCCTTTGCCGCACTGTTCGAGGAATCCGTCGCCCGCTCCAATATGAAGGCTGGCGAAGTGATTTCCGCTGAAGTCGTGCGCATCGACCACAATTTCGTGGTCGTCAACGCCGGCCTCAAATCGGAAGCCTTTGTGCCGGTGGAGGAGTTCCTGAACGACCAGGGCGAACTCGAAGTGCAGGCCGGCGACTACGTCTCCGTGGCCATCGACGCGCTCGAGAACGGCTATGGCGACACCATCCTCTCCCGCGACAAGGCCAAGCGCCTGGCATCGTGGCTGAACCTCGAGAAGGCGCTGGAAGACGGCGAAATCATCTCGGGCACGGTCACGGGCAAGGTCAAGGGCGGCCTGACCGTCATGGTCAACGGCATCCGCGCGTTCCTGCCGGGCTCGCTGGTCGACGTGCGTCCGATCAAGGACACCACGCCGTACGAAGGCAAGACCCTGGAATTCAAGGTCATCAAGCTGGACCGCAAGCGCAACAACGTGGTGCTGTCGCGCCGCGCCGTTGTGGAAGCGACCCTGGGCGAAGAGCGCCAGAAGCTGATGGAAACCCTGAAGGAAGGCGCCATCGTCAACGGTATCGTCAAGAACATCACGGACTACGGCGCATTCGTGGACCTGGGTGGCATCGACGGCCTGCTGCACATCACCGACCTGGCATGGCGTCGTGTGCGTCACCCGAGCGAAGTGCTGTCGGTTGGCCAGGAAATCACCGCCAAGATCCTCAAGTTCGACCAAGAGAAGAACCGCGTCTCGCTGGGCGTGAAGCAACTGGGCGAAGATCCGTGGGTCGGCATCTCGCGTCGTTACCCGCAAAGCACCCGCCTGTTCGGCAAGGTGACCAACCTGACCGACTACGGCGCATTCGTTGAAATCGAAGCCGGCATCGAAGGCCTGGTCCACGTTTCCGAAATGGACTGGACCAACAAGAACGTCGCTCCGTCGAAGGTTGTCCAGCTGGGCGACGAAGTCGAAGTCATGGTCCTGGATATCGACGAAGACAAGCGTCGTATCAGCCTGGGCATGAAGCAATGCAAGGCCAATCCGTGGGACGATTTCAGCCGTAACCACAAGAAGGGCGACAAGCTGGGCGGCCAGATCAAGTCGATCACCGACTTCGGCGTGTTCATCGGCCTGCCCGGTGGCATCGACGGCCTGGTGCACCTGTCCGACCTGTCCTGGCAAGAAACCGGCGAAGAAGCCGTGCGCAAGTACAAGAAGGGCGACGAAGTGGAAGCCGTGGTTCTGGGCATCGACGTCGACAAGGAACGCATCTCGCTGGGTATCAAGCAGCTGTCGGGCGACCCGTTCAACAACTTCATCTCGGCTAACGACAAGGGTTCCCTGGTCAACGGCACGATCAAGACTGTTGATGCCAAGGGCGCTGTCGTGCAACTGGCTGATGACGTCGAAGGCTACCTGCGCGCATCCGAAATCTCGGCTGACCGCGTGGAAGATGCTCGCAACGTGCTGAAGGAAGGCGAACAAATCACCGCCCTGGTGGTGAACGTCGACCGCAAGTCGCGCAACATCAACCTGTCGATCAAGGCCAAGGACAACGTCGAGCAGCAAGAAGCCATGCAAAAGTTCGCTGCCGACACCGGCACGGCTGGCACGACCAACCTGGGCGCGCTGCTGAAGGCCAAGCTCGGCCAGGACAACCAGTAAGCATTGGTTCTTACGCCTGCTAGCGGATGCCCATGACCAAGTCCGAGCTTGTCGAAAAACTGGCTGCCCGGTTCCCGCAGCTGTTGCTGCGGGATGCGGACATCTCGGTGAAGACGATCCTCGACGCAATGTCCGAAGCGCTGGCTGATGGCCACCGCATCGAGATTCGCGGATTCGGCAGTTTTGGTCTGAACCGGCGTCCGCCGCGCGTGGGACGCAACCCCAAGTCCGGCGAACGTGTGCTGGTGCCCGAGAAACGGGTGCCGCACTTCAAGGCGGGCAAGGAGTTGCGTGAACGAGTCGATCGCAGCCCGGCGCTGCCGCAGGCAGGAAGCGGCGGCACTGGCGCCAATGCCAACGGAAGTCACGTTGGCAACGGCAATGCGAATGGCAGCACCCATGGTGGCAGTAATGGCCATGGCGCTGCCGCTGGTGCGGGTCATGTGACCGCGCCTGGCCAGGCGAAGCCGGCAGCCGCTGCCGGCAACGCCTTGCATGATGATGGCGGGCTGAAGCTGGCCCAGTCCTGAATCCGCTGCGTCTGGCTCGTGATGTGCCTGGATAGTCAAAAAAGCGCCCCTTATCGGGGCGCTTTTTCATTGTGCGAGCATACAAGACGTTACCGTTGGCGCGAGGCGATTCCGCTACAATGCCGGGAATCCACCGAGGGGGCGCCGCCCGCCGGCGTCCGCATCACCGGAGTCCGATTCATCCCATCTGCCGCATGAAGCCCGCATGAAACTTGTCGCCTGGATCATACGCATCGTCCTGTTCGCGCTGCTGTTCGTGCTGGCGCTGCGCAATACCGCCGACGTCTCGCTGCAGCTCTTTTTTGATGCCGTATGGCGCGCGCCGCTGATCCTGATCTTGCTGGCCGCGTTCGGGCTGGGCATCCTCGCCGCGCTCGCCGCGCTGGCGCCTGTGCTGATGCGACAGCGCATGGAGGCGGGCCGGCTGCGGCGTGCGCTGGGCGAGGCGCGCAGCCAGTCGGCGGAAAGTGCGCGCGACCCACAGGCCGCGGCAGGTTCCGGCATTCCTTACAACGTAGTTGGCCCGAAAGTCTGACCCATGATTTTTGAAACCTGGTGGCTGCTGGCGCTGCCGCTCATCTTCGGCCTCGGCTGGATGGCTGCCCGCTTCGATGCGCGCCAGCTGATGAGCGAGCAGGGCGCGCTGCCGCGCTCCTATTTCAAGGGGCTGAATTTCCTGCTCAACGAGCAGCCCGACCAAGCCATCGACGCGTTTATCGAGGTGGTGCGCCTGGACCCCGAGACCACAGAGCTGCACTTTGCACTCGGCGCTTTGTTCCGCCGGCGTGGTGAAACCGAACGCGCCATCCGCGTGCACCAGAACCTGGCTAGCCGCCAGGATCTTCCCGATGCCGAGCGCGAGCACGCGCTTTATGAACTGGGCCAGGATTTCCTGCGCGCCGGCCTGCTTGACCGCGCGGAGGAATCGCTGCGCCGGCTGATGTCAGGGCCGTATGCGGCCCCGGCCAAGCATGTGCTTCTGGAGCTCTACGAAGTCGAGAAAGAGTGGAAGAAAGCCATCGACGCGGCACGCGAGCTGCAGCCGCTGGAGCAGAAGGACTACAGTGTGCAGATCGCGCAGTTCTGCTGCGAACTGGCGCAGGACGCGCTGCAGCGCAAGCAGCCCGATGACGCCATCGGCTGGCTGCAGCAGGCCGCCAAGGAAAACCCCGCCAATGTGCGTGCGCCGATGCTGCTGGGCGATGTGGCCATGGCCGCGGGCGACGCGCAAGGCGCGCTTGGCCACTGGCTGGGCATCGAGAAGCAGGATGCGTCTTACCTGCCGCTGGTGGCGGATCGCGTGGTCAAGGCGTACCGCCAGCTCGGCGACAATGGCCGGGCGCTGGAGTGGCTGCGCGGCCTGCTGAAGACGAACCTGGCTGCCGAGTTGCTCGATAGTGCCTATCGCGCCGAGCTGGAACAGCATGGCGCGCATGCCGCGGCCGTGCTGATGCGCGAGCAATTGCGCCGGCAGCCGTCGTTGCAGGCCTTGACCAAGTATTTTGAGGCGCAGGCCGCCGAGGTTGCGCAAGCCAGCGTGGCTGTCACGGCCGATGCGGCCGATGTGGCTGACGCGGCTGATGGCGATCCGGCGGGCTCCGCCCAAGATATCGAACATGAGCAGGAGGTGTCGGCGATTCGCGACCTGCTGCAGCACCGCACACGTAACCTGGCGCGCTATACCTGCCGCGAGTGCGGTTTCCGCGCCCGGTTGTTCTATTGGCAGTGCCCTGGCTGCAACCGCTGGGAAACCTACGCACCGCGCCGTTCCGAGGCGCTCGGCTGATGCTGGCGCCGATGTCGATGTTGTTGCTTTAGCGTCGCACGCCAATCCCTATCTGGAGTACAAGTTATGAAAGTCACCATTATCGGCAGCGGCTACGTCGGTCTAGTGACCGGGGCCTGCCTGGCCGAACTGGGCAACGATGTGTTCTGCCTGGACGTCGACGAACGCAAGATCGCGATGCTCAATGCCGGCGGCGTGCCAATCTATGAACCGGGCTTGAAAGAGCTGATCCAGCGTAATCGCGAGGCTGGCCGGCTGACGTTTTCCACCGATGTGGCGGCCAGCGTGGAGCATGCCGATGTGCAGTTCATCGCCGTCGGCACGCCGCCCGACGAGGATGGCTCTGCCGACCTGCAATATGTACTGGCGGCTGCCCGCAATATCGGCAAGTACATGACCGGCTTCAAGGTGGTGGTGGACAAGTCCACCGTGCCGGTCGGCACCGGCGATCGTGTCGCCGAAGCCATTCGTGAAGAGCTGGCCGCGCGCGGCCTCGAGGACCTGCAGTTCTCGGTGGTCTCTAATCCGGAATTCCTGAAGGAAGGCGCCGCGGTGGAGGACTTCATGCGTCCCGACCGTATCGTGCTGGGCTGCAACGCCGACGTGGCAGGCCGGCATGCCAAGGCGATCATGCGCCAGCTCTACGCGCCCTTCAACCGCAATCACGAGCGTACGTTCTATATGGACGTGCGCTCGGCCGAGTTCACCAAATACGCGGCCAACTCGATGTTGGCCACGCGCATCTCGTTCATGAACGAGCTGGCGAACCTGGCCGATGAAGTCGGTGCCGATATCGAGCTGGTCCGCATGGGCATCGGTTCCGATCCGCGCATCGGCTATAGTTTCCTGTACGCCGGTGCTGGCTACGGCGGCTCGTGTTTCCCCAAGGATGTGCAGGCGCTGATGCGCACCGCCAGCGCGCATGGCAAGCCCATGCGCGTGCTGGAAGCGGTGGAAGCGGTCAACGACGCGCAAAAGCAGGTGCTGGCCGACAAGGTCGTGCGCCGCTTCGGCGAGGATCTCACCGGGCGCACCTTTGCGATCTGGGGCTTGGCATTCAAGCCCAATACCGACGACATGCGCGAAGCGCCGTCGCGGGTGCTGGCGCAAGCGCTGGTGTCGCGCGGCGCCTCGCTGCACGTGCATGATCCGATCTCGATGGCCGAGGCCAAGCATGCGCTGGCCCTCGATCTCGCACACATCGACGGTGGTTTTGCACGCGTGCATTTCAGCGACGCGCAGATGGACACGCTCGACGGTGCCGATGCCCTGGTCATCGTCACAGAATGGAAGGTGTTCCGCAGCCCGGATTTCAACCAGATCAAGCGCCGCCTGAAGGCTCCCGTCATCTTCGACGGACGCAATCTGTACGAGCCCGAAGCCATGCAGGAAGCGGGCATCGAATATCATGCGATCGGGCGGCCGACCACGACGCGCTGAAACGCAACCCAACGGGAACGAAAAGCCAACGCCCCGGCTGACGGACCGGGCTGTGTTGCCAAGGATGTCCATGAGCAAGAACCATATTCCGCAGCAACAGATCAATCAATCGCGCATCCTGGTGGCGGGCGACATGATGCTCGACCGCTATTGGTTCGGCGATGTCGAGCGCATCTCCCCGGAAGCCCCGGTGCCGGTGGTGCAGATCAAGCGCAGCGACGAACGCCTTGGCGGCGCTGCCAACGTGGCTCGCAATGCCGCCGCGCTGGGCGCCCAGGTGGGCATGCTGGGCGTGGTCGGCGATGACGAGCCCGGCCGCACGCTGGAGGCGCTGCTCAGCGCCAGCCACGTGCAGCCCTACCTGCATCGCGACCCCAGCGTCAACACCACCATCAAGCTGCGCGTGGTGGCGCACCAGCAGCAGTTGCTGCGCGTGGACTTCGAGAACGCACCGGGACATGAAGTGCTGGCTGCGGTGCAGGATCGATTCCTGGCCTTGGTCAAGGAGTACAAGGTCCTGGTGCTCTCCGACTACGGCAAGGGCGGCCTCGCCCACGTGGGCCGCATGGTCGAGGCGGGCCGCGCCGCGGGCTGCCTGGTGCTAGTCGACCCTAAGGGCGACGATTACTCACGCTATAGCGGCGCCACGCTGATCACCCCCAACCGTGCCGAAATGCGGCACGTGGTGGGCGCCTGGAAGACCGAGTCCGATCTCACCATCCGGGCCCAGAACCTGCGGCGCGAGCTGCATCTCGAAGCGCTGCTGCTGACGCGCTCGGAAGAGGGCATGACGCTCTACACCGAAGCCGAGGTGCTGCACGTGTCGGCGCAGGCGCGCGAAGTCTATGACGTGTCCGGCGCCGGCGACACGGTGATCGCCACGCTGGCGACCATGCTGGGCGCGGGCGTGCCGCTCAAGGAGGCCGTGCAGCACGCCAATCGCGCTGGCAGCATCGTGGTGGGCAAGCTGGGCACCGCGGTTGTCACCTATCCTGAATTGTTCGGCGCGCCGGCGTAATGGCCGCGCTGCCTCCTGGCTCGTTTGAGCCCACACGACCATGACCATCATCGTAACCGGCGCTGCCGGCTTTATCGGCAGCAACCTCGTCAAGGGCCTGAACGAGCGTGGCGACGACAATGTCGTCGCCGTCGACAACCTGACGCGCGCCGACAAGTTCCACAACCTCGTCGACTGCGAGATCCGCGACTACCTCGACAAGAGCGAGTTTCTCGAGCGCTTCAAGCGTGGGGAGTTCGGCAAGGTACGTGCGGTGTTCCATGAGGGAGCCTGCTCCGACACCATGGAGACCGACGGCCGCTACATGATGGAGAACAATTTCCGCTACACGCAGGCGCTGATGGATGCCTGCCTGGAGCAGGGCACGCAGTTCCTCTACGCCTCGTCGGCGGCCACCTATGGCGCCTCGCAGGTGTTCAAGGAAGAGCGCCAATACGAGAAGCCGCTGAACGTCTACGGCTACTCGAAGTTCCTGTTCGACCAGGTGGTGCGGCGCAAGCTGCCGTCCGCGTTGTCGCAGATCGTGGGCTTTCGCTACTTCAACGTGTACGGCCCGCGCGAAGCGCACAAGGGCCGCATGGCCTCGGTGGCGTTCCACAATTTCAACCAGTTCCGCGCCGATGGCACGGTGAAGCTGTTTGGCGAGTATGGCGGCTATGTGCCGGGTGGCCACACCCGCGACTTCATCTCGGTGGAAGACGTGGTGAAGGTCAACCTGTTCTTCCTGGAGCATCCGGACAAGTCGGGCATTTTCAACCTCGGCACCGGCCGCGCGCAACCGTTCAACGACATCGCCGCGACCGTCGTCAACACGCTGCGCGAGGCCGATGGCCGGCCCCCTCTGACGCTCGACGAGATGGTGCAGGAGGGGCTGGTCGAATACATCAAGTTCCCCGACGCGCTGCGCGGCAAGTACCAGTGCTACACCCAGTCCGATGTCTCGCGCCTGCGTGGCGCCGGGTACAAGGATGCGTTCTACACCGTGGAAGAAGGCGTGTCGCGCTACTGCCGCTGGCTGCTGCAGAACAAGGGCTGAGGTCGCAAAAACACGCGCGTCAAGGCGCCTTTTGTACGCCTTTCGCGCGTTGTGGAGACACCTCGGTAGCGTTGAGGTGAACTTTTGTTGCAGGGTGCGCCAAGCCGGCCGCGCGCTCCTATCCTGCGTGTTGCTTCGTCCAGCCAGGGCGAAGCGACCTTCATCAACGGATAGGAGAAACTCCCATGTTCAAGCCAACTTTGACGCGCGCGTCCAGGCAGGTCCTGCTGGCCGCCGCCGTCTGGTTCTCGCTCTCGGGCGCCGCGTTTGCGGCGGTCGATGTGAATACCGCCGATGAGGCCGCGCTGGTGTCGCTCAAGGGCATCGGACCGGCCACGGCCAGCACCATTGTCAGCGAACGCAGCCGGGGTGGTCCCTTCAAGGATGCCGCGGATCTCGCCGATCGGGTCAAGGGCCTGGGGCAGAAATCCGTCGTGCGCTTGCAGGAGGCCGGCATGACCATCGGCGCCGGCGGCGCCGCGGCGCCGAAGGCCACGGTGGCTGCGGCGGCCCCGGCCAAGAAGGACGCCAAGACGGAGAAGCCGCCGGCCAAGGCCGTTCGCTAAGGCTGCCGCGGGCGTGCTGCGCGGCGCTCGCATCCAGGCTATCCGATCGTCGAAGCCCCGGCCGAGCCCGGGGCTTTTTGCCGCTCGTGCACCAGCACGAGGCTTCGGCGCTGGTATGGCTCGTGCTAATGCCGTGTGGCTTATCACGAATGCGGCCGCGCGGTATCATGCGGACGCTGTTGCGGCCCGAGCCGGCCGCGTGGCCAACAAAATCCAAGATCGCGCCGGACCTGCCCGCATACGGGACGGCCAGGCCAATAAAAAGGGAGCTGGACAATGGGAAATAACGAGGGCGCGGGATTCCTGCCCAAGTGGCGGCTAAAGACCCACGGCGTGATTGCGCCCGATGAGCGCCTGCCCGCCGGCCAGACCCTGCTGGCAGGTATCCAGCACGTGGTGGCGATGTTCGGCTCGACCGCGATCGCACCGATCCTGATGGGCTTCAATCCCAATATCGCCATCCTGTTTTCCGGCATCGGCACGCTGATCTTCTTCCTGTGCGTGCGCGGCAGGGTGCCCAGCTACCTGGGCTCCAGCTTTGCCTTCATCGCGGTGGTGATCGCGGCGACCGGCTACGCCGGCAGCGGCCCCAACCCGAATATCCCGGTGGCGCTCGGCGGCATCATCGCCGCGGGCGTGTTGTACCTGCTGATCGGGCTGGTGGTGCAGGCGGTGGGGTATCGCTGGGTGGAGCGGCTGATGCCGCCGGTGGTGACGGGTGCCATCGTCGCGGCCATCGGCCTGAACCTCGCGCCGGTGGCGGTCAAGGCCGTGAGCGGTGCGGCCTTGGATACCTGGGTTGGCCTGGCGACCGTGCTGGCCGTGGGCGTGGTGGCGGTGCATGCGCCGGGCATGCTGCGTCGGCTGCCGGTACTGGTGGGCGGGCTGTTCGGCTACGTGCTGTACTACGTTTGCACCAACGGGCTGGGCATGGGCAAAGGTATCGACTTCTCCGGCGTGGCCGCCGCGGCCTGGTTCGGGCTGCCGGTCTTCTCCACGCCGGTGTTCCAGRCCAGCGCCATGCTGCTGATCGCGCCGGTGGCCATCGTGCTGGTGGCGGAGAACCTCGGGCACATCAAGGCCATCAGCGTGATGACCGGCCGCAATCTCGATCCCTATATCGGCCGCGCCTTCATCGGCGACGGCATTGCCACCATCATTTCCGCCGGCGGCGGCGGCACGGGCGTGACCACTTATGCCGAGAACATGGGCGTGATGGCGGTGACCAAGATCTACTCCACGCTGATCTTCGTGGTGGCGGCGGCGGTGGCGCTGGTGCTGGGCTTCTCACCCAAGTTCGGTGCGTTGATCCTGACCATCCCGGGCCCGGTGATCGGTGGCCTGACCATTGTGGTGTTCGGCCTGATCGCCGCCACTGCCGGGCGTATCTGGGTGCAGAACAAGGTCGACTTCTCCAGTTCGCGCAACCTGATCACGGTCGGAGCCACGCTGACCGTGGCGGCTGGCGACCTGACGCTGAAGCTGGGCGGCATGACGCTGGGCGGCATTGGTACCGCTACGTTTGGCGCGATTCTGCTGTACCACGTGCTGGGCAGCGGCAAGGCCGAAGCCGAAGCCGAAGCCGAAGCCGAGGCCTGACACGCCGCGTCGGCAACGCGGGATTTGCGACTGGATTACAATGTCCGCCGACATTGGAATCCCGCTCACCATGGCCTACAAGACGATYGAAGACACCATCGGCAATACGCCGCTGGTSMRACTSCAGCGCATCCCCGGCGCCGCCRKCGMSSCGCGCGGMAAYGTRATYCTCGGCAAGCTCGARGGCAAYAACCCGGCSGGCTCGGTCAAGGACCGGCCGGCGGTCTCGATGATTGCCCGGGCCGAATCGCGCGGGCGCATCAAGCCGGGCGATACGCTGATCGAGGCTACCTCGGGCAATACCGGCATCGCGCTGGCCATGGCAGCCGCCATCCGCGGCTACAAGATGGTGCTGATCATGCCGGAAGACCTGAGCATGGAGCGCCGCCAGAGCATGGCTGCCTACGGCGCGGAGATCATCCTGACACCGGTCAAGGGCGGCATGGAATACGCGCGTGACCTCGCGGACTCCATGGAGCGCGACGGCCGCGGCGTGATCCTGGATCAGTTCGCCAACCCGGACAATCCGCTGGCGCATTACGAGACCACCGGCCCGGAAATCTGGCGCGACACCGAAGGGCGCATTACTCACTTCGTCTCTGCCATGGGCACCACGGGCACCATCACCGGTGTCTCGCGCTACCTGAAGGAACAGAACGCAGGGATCCAGATCGTGGGTGCGCAGCCGGCCGAAGGCTCGCGTATTCCCGGCATCCGCAAGTGGCCCGAGGCGTACATGCCGAAGATCTACAATCCGAAATTCATTGACCGTACCGAGCCTGTCAGCCAGGGCGATGCCGAGCACATGGCACGTCGCATGGCGCGCGAGGAAGGGATCTTCTGCGGCATCTCGGCTGCCGGCGCGCTGTGCGTCGCGCTGCGTATCGCCGAGGAAGTGGAGAATGCCACCCTCGTGTTCGTGGTGTGCGATCGCGGTGATCGTTACCTTTCGACCGGAGTGTTCCCGGCCTGATGCTGCCTTGCCCACGCGCATTGAAAAAGCCCCCGCGAGCTCAGTCTTGCGGGGGCTTTTTGCTTATCGCGCTGCGGATACCGGCTCAGCCCATCGCTGCCTTGACCGCCTCGCCCAACTGGTACACAGCCAGCGCGTAGAAGAAGCTGCGGTTGTAGCGCGTCAGTACATAGAAGTTGCGCAGGCCGAGCATGTAGTCGGTGGTTTCGCCGGGCGTGGGCAGGTCCACCACCAGCACGCCGGTTTCGCCTTCGCGTGCCGGGTCGATCGGCTCGTCCACGCGCAGGCCGGCCTTGAGCAACTGGTTGAGCGTGCGGGTAGGCCATGGCTCGCCATCCGCTGCTGCGGCGGCGATGCCTCGGCTGCCCTCATCGGCGGCGATGCGCCAGACCACCGGGCGGCCCGGTTCCCAGCCGTGCAGCTGCAGGAAACGCGCCACGCTGCCGATCGCGTCGGTGGCGCTGCCGCGCAGGTCGATGCGGCCGTCGCCGTCGTAGTCGATGGCGTATTCGCGCAGGCTTGTGGGCATGAACTGCGGAATGCCCACGGCGCCCGCGAAGGAGCCCAGCACCGAGAACACATCGGTGTTGGTGTCGCGGCACCACAGCAGGTAGTCGGCCAGCTGGTTGCGGAACAGCGTGGTGCGCGCTTCGCGGTTGGGCACGTCGGGATAATCGAAGGCCAGCGTGGAGAGCGAGTCGATGACGCGGAAGGTACCCATGTCGCGGCCATAGATGGTCTCGACACCGATGATGCCGACAATCACCGAGGCCGGCACGCCGAACTCGGCTTCCGCACGGCGCAGTGTTTCGCGATTTTGCTGCCAGAAGCGCACGCCCGCGTTGATGCGGATCGGCTCGATGAAGCGCGAGCGGTAGGTGCGCCAGCTTTTGCGTCCCGGCGTGGCGGGCGGCATGATCAGGCGCACCACCGTGGATGAATACACGGCCTGGCCGAACCAGCTCTCCAGCGTCTGGCGGGCAAAGCCGTGGCGTGCCACCATCTCGTCGATGAAGGCGCGGCTCTTGGGATTGTCACGGTAGCGGCCCGGCTCGATTTCTTCTTCGCGCATGCTCACGCGGCGCTTGCCGGCGGCAAGCAGGGCGGGGGAGATGCCGCACAAGCTCAATGCGGCAGCGGAAAGCGCGGCGCCCAGAAGCGGGCGACGCAGGGAGCGCTGGGAGTCGGTCATGGTGTCCTTTGCAAGTCGCTGCGAGTATAGCGGATGGTGCCCGCGCGGCAGCTCGCTGGGTGGCTGGCGCGGCATGTGCTAACGTAACGAATGGAGACCACGATTAAAGCAATAAGACATGCCCACAGGCTATTACACGCATCCCGAGTTCCTGCTGCATGAGATGGGGCCTTTCCATCCGGAGTGCCCTGAGCGCCTGCAGGCCATTGAGGATCACCTGATCTCGCACGGCATGGATGGCCTGCTTGACCGGCGCGAGGCGAGCGCCGCCACCGCCGAGCAGATCGGGCGCGTGCATCTTCCGCAGTACACCGCCTCGCTGGCCGCGGCCAGCCCAGCCAGCGGCTACCACCCGATCGATCCCGATACCCTGATGAACCCGCACACGCTCGCCGCCGCCGCCCATGCGGCAGGCGCCGCGGTGGCTGCCACCGATGCGGTGATGGCGGGCGAGATCGAGAATGCGTTCTGCTGCGTGCGCCCGCCGGGCCACCATGCCGAGCCGGACCGGGCCATGGGTTTCTGCTTCTACAACAACGTGGCGATCGCCGCGCGTCATGCGCTCGCCGCGCACGGGCTGGAGCGCGTGGCCATCGTCGATTTCGACGTGCACCACGGCAATGGCACCGAAGCCGCTTTCCGTGGCGACGCCCAGGTGCTGATGTGCAGCTTCTTTCAGCATCCGTTTTATCCCTACAGCGGCACCGAGCACATTGCCACCAATATGTCGAACATCCCGCTGCCGGCCTATACCAACGGCCTGGCGGTGCGCGAAGTGGTGGAGACGATCTGGCTGCCGCGCCTGAACGAGTTCAAGCCGCAGATGCTGTTTATCTCGGCCGGCTTCGACGCCCATCGCGAGGATGATCTCGGGCAGATGGGGCTGGTCGAGCAGGACTATGCCTGGATCACCGCCCAACTGGTCGACGTCGCGCGCGCCCATGCAAAGGGACGCATCGTCAGTTGCCTGGAAGGCGGCTATAACCTGAGCGCGCTGAGCCGTAGCGTGTATGCGCACCTCAAGGTGCTGCTAGAACGATAGGAGGCCCTGGCATGGCTGAAACCGATAACCGCCCCATGACCTCGCTGGTGAGCGAAAGCCTCGACGCCCCGGGCGTGCTGCGCCTGACGATGAACCGCCCGGAAGCGTTCAACGCGCTGTCAGAGGACCTGCTGGATGCGCTGTCCGCGGCGTTTGCCCGCGCCGGCGCCGATGCCTCGGTCCGCGTGGTGGTGCTGGCCGCCGCCGGCCGCGCGTTCTGCGCGGGACATGATCTGCGCGAGATGCGCGCCAGCCCGTCGCACGACTACTATCGCCGCCTGTTCGACCGCTGCACCCGCATGATGATGGCGATGCAGAAGATGCCGCAGCCGGTGATTGCGCGCGTGCAGGGCATTGCCACGGCGGCCGGCTGCCAGCTGGTGGCGATGTGCGACCTGGCGGTGGCCGCCGATGTGGCTCGCTTTGCGGTATCGGGCGTCAACCTTGGCCTGTTCTGCGCCACTCCGGGCGTGGCGCTGTCGCGCAACCTGTCGCGCAAGCATGCCATGGAGATGCTGCTGACCGGCGACATGATCGACGCGTTGCAAGCCCGCGAGCGCGGGCTGGTCAACCGCGTGGTGCCCGCCGATGCCCTTGATGCCGAGGTTGCACGCCTGGCGGCCAGCATCTGCGCCAAGCCGGCTGCCGCCGTGGCCGCCGGCAAGGGCCTGTTCTACCGCCAGCTGGAGATGGGCATCGAAGCAGCCTACCAGCTCGCCGGGCAGACCATGGCTTGCAACATGATGGATCCGACGGCGCTGGAAGGCGTCCAGGCCTTCCTCGACAAGCGTTCGCCCTCGTGGAGTGATGCATAAATCGCTTTTTGGTGGTTTTTGTTGGGCTATATGCCCTTGGCGTATAAAGACATCGGCAAAAAGTCGTTTCTGGTATGAAGCGGATCGCTTAAAATGCGCGCTTCGCCCAAAAAAATAAAATGCGGCAACAGTGCTAGAGACAAACTCGCCTGTTGCCGTTTTCTTTTCACATGATCGAACTGCAAGGTCTTTCGCAGCGCTTCCCCGGCGGGTCGGGTGAGGTGCATGCGCTGCGGGACGTCAACCTGTCGATTGCGGCAGGTGAGGTCTTCGGCATCATCGGCCGCAGCGGCGCTGGCAAGAGCACGCTGGTGCGCGCTATCAACCTGCTTAACCGCCCCAGCGCCGGCCGCGTCTTCGTTGCCGGCCAGGAGCTGACCGCGCTCGACAGCGGCGCGTTGCGCCGGGCACGCCGCGACATCGGCATGATCTTCCAGCATTTCAACCTGTTGTCGTCGCGTACCGTTTTTGACAACGTGGCGCTGCCGCTGGAGCTGGCCGGAAAATCCCGTAGCGAGATCTCCGACACGGTGCTGCCGCTGCTGGAACTGGTCGGCCTGACGGCGCTCAAGGATCGCTATCCCGCCCAGATCAGCGGCGGGCAGAAGCAGCGCGTGGGGATTGCACGTGCATTGGCCAGCAAGCCCAAGGTGCTGCTGTCGGACGAGGCCACTTCCGCCCTCGATCCGGAGACCACTCGCTCCATCCTGGAATTGCTCAAGCAGATCAATCGCGAGTTGGGTCTGACCATTGTCATGATCACGCACCAGATGGAAGTGATCAAACAGGTTTGCGACCGCGTGGCCGTGCTCGAAGCTGGCCAGGTGGTGGAAACCGGCCGGGTGATCGACGTCTTCCTGCGTCCGCAGCATGCGGTCACGCGCGCCATGATCGGCGACGTGATCGCGCAGGAGCTGCCGCAAAGCGTGCTCAAGCGCGTGGAGAGCCGCCTCGGCAATGGGCGCGACCACGTCTATCGCCTGGCCTTCACCGGCGCGGGCGTGGACCAGCCGGTGCTGGCCCAGGCGATTCGCCGCTACGGGCTGGACTTCAACATCCTGCACGGGCATATCGACGAAATCCAGGGCCAGGCCTTCGGCTCGCTGGCCATCATGGCCACCGGCGACCTGGCCGACGTGAAGGCGGCAATGGAGTATCTGCAACAAGAAGGCGTGGTGGTGGAGGAGATCGAGCATGTGGTCTGAAATGTTTGACCTGTTCCTGACCTCGTTCAACGAGACGCTGCTGATGGTGAGCATCTCGGGCGTGGTCGGCGCGCTGTTTGGCGTGCCGCTGGGCGTGCTGCTGCACCTGACCAACCGCGGCGGCGTGCTGTCGCACCCGCTGTTCAACCGCACCATCGGCGTGGTGGTCAATGCCGTGCGCTCGATCCCCTTCATCATCCTGCTGGTGGTGGTGATTCCGTTCACGCGCTTTATCGTGGGCTCGTCGATCGGCACGACCGCAGCCGTGGTGCCGCTGACCATCGCCGCGATTCCGTTTATCGCGCGCCTGGTGGAAAGCGCGCTGCGCGAAGTCGACAAAGGCCTGGTCGAGGCCGCCCAGTCGATGGGTGCGAGCACCGGCCAGATCGTGATGAAGGTGCTGCTGCCCGAGGCCATGCCCGGCATCGTGGCCGGCCTGACCATCACCTTCGTCAGCCTGGTGGGCTATTCGGCCATGGCCGGCGCCATTGGCGGCGGCGGCCTGGGCGACCTCGGCATCCGCTACGGCTATCAGCGCTACATCACCGAGGTGATGGTGGCGGTGGTGCTGATCCTGATCGTCTTCGTACAAGCGGTGCAAAGCTTCGGAGACTGGCTGGTGCGGCGCATCAGCCATAAGTAACAAGTCAGCCCGGCGATCCGCCCGGCTATCTGCAAAGACATAGAGCCATCGAGAAAAAGGAAGTCAACATGCAACGTCGTAACTTGCTGCAATGGATTGTCGGCGCCGCCCTGGGTGCCACGCTGGCCACTGGCGCCGTCGCGCAGGAAAAGCCGATCAAGATCGGCGTCACCGGCGGCCCGCACGCCCAGATCATGGAGCAGGTGAAGAAGGTCGCGGCCAAGGACGGCCTGAATATCCAGCTGGTGGAGTTCAGTGACTACGTCCAGCCGAATGCCGCGCTGGCCGCTGGCGACCTGGACGCCAACAGCTACCAGCACCTGCCGTACCTGGAAGCGCAGATCAAGGACCGTGGCTACAAGTTCACCCACGTCGCCTTCACTGTGACATTCCCGATGGGTGTGTACTCCAAGAAGATCAAGTCGCTCGACCAGATCAAGGACGGCGCGCGCGTTGGCGTGCCGAATGACCCCACCAATGGCGGCCGTGGCCTGCTGTTGCTGCAAAGCAAGGGCTTGATCAAGCTGCGCCCGGATGCTGGCCTGAGGGCCACGCCGCTGGACATCGTCTCCAATCCGAAAAAGATCCGAATCGTCGAACTTGACGCCGCGCAACTCCCGCGTTCGCTGGATGACCTGGACGCCGCCGCCATCAATGGCAACTACGCTGAATCCGCCGGCCTGTCGCCCACCAAGGACGCGATTGCCATGGAAGGCCCGAAGGGGCCCTATGCCAACCTGATCGCCATCCGCGAAGCCGACAAGAACAAGCCCTGGGTAGCCAAGCTGGTCAAGGCATATCATTCGCCGGAGATCAAGCAGTACGTCCAGAGCACCTTCAAGGATTCGGTGATTACCGCCTGGTAAGTTTGAAAAAACCCTCAAAAACCGTGTGCCGCAGGGCATCCTGCGGCACAATACGGCGAGGTTTTCACATTGCCGGGCTATGCCCGGCAATTCTTTACCGATAAAATAGTACGACCGTTCGAAAAATAAGAGTGCCACCCACCCGGTGGTTATAATGACGGGCGAACCAAATTTCTGACTATCGACTATCAGTGGAGTGAGCGCATGAAAGTACTCGTCGCAGTCAAGCGCGTGGTGGATTACAACGTCAAGGTCCGGGTGAAGTCGGACGGCACGGGCGTGGATCTGGCTAACGTCAAGATGAGCATGAACCCGTTTGACGAAATCGCCGTGGAAGAAGCGGTGCGCCTGCGGGAAGCCGGGGTGGTCACCGAGGTGATCGCCGTGTCCTGCGGCGTGACCCAGTGCCAGGAAACCCTGCGTACGGCGATGGCCATCGGTGCCGACCGCGGCATCCTGGTGGAATCGAACGAAGACCTCCAGCCGCTGGCCGTGGCCAAGCTGCTCAAGGCCCTGGTCGACAAGGAACAGCCGCAACTGGTGATCCTGGGCAAGCAAGCCATCGACGACGACTCCAACCAGACCGGCCAGATGCTGGCTGCGCTGGCGGGCCTGCCGCAAGCTACCTTCGCCTCGAAGGTGGTGGTGGCCGATGGCCGCGCATCGGTGACGCGTGAAGTGGATGGCGGCCTGGAGACCCTGTCGCTCAAGCTGCCGGCGGTGGTGACCACCGACCTGCGCCTGAACGAGCCGCGTTATGTCACSYTGCCSAACATCATGAAGGCCAAGAAGAAGCCGCTCGACATCGTCAAGCCAGAAGATCTCGGCGTGGATGTGGCGCCGCGTCTGAAGACCGTCAAGGTCGTTGAGCCGCCCAAGCGTAGCGCGGGTGTGATGGTGCCGGACGTTGCGACGCTGGTGCAAAAGCTGAAGAACGAAGCCAAGGTCATCTGAGCGCGCCAGGAGATAAAACATGACTGCACTCGTCATTGCTGAACACGACAACCAATCCATCAAGGCCGCCACGCTGAATACCGTGACGGCAGCCGCCCAGTGCGGCGGCGATGTCCACGTGCTGGTGGCCGGCGCCAATGCCGCCGCTGCTGCCGCTGCGGCCGCGAAGATCGCCGGCGTGTCCAAGGTGCTGCTGGCCGACGCGCCGCAGTTCGCCGACGGCCTGGCTGAAAACGTGGCCGAGCAAGTGCTGGCCATCGCCAGCGACTACAGCCACATCCTGGCGCCCGCATCGGCCTACGGCAAGAACATCCTGCCGCGCGTCGCGGCCAAGCTGGACGTAGCCCAGCTGTCGGACATCACCAAGGTCGACAGCCCGGACACGTTCGAGCGCCCGATCTACGCCGGCAATGCGATCTCGATCGTTCAATCGTCGGACAAGGTCAAGGTCATCACCGTGCGCGGTACCGGCTTTGACGCTGCCGCAGCCGAAGGTGGTTCGGCCGCCGTGGAAAACCTGCCCGCCGTGGCCGACGCTGGCATCTCGCAATTCGTTTCGCGCGAAGTCACCAAGAGCGACCGCCCCGAGCTGACCGCCGCCAAGATCATCGTGTCCGGTGGCCGTGGCGTGGGTTCCGGCGAGAACTACACCAAGGTGCTGACGCCGCTGGCCGACAAGCTGAACGCCGCGATGGGCGCGTCCCGCGCTGCTGTCGACGCCGGCTTCGTGCCCAACGATTACCAGGTCGGCCAGACCGGCAAGATCGTTGCGCCGCAGCTGTACATCGCCGTTGGCATCTCCGGCGCGATCCAGCATCTGGCCGGTATGAAGGACTCCAAGGTGATCGTCGCGATCAACAAGGATGCCGAAGCCCCGATTTTCTCGGTGGCCGACTACGGCCTGGTTGGCGATCTGAACACCGTCGTGCCCGAACTGGTGGCGGCGCTGGGCTGATCCCCACTGCCCGGCACGGCGTTTGACGCGCCGGGCTCGATCAAGAAGTACTAGCCGTTCCGGGCCCGCCCGAGAACGGCTTTTTTATACATACCGGAGACATCGATGACCTACCGTGCCCCGCTCAAGGACATGCTGTTCGTGATGAACGAACTGGCTGATCTTGACGCAGTCAGCAAGCTGCCCGGCTTCGAGGACGCCACGCCGGAGACGGCGCAGGCGGTGCTCGACGAGGCAGCCAAATTCAACGAACAAGTGGTGGCGCCGCTCAACCGCATTGGCGACACCGATCCCAGCAGCTGGAAGGATGGCGTGGTTACCACCACGCCCGGTTTCAAGGACGCGTTCCGCCAGTTTGGCGAAGGTGGCTGGCAGGGCGTGCTGCATCCGCAGGAATTTGGCGGCCAGGGCTTGCCCAAGTTGATCGCCACCGCCTGCAACGAGATGCTGAACACGGC
>NZ_JBFRDD010000068.1:0-39974 GCF_052113425.1 Cupriavidus sp. YAF13
TGCTATGAACCAGTTCGCGATCCTGTCCTGTACGAGGAGCGCTTCACCCATCCGCATCGTTGAGATAATGCTGCACTCACCGCTCAAGTCGACGGTGAGTCTATACCTGCCCTGCACACAAAAAAACTGACAGGCCCGACGGAACCGGTGCGCCTGCAACTTCGTGGCCGACCACTGCGCGAGCGACAGACGGCTTGAAGCACGTGATGTCCGCTACCGGGGGCCGCACCACGAATCCTGGAAGCCGGCAGGTTCGTGGCCAGTCAAGCCGGCACCGGCAGAAGCCCGCCGACACTCAGGGCCGTACGACGAAACCACCGAGGCCCAAATAGCCTTATTGCTCTGCGCCCGGCAGGGTCGGCTTTCTTCTCGTTAGTCTTCTTTGCCGACGCAAAGAAGAGTGACCGGCAGCCCCCGCAGGGGGATGTCGTATGGCCCTTGGGTGCAAAAGCCATCGCCGCTCCAAAAAAACCATAGCCCCCGCAGAGCGACGTCATACGGCCATTGCGTACAAGCCACCAACGCCGCCCAAATCAAAAACCACCTATCCCCCCACACCCTTAATGCCTCCCCGGCAACGAAAGCCGCCTCTCCAACAACCGCTGCACATGCGCCAGCGCCGTACTAAGCATCCAATAAATAGCAGCCACGGCAAGATAAAGCGGCAACGGCTGGTAGGTCGCGGCAATCACCTCCTGCGCCGTGCGCAGCAGCTCGGTCACCGTGATCACCGACACCAGCGAGGTGTCCTTGATCAGGCTGATCAGGCTGTTCGACAGGCTCGGCACCGCCAGACGCAGCGCCTGTGGGCCGACCACGTAGCGCAAGGTCTGGCCTTGCGTCAGGCCCAGGCTGTAAGCCGCCAGCCACTGCCCGCGCGGGATGCCGAGGATGGCGCCGCGCATGCTCTCCGAGAGATACGCCCCTACGTTCAGGCTCAGCGTCAACACGCCCGCCGGGGTGGGTTCCAGCGCGATGCCGATGCCCGGCAAGCCGTAATACACCACGAAGATCTGCACCAGCAGCGGCGTGCCGCGCATGATGCTGACGTAGGCCCGCGCGACGGCCTTCGGCACGGGCTGGTGGCTGATGCCCATCAGCGCCACCACGGTGCCGATCACCAGCCCGAAGATCATCGACAGCAGCGCGAACTTGATGGTCAGCAGCATGCCCTGCAGCAGCACGGGCAGCGATGCGGCAACGAGCTGGAGAGCGGACATGGAAAGCCCTGACGGGAGGCGTGCCCGCGCTTATCTGGCCGGCTTGGTCACGTCACTGCCGAACCACTTCGCCGACAGCTTGCCAAGGCTGCCGTCCTTGCGCATCTCGTCGAGCGCGCGGTCGATGGCCTGCGCAAACTTCGGATTGTCCTTGCGAAAGGGGATCGCCACCTCGGAACTGCCGCCTTCCACAATCGCGCCGGGCCGCAGCGGCAGGTTTGACGTCTTGATCAGGTAACCGATCATCAGGCGGTCGTTCAGCGCGGCATCCACGCGCTGCGCGGCCAGGTCGCGCAGGTACTCGGGCGCGCCCGGATAGGTCTTGACGTCGATGCCGGCCACCGACTTGGCCAGTTCGTTGTAGTTGCTGCCCAGGCTCACGCCGAGCTTCTTGCCTTTCAGGTCCTCGAGGGACTTGAACTGCCGGTTGTCATCCTTGCGCTGGATGAGCTGCGCCGCCGAATACACGTAAGGCGTGGAGAAATCCAGGACCTGCTTGCGTTGCGGCGTCACCGCGACCTGGTTGACGATCACGTCGAACTTGCCGGCCTGCAGCCCGGCAATGATGCCGCTCCACTCGGTGGTGACAAATTCCGGCTTGACGCCCAGCTTGGCCGCCACGCCCTTCGCCACATCGACGTCGAAGCCTTCCAGCTGGTTGTTGCTGCCGCGGTAGTTGAACGGCGGATAGGTGCCTTCCAGCCCGATCTTGAGCACGCCGGCCTGCTTTACGGCATCGAGCAGGTCGGCGGCCTGCGCGGCGGCGCCGGCCGCGAGCAGCGAAACGGCGAACAGGACGTTGAGACAGCCAGTACGAAGCGATCGCATATGTTCTCCAGTCAGCACAGCCGACGCCAACGGCGTCCGCAACGGTCCGGCAAGCGTTGGCCCGGCGTTGGTCCGCCAAGCGCGCAAGCCGGCTTTTAGCCTAGCGCAATTTCGCGTCGAACAGCAATAACGATTCGCCCTGCCCTGCCCCCGCCCTGCTTACTGGAACGCCTTGTCGTTAGGATGGGCGTAGAGATCCTTCATGTCGGCTGACAGCGGATAGTTCAGGTTGATGTTGCGCGGCGGAATCGGCGACTGGAACCACTTCTTGTACAACTGCTCGGCACGGCCGCTGGTCATCAGGTCGGCGATCACGCCGTCGGCCAGCGCCTTGAAGGACGGATCGTCCTTGCGGAACATGCAGGCGTAGTTCTCGGTCTGCAGCGGCGTGCCCACCACGGTCCAGTCATTGGCGCTCTTGGCCTTGGTCAGCTCGCCGTAGAGCAGCGGCTCGTCCATCACGAAGGCCACCGCGCGCCCCGTCTCCAGGATCAGGAAGGACTGCCCGTGGTCCTTGGCGCTGATCAGGTTCATGTTCATGGTCTTCTCGCCATTCATCTTGACCAGCAGGCGCTCATCCGTGGTGCCAGCGGTGGTCACCACGTTGCGGTCCTTGAGATCCGGGAAGTCTTTCACGCCCGAATCCTTCTTGGTCAGCATGCGCAGCCCGTAGACAAACAGGCTGTTGGAAAACGCTACCTGCTTCTGCCGCTCCAGGTTGTTGGTGGTGGTGCCGCACTCGATGTCGATGGTGCCGTTCTGCATCAGCGGAATGCGATTCTGCGATGTGATCGGCACCAGCTTGATTTCAAGCTTGGGGTTTTGCAGTTGCGCCTTCACCTTGTCGACGATCTGCAGCAGGATCTCGTGCGAGTAGCCCATCACATCGCGTCCGTTGGTATAGGAAAACGGGATGGAGGACTCGCGGTAGCCCAGCGAGATCACGCCGGTTTCCTTGATCTTGCGCAGCGTATCGCCGTCGGCGGCGTGCGCGTTGCTGACAGCGCCCGCGGTGCCAGCCAGCATGGCAACCGCCAGCAGGCAGCGGGAGAATCGGTTGGAGGGGACGTGCGATTTCATATCGTTTTCTCCTTGGGTGGGAAGGGCTCGAGGTACTGCCTGGTCGTGAAGCGGTGTTGCTCAGCGGTAATGCAAACGAAAAAAACTGCCCCGGAACGCTGCCCATCAAGCCAGCATCGCGGCGAAATCCCTGTCATCGATGGCCGGCTTGCGCCCGGCCAGGCCATCGGCCAGCAAACCCGCGCTGCCCATGGCCAGCGTGAAGCCAAGCGCGCCGTGGCCGATGTTGAGCCACAGGCCACGCACGCCCGACCGGCCCACCATCGGCAGGCCGGTCGGCGTGGCCGGGCGCAGGCCAGCCCAGGGCTGCAACTGCTCCGGCTCCATGCCCGGCGCCATGTCGCCAAACAGCGCGCGGGTCTCAAAGGCCAGCGTGGCGATGCGGGCACGGTCGATGACGGTATCCGCGCGCACCAGGTCCGCCATGCCCGCCACGCGCAAAGTGTTGCCGATGCGGGCATAGACAATCTTGCGCGCAGCATCGGTGATGCTGATGTGCGGCGCGCGCTCGCCATCGCGAATCGGCACCGTGATGCTGTAGCCCTTGAGCGGCCACAGCGGTGCCCGCACGCCCAAGGGCTTGAGCAAGGCCACGCTGCCGATGCCGCCGGCCACCACCACGGCATCCGCCCGCTCGATGCCGGCATCGGTACGCACGCCGGTCACGCGATCGCCTTCGCGCTCGATGCCCAGCACGCTGGTGCCAAAGCGCAGCGACACGCCAGGACGGTCACGCAGCAATTGTGCCAACGCCAGGCAGAAACGATGGCAATCGGCCACTTCCTCGCTCGGCGTGTGAATCGCCCCGGCAATCTCGCCGCGGATGCCGGCCAGCGCCGGTTCCAGCGCCACGCACGCGCCGCTGTCCAGCGCCTGCTGCTCGCAGCCCAGGCTGGCCTGGTAATCGAGCAGGCGGCAGGCGGCGTCGAAGCTGGCCGCGTCGCGGTGCACAATCAGCTTGCCGCGCCGGGCAAAGCCGAAGTCCACCGGCTGGCTGTCGACAAAGGCCTGCATCAGGTCGCGGGAGTAGAAGGCCAGCCGCAGCAGCTTGCGCGTGGTGGCCTCGCTGGCCGAGGCATTGCAAGCCCGTGCAAACGCGGCCAGCCAGCGCCACTGCGCCGGGTCACCCGATGGGCGGAAACGCATCGGCGAATCGGGGCGCAGCAGCCACCCGGGTACCTTGGCCAGCACGCCAGGCCCGGCGAGCGGCGCCACATAGCTATAGCTGAGCTGCCCGCCGTTGGCGAAGCTGGTTTCCTCGCCTGGGCCGCCGCGCCGCTCCAGCACGGTCACCTCGTGCCCGTCGCCCGCCAGCCGCCACGCCGCGCTCATCCCGATCACGCCCGCCCCTACGATCACAACCTTCATTACCCGCCTCTTTGATCCGGTCCTTTTCGACCCGACACAGGGTAGACCACGCAGCCCGCCTTGCCCAATGCGAATACGTGCAAGAATATGTCTTTAGGCTATGGGTGCCACTTTGCTGCGGCGCTCTCCCCTGCCACATGCGATTGCGTCAGATCGAAGTCTTTCGCGCGGTCATGCTGACCGGCACCGTCAGCGAGGCCGCGCGCCTGCTGCACGTCTCCCAGCCGGTCGTCACGCGCGTGCTGCAGCATGCCGAAGCCACGCTCGGCTTCCGCTTGTTCGACCGGGTGAAAGGCAGGCTGCAGGCCACGCCGGAGGCCGGCGCGCTGTACGGCGATGTCGAGCGGCTATATGGCGAGATCGAGCGGGTGCGCCGCGTCTCCGAAAGCCTGCGCCACAAAGGCGCCGGCCGCCTGCGCGTGGCGGCCACGCCCAGCCTGGCCAATCCGCTGCTGGTGCCCGCCGTACGCCGCTTTTGCGCGCGCCATCCCGACACCCAGGTGCAGGTACTGACCCACCACACCGACGAGATCGTGCAAGGGCTGCTGGCTAACCAGATCGACCTGGGCTTCGCATTCTCGCCACCGCGCCACGAAGCCATCATCAGCGAACCGGTAGCTGGCGGCCAGATGCTTCTGGCGGTGCCGCGCGGCGAGCCGCTGGCAGCCCGTGGCCGGCGGGCCGACGTGCCGATGCACAAGCTGGTGGAACGCCCCTTTATCGCCTACGACGACAACAGCTCGCTTGGGCTGCTGGTGCGCCAGACGCTGGCGCGCAATGCGCTTGAGCCGCGCTCCACGCTGGAAGTCCAGACCTATTCGCTGGCGCTGGCCCTGGTCGATGCCGGCCTGGGCCTCACCTTGCTCGACCAGTACACCGCGCTGGGCGCAAACCCGCAGCGTGTGTCGCTGCACGAGGTCAAGCCCGCGTTGCCTTTCGAGATCCAGCTGCTGCGCGCCAGCCACCGCGGCAGCTCCAGCCTGGCCGACGATATGCGCGAACAGTTTGCCGCCGCCGCACGGGAGCTGGCTGCTGCGCTGCCGCAGCGGCTGGAAGCGCCGGCGGTCAGTTTTGAGCATGCCCCTAGATGAAACGTCCCGCCTCCGTTGCGGAATTTGACAGTACCGTGCGCCGTGCACCATCATCAAAGTGCCTGAACGGTGCTTTCCCAAACCTATGTTCGCCCTAATCCTGCTTCTCCTCATCCTGATCAGCGCCTTCTTCTCGATTTCCGAGATCGCGCTGACCGCATCGCGCCGCACCAAGCTGCAGACGCTATCCGAGCGTGGCGACCGCCGCGCCACCAAGATCATGCTGCTCAAGGAGGAGCCGGGCAACTTCTTCACCATCGTGCAGATCGGCGTCAACAGCGTGGCCATCCTGGCCGGTATCGTCGGCGAGAAGCATGTCTCCGACCTGGTGCAGACGGCGCTGCTGCCCTACCTGGACGTGGTCACCACCCAGCGCATCGCCAATGTCGGCTCCTTCCTGATCGTCACCCTGCTCTTTATCCAGTTCGCCGACCTGATCCCCAAGCGCATCGCCATGACGTTTCCTGAAGCCTGCGCGCTGGTGGTGATCGGGCCGATGCTCACGCTCATCAAGATCTTCAAGCCACTGGTCTACGTGTTCAACGGGGCCGCCAATGCCACGCTGCATCTGTTCGGCGTGCCCACCAAGCACATCGACCAGATCACCTCGGAGGACATCGCCGCCATGGTCGATGCCGGGGCGGAGGCAGGCGTGCTGCACAAGCACGAGATCCACCTGATCGAGAACGTGTTCGAGCTGGACGCGAAGAACGTCACCGCGGTGATGACCCCGCGCGACGATGTGGTCTACATTGGCCTGGACGAGTCGCCCGACAGCCTGCGGCGCAAGCTGGTCAACTATCCGCACGCGCAATATCCGGTATGCGGGCACAACCTCGACGACGTGCTGGGCTACATCGATTCGAAGGACATCCTGCAATTGTTCCTCGCCGACGATTCCACCGGCGTGATCGGCAACCTCGGCAATATCGGCAAGCACCACGACAAGAACGTGCTGGTGATCCCCGACACGCTGACGCTCACCGAGTCGCTCACGCGCTTTCGCGAGATGCACCAGAACTTTGCGGTGGTAATGAACGAGTACGGGCTGGTGGTGGGCATCGTCACGCTGGACGATATCGTCGGCGCGCTGATGGGCAACATCATTTACTCCACCGAGGATGAACAGATCGTGCGACGCGACGAAAGCTCATGGCTGGTCGACGGCGTCACACCGTTGGTGGACCTGAAGAAGGCGCTGGAGCTCGACGAGCTGCCCGGCGAGGATTACGTCGACACCGCCGCCGGGCTCGTCATCTACACGCTCAAGCGGATCCCGAAGAAATCGGAAGCGATCGAGGCCGCGGGATTCCGCTTTGAAGTGCTGGACATCGACCATCACAAGATCGATCAGCTGCTGGTTTCGCGGCTGCCGCCGGCGGAGCCGTTCCAGCCGTAAGCGCGCGACGATACCGCTCGACCGTGCCGGGCAACTGGAACACCACGATCCACGTGCCAACCACCACCACCGCTGCGGCGGCAACCGCGCCCAGGCGCAGCGGCGCCAGGCGTTCCGGTGCATGCAGGGTGGCATAGGCGGTGCCCAGCAGCACGATCCAGGCAAAGCCGAGCGCGCAGCCCGCCAGCACGTCGGACAGCCAGTGCATGCCAAGGTAGAGCCGCGACAGGCAGATCAGCGTCACCACCACCGCCGTCAGCGCCACCACCGGCATCCGTACCCGCCACGGCTGGCGCAGGCACAGCAGGAAGGCCAGGAAACCATAGGTCACCATGCTGCTGGTGGCGTGGCCGCTAGGAAACGAGAACGACTCCAGGCCGCCGTAGATGCTGGCCGGCCGGCTGCGCTCAAGGGCAAGCTTGAGCACCATCACGCAGGCGCGCGCGCCAAGCAGCGCCCCCACCCAGTAAGCTGCCGCCACCCAGGCGCGGCGCCACGCCAGCCAGCCAAAGACCGCCACGCCCACCGCCACGGAAATCCGCGCGCCGCCCAGCTCGGTCAGCGCCACCATGGCCGTATCCAGCCAGCCCTGCTGCCACGCGCGAAGCTGCGCGAACACCGCCTGGTCCACCTGCACCAGCGGCGCGCCTTCGGCAATGGATTCACCCAGCCACAGCAACACGGCGGCGCAAGCCAGCAACAGCACACCACCCACTGCCAACAGGAGCAGCTCGACGATATCGCGCTCCAGCATGCTGGCCACGCGCGGCCATGGCTGCGTGCCGCGCGCGCGCAGCGCATCGCGGCCACGCAGGCGCGCGGTATCGAGCCTGCGCACCAGCGGGCGGATCACCAGCAGCAAGCCGCGCACCACACAGAGCAGCAACAACGCGAACAAGGCGAGAAGGCCCACCACGCCCAGCGCGGTTGCCGGTGTGAGCCACGACGCGCCAGCCGGCTGAACGGCCGCGAGCGCTTGAACGGGAGCAGCCATCATCGGCTCAGCCCCCCGCCGCCATGCGCGCGATATTGGCGCGTGCCGGCGCTTCGCAATCGGCAAAGGCGGGCGTGAGAAACAATTGTGGCCGCTGCGCCATCGCCTGCAGGAACGCGATCCGCCGCGGCATGAATGCCGCGTACAGGGCATCGCCAGACAGGCCAGTGCGATTGGCCAGCAGCGCCTTGTTTTCCTCGAACACGGCGACGGTCCAGGCGTCGAATTCCGCGTCGGGCGCAGCCAGCCGGGACAGGTCCAGATCCAGCACCGCCTCGGACTCCGGCACCGATGCACGATGCCCGCAGGTATCCATCACGATGCGCGCGGCCAGCGCTGTCACCGCCGCATCGACCCCGCTCACCATGGTCTCGATCAACGCGGCCGACGCCGCTTCGTTGTGCTCGCAGCCAGGCACGTAGACCGCGTCGTGGAACAGCACGGCAAGCGCCTGCGCGGGCGTGAGCGCAATGCCGCGCGCCTGCGCCAGCGCAAACATCTCCAGCACGTGGCGGCGATCGTGGTAATGCCGGTAAGGCGCGTCGTAGCAGGCCAGCGCCTGCAACACCGTCGCGCGCGGCAAGAAGTCCAGGCAAGCCAGCGCGGCCGGCCAGTCCGGCGCGAAACGCGCCTGCGTGCCCTGCGGCGTGTCCACGCTTTCACCGAACACATCCAGCGGCCGCACCCACAAGCGGGAACGGTCCCGCATCGATTCGTACACCACCACCTGCGACAGGTCAGACTCGATCACGCCGAGGCCAACCATGGCATAGGCGCCGCCCTTGTAATGGCGATAGGGCATGYCGTGGAGATAGTCGGAGGACCCCTCTGCGCCGGGCAAGGCGTGCGGGGAAGGCTGGCAAGAAGACTGTGTCATGAGCGGCTGTTCAGATCGGAGCAGCGTCATGATAGTGCATTGACTACGCGGGGCCGCTTGCGGGCCCCGCGCGGGTGTGCAGGGTTGACTGCGTGGTTGGCTACGCGTTGGCTACATTACTTGCGATGCGTGCGCTGACGCATCGCGCCGGGTTCAGCCATCTTCGGGTCCTTGAGAGACATCTCCTGCACCTCGCTCTCCTTGCTGTGCCGTTTCTCAATGCGGATGTTCGGGGATGGCCGCTTCGAATTGGAGTGAGCGTTCCGGCTCATGCCTTGCCTCCATTCTGGTCGACGTGGCGGTTGCCACTTAACCAATATAGTGCCGGCAACGCGAGACTATACCCCCAAAGCAAAMGCCCCACGACTCTGTGAGGAATCGTGGGGCTTTGCGTACTGCTGGCGGAGAGGGTCCCTTTCGAACCTCTCCTGAAGGTGCCTAACGCAACATCAGCCTGCCATGCTGATGCCTAATTTCGGGGCGTTAAGCAGCTTCCGAAAACCCGCGAGTATGGCCTCTCGTGCGGGATCGTATGCGGCTTCAAGCAAGCGGATCGCTGCCATCGGCTTCATACCGGCTGCCGTGCCAAGGGCAATTTCCTCGGTTGCGGTTAGTGCGGAACCTCGCGCTACGGCATTGTCGATACGGCGCAGGTCAATGCCAGCCGCATCAGCCAATGCTCTATAGCTATTGAATCCACCCTTTAGTTTAAGAAATTCAATCGCCTCTTTTACACTCATTTTGAGTTCCTTTGCTATGCTTACAGCACACTCAGATTGAGTAACGCTCTCAGATTGAGTGCATCAAGTGTAGGCGGTAAACAACACCGCGTAAACCAAACCTGAGACCGCCAGCGGCGGCTAACTGTTACGAGGGGTAACAACATGTCGATGAAGTTCAAGGTGCAACTGTTTGCCATCAATTCCAAGGACTGGGAATACGAGGGTCGTAAGGGCACGACCTACAGCGCGCAAATGCTGGTCACCTCGGCACGCGAGGAAAACGGCAAGGTGGTCGAAGAAACGTTCGTGGCTCGGATGAAGATCGCTGAGCATCTCAAAGAAACCGCTCCGGGTGAGTACCTCACTGATTTGCGTCCCTACGCTGATAGCAACGGGAATCTGGATTTTGCGGTGGCCAGCTTCGTGCCGTTCGGGCGTCCGGCGGCAAACGCGAAGTCTCCGGCGCAGGCGGCTGCTTAAGAAAACCCCTCGTGTGCCCTGGCGATGATTCGGGGATGACAGGCCGGAAAGACGGTCCATTTTTCGTAAACGAGGGGTCGAATATGAAAACGCTGCGTGTGGTTCAACACTATCGGTTTTGTCTTGGGAATGGTTTGCAGTCGCTTGAGGCTGGCGCGTTGCCTCCTTTCCGCAGGCATGAGGTTTCCCAAGGGCTTGTTAGGTCGCTGGATGCGCTCGGCGGCTTGATGGGGGAATGGTGATGGTGTCGGAATCGAAGTCGTTGTTCGCATCGTCGTATCCCTTCTGGGAAGTGGTTGGGGCAACGATGTGGGATCTTGTGATCGGCTGCGGTGTGGTGATCGCCTTTGGGATCGTGGTGTTCATGTTTCTTGCGTTCGCGACACTGGGCTGGGAAATGCTGCGGTCGTTCGTTGAATGGATCAGGGAGCAATGATGGGCGCCCTAACGTGGGGCTGGTTGTCGGGGCTGGTGCTCGCGGGCGTGTTGCTAGGGGTCATGTTGGGCTGGCGGGCTGCTGAGTACATGTCGGAAGCGCTGTTGGCAGATAGGAGGCGCGTTTGATGTACGGGCTGACAACGGATGCACTGCTTTTCTACTGCGTGCTGTGCCTGATGTTCGCGGCGGGGTTCCTCGGTGGCCGGCTTCGCTGACTTCTGGCACATCGTGTGGCCGGTTCTTGCGGTCGCGCTGGTGTACCGCGTCGGGCTGGCGCTGGTGGTCAAGCTCTGGCGGGATGTGATGGGGTCGTTATGAGCAGCGTGATTCTGTACTGCATGTGTGCTTGGGGCATCGGTTATGCCTCGGGCTTCTGGATCAGGACGGCACAGCGGGCAATCGAAGTGCTGGATTGAGGTTGTACGGCTGGTGGACCGTCTCCACTACTTTTCTCGGGAGTCCACATGGACCGTATCAAGTCCCTGGCCATCGCGGCCAAACAGAAGTCGGCGCAAGTTGCTGCCGGTGTCGCAACCCTCGCGCTGTCGGGCGCTGCCATGGCTCAAGCCTCGGGCGATCCCGGCCTTGACGCGATCAACGGCCTCGGTGCCAAGGTCACGTCCTACACTGGCGCGGCTCTCACCGTCGCAGTGCTTGCGGCGGGCGCATGGTGGGGCATCGCCATGATGAAGAAGGCGTTCGGGAAGGCGAAGTAACCCGTGCGCGCGCGTCGTGCCGTGGCCGTGCTCGGGCTTCTGCTCTCCCTGGCTGGCTGCGGCACGGTGCTAGACCCGTATGCGGACAAGTACCAGTGCTACGGGAAAGGGGCATGGTGCGTCGATGGCGGCGCAAGGCTTCCGGGCTTCGGCTGACCCCTCCCCTGCCTGCCGGGTTTTAGGGGTTCGCCTTTCGGGTTTCAGGTCTTTCTCTCCCCCAGCTCGTCGGGGCTTGTGGGTATGTGGATAGGTTGCGTGCCTGTGGGCAACCGGTGGGTAACGGCTTTATCGTTATCCACCGGTTGTCCATAGGTCGTAGAGCAACGTACCCGTAGGGCTATCCATATATCCACATGCCGGGGGCGCTCGCAGTAGCGCGGGGGGTCGCCTAAGAGCGGGCTTTCATTTGGCACAAATGAAAGTTCGTTCTTAGGCGGGGTTTCGGGGTTCCCCTGCTGAGTCCCCACAGCATAAGAAAGGGGAATCGTTTGGCACAAACGATTTTCCTTTCTTATGCGCCCACCTCCATCCTCTCTCCTTCTCGCCATCCTGCGGCGCGTGCGCTGCGGCTCTCTGGCTCCCTTCTCCTGGCTCCCTCGCTTACTCGTCGATGTGCTGCTTGCGCCCGTGGCGCTCGCGTTTGCTTTGCTCTGCTCGTTGCTGGTGCCGGTGCAAGTTCAGGCGCAAACGCTTGGCGGTGCGGCGGTCGATTACGCGTATCAGCGCACCATGGCTAACATCGTGTCCGGCTCGGCGGCGGGGCTGCAGATCTCGCGTGGCGCGACCATGAATATCCTGAACGGCGGGCGCATCGTCGGCACGATTGCGCTGAATGAAAAGCGGCTGATCGACATCGCTACGATGGCTAAGATCGCCAGAGCGGCCACGGTTCCCGGGATCATTGCTATCGGTGCAACGGAACTACTGAACTACGGCCTGCAGAAATGCGCGGATGGCACGTGGTGTAAGCCTGCTGCGCCTGCGGGGGGTGGTGATCTTGGTATGAATTGGCCTGCGCAAGCTGTGTGGGGTGGGCCTCAGGTGGCGCACAGTAGCGCTCAGGCGGCTTGCCAGGATTTCTACACTTCTGCCGTCAATGGTGGGCCGCGTTGGCCTGCGGGGTATTACGTCAGGGCGGAAAGTACCGGGGACCCAAAGCAGTATGCGTGCCGTGTCTATTCCTCGCCTGGCTTTGAGAGCTGGAGTTTCTGGAATCAGGTCGCTACGATTCAGGCGTCGGGTTGCCGCGCTGGCTACGTGCTGACGAATGGGTCTTGCATCTCAACTACGCCAGTTCCTGCGGCGGATGCAGACGTGGAAACGGCATGGAAGGGGGCGTTTCAGGCGAAGCCTTACTTGATGGTCAACTCGTTCGGCTTCGAGGATCAGACCACACAGAATCAGCAATGGGCCGATGCGCTCGCGCAACTGGCAGACGTGATTGCGCCGGGGTCGGCCACGGTGGCGGAGCCTGCTACGTCTACAACTACGTCGGCGGGCACGACAAAGGTGCAACGCACCTGCACCTATACCGGGACAGCTAACGCTGATGCGGCCACGCAAAAGGATCAGCCGCTATCCGTGGGCACTACGTGCGTCACTACCACTACGAATCCGGATGGCACCACTACAACAAAAACCGAAACAACAGATGCTGCGCCTAAGGGGGCTGCGGCTGCGCCGCCTAAGGTCGACGTTGAAACCTGCGGTTTGCCCGGCAAGCCAGCGTGCAAGATCGATGAAACAGGGACCAAGGCGCAAAGCGATGTGGATGCATCGCTAACGGCCCGTTCGGCGGAAATGGATTCGCGGCTCACAGTGGTGCAGCAAGCGGCAAACGATGCGTTGTCGAGTGTTGAGGCCAAGCACGGATCGGTTCACATTCTGGACTTCTTCAACGTGTTCCCTACGTTTGCCATCGAGCAGTGCGAGAACCCAAAGGTGCCCGGTGTTGGCGGTGGTGAGTTGCCTGTCGATATTTGCACGTACTACTACATGCTTAAGGACGTGGTGTCGTTCGGGGTGGTGTTGCTGACCATCATCGATTCGATTCAGGTCGTGCGCGAAGCTGTCAAGGTCTAAGTCATGCCGATCCTGTCCGGTTTGCTGCTGATGCTCTTTGACTTCCTGGTCAAAGTGTTTCTCAAGTTCTTCGATATCAAAAAGGCGTGGGTGCTGGCACTTGTGGTGATCACGCTCGGGCTGCTCTACTCGACCTATGCCCTGGTCACTACGTGTATTCAATCGTGCGTACCGCATCTGCCGTTGGGGACCGGCCTGCAGAACTATTTTCAGATGGGGCTCGGGCTGGTGTTCAACGGGGTGACGTCCCTGGCGTTCTCCTGTTGGGTTGCGGTCGCTACGGGGGCGTCGCTGTACGTCTGGAAAAAGAAGATTCTTGATCAACTGATCAAGATGGTGTGAGGGGGGGCAGCCATGCAAAAGCCAAACGAACCAAAAGGACCGGCGTTTGCCATTCGCATCATGCTGTGCGCGCTGGCGTGCGTGGTGGTTGCGGATTACCTACTGAAAGCGGCGCGGGCCTGCTCCACCATGCAAGGGCTTTACATGATCGATCAGGAAAGCGGTGCTTCCTGGTGCGTGTCCTATCAAACGCTCGGCGGGGGCTTCCTGCTGGTGGGGCTGCTGCTGGTCGCGGTCGGTGCGGTGTTCGCGTTTTCGTCCAAGGGGGAATGATGGGTAAGCCACTGATGTTCAGTCTGAGGTGGACCGATAGGCAGGGTCGGGTCTGGCAGGTTCGTTATGGTTGTCTGGTCAGAATTCAGTGATGAGTGACTACGCGCTGAAGAATTAACGTGACGTGTAACGGAAAATCGAGGGGTGGCGATGCGTGATGCGACGGACAAGCGGACGGGTGAGTTAGAGGTAGGTGGTACGCGGCGGCGGGGTCGTCCGTCGACCGGTGCGGCAAAGAGTGCTGCGGAGCGTCAGGCGGCGTTTCGTGAGCGGCACGGCTTGGTGGCGATGACGGTGTATCTGCCTGCTGAGTTGATCGAGGCCGTGAATCAGTACATGCGCTTCAAGGACGTGACGAAAACGGATGTGTTCTCGAAACTGATTCGTTCGCAGTTGCTGCGCAAGCGCTGAGAGAAAAGGCGATGGCTTGCTTTGCTAACTGGTGGGGGCGGTACTGGCTGATCGAGTGGCTTGGTGTTAGGGATTTTGCTCTGGTGGTTGGTTCTTCGTCGCAAGCGGCACGGGCTTCTCGCAATGCGGCGCGGTCTCTGGATGAGTTGGGCGGCCTGATGGGGGAATGGTGATGGATTCGTGGGATGTGGTTGACTCATTGCTGGTTGCTGTCGTCGCTCTCGCCGTCTATGTGTATGTGTGGGCGTTTCGGGAGTTCGTCCGGTGAGTGACTATGCGCTGACAGGCAAGAAGGGCACTGGGAAAAGCTCCGGCGCGGTGCGGCAAATGCAAGCCCGTTTGCGTGCGGGGGCGCGGGTCGCAACGAATCTCAACCTCTATATGGAACACCTGATGCCCGCTCACTCGCGGGCATCTGCCATTCGGCTGCCGGATAAGCCTTCGGCGCATGATCTGTTCTGCATCGGCTCGGGCAACCCAAAGATTTCATTCGAACCGATCTTTGATGCTGATCCCAAGTCGAAAACCTATGGTCTGGCCATCGGCACGACCGACCCCAAGATTCTTGACGGATACGATGAAAACGAGAACGGGCTGCTCGCGCTTGATGAAATGGGCACCTGGCTAAACGCACGTTCGTTTCAGGATCCGTCGCGGGCTGCGGTGCTGGATTGGTTCGCGCACGGTCGCAAATTTGGGTGGGATACCTTCTACCTGATGCAGAACATTGCGCAGATTGATAAGCAGGTCCGGGAGTCGTTCATTGAATATGTCGTGCGCTTCCAYCGCCTCGATAAGATCAAGATTCCCGGTGTCTCTGCGGCTACGCGCTTGATTACCGCGGGGCAGTTCAAGGGGCAATTTCCGCGCTTCCACATCGGCGTGATGCGCCTGGGCTGCGATCCCAACGGCATGGTGGCGGATCGGTGGGTGTTTCGCGGTGGGAACATCCATAAGGCGTATGACACGACCCAGGTGTTTCAAGAGTCGTATCCGCACGGCACGTTCTCCTACCTTTCGCATTGGCACCTTGAGGGCTACAAATATCCGGAGGTCGTTCCTATCGGTTGGCGCGTGCTCAACTGGATGCGCAAGTTCTGGCAGCCATCGGTCGGTTCGTGGTCGATTAAGGATCGTCGGTTAGTTGCGGAAGTGTATGCGCGCGAGAAAAGCCCTCAGAAGCGTCAAAAGCTGTTCGAGGTACTAGCACGTCAACAGGCCGGAAAGAATCGCGCTGTGGGCCGTGTCGTGGCTGCTGGTGGTTCTTCTCGCCCTTCCCTTCCTTCTCTCAAAGATCAAATCGCGGAAGTGCGGCGGAGCCTCAAGCGTGGCGCTTCGTGACGTGTGCCGGCCGCAGGCCGGCGCGCGGCGCGGAGCGGCGCGCTATTCATATCAATAACACTTAAGAAAAACACACCACTGCGGCCCCTCGGGGCTAGGCAAAAGAAAAGCCCGGCATCAGCGGCAACTGACCCGGGCGCGATCCACAAACCGAATTTGATAGAGACAAGCTATGGATAACGCAATTGTAGGTCATGACTGGCAGGCTGGCGAGGTCTATCGCGAGGGCATTACGGTCCGTACTCGCTTCCTGTCTGGTGGTCAGGTGGAAATCTCGGGGTTTCCTACCACGGCTTGGCGGCGGATCAACGATATCCGGCTGCTGCCGTCGCGGACTGCAACGGTGCGCGGTGAGTCTGAGCATCGGGAGCGCAACGCACAGATTTCGGCGCGTCGTTCAATTCAGCAAATTCGGCTGCGCACGAAGCAAATCGAGGCGAACCAGATGCTGACGCTCACGTTCCGCGAAAACATCACGGAGATGGAGCGGGCCTATCCCTATTTCAAAGAATTTTTCCGTCGCATGCGGCTGCACACGGAGTTTCACTACGTGGCCGTGCCGGAGCGTCAAGAACGGGGCGCATGGCATTTGCACATCGCCTGCCAGGGTAAGGTAGCCAAGCGGCTCGTGATCGCCGTGTGGCTCCGTGTGGTGGGCGGTAAGGGTAATGGCTACTGCCATGTGTCCAACCCTGGGCGCAGTGATTCGCAACGGGGCAACGGAAAGCGGTGGGAGTCGCACCGGCTGGCTGCCTACATCTCCAAGTACATCAGCAAGGATGTTGAGGGTCGGGGCATCAATGACAAGCGCTATTGGACGTCTCGGGGCATCTTTGTGCCCGACAAGGCGGTGTGGGGTACCTGGGTCCAGTGTCCGTCGATGTATGACGCGGTGCAGCCGGTTCTTGCGTACCTGATGGATGTGGCCGGCCTGGATGACTTGGTGGCGCACATCAGCGCAAAGAATGGCTCGTTCTGGTTGGCTACCGGGCCTAGATTCTGTGGCCCAATGCCAGCTTTGCTATGAGAAACACGATTGCGAAGAGTGTCAGCCAAAGCAGGATTGGGCCTACTGGGGATGGGCGGAGTTTCGGAGTGGATCGCTTCGGGAAGTTGTTCACCCGGCCTACAGGTGGCTGTTTTGGCTCAACGGGCTTGCGCCAGTCAGCATCCCGTTTTTCGTTCTGTGCGGTCCGATGGTTGTATCGCTCCTTCCACCAATCGCGGTCGTAGATACCCATGGCCCTCTCCTGTCTGGGAAGCAAATTTCTGTTAAATGTAACGGAAATACTAGGCGGCGGTCAGCAAGCTCGGTTGGGTTCGCTCGTTGTGGCGCTTGATGGCTCGCTTGATGCTGCTTAGGTGGGTGCCATATTGGCGTGCAAGCTCGGTGCGGGTGTGCTTGCCGGCGAACCATAGGCGTAGGCATTCGGCCTCTTGGTCTGCGGTCATGGCGGTTGGTCGACCCATTCTTACGCCTCGGCGCATTGCTGCTGCCATGCCTACCTTGGTACGTTCGCGGATCAGCTCTCGCTCAAATTCGGCAAAGGCGCCGACGATCTGGAAGATCATGCGTCCTGCTGGTGAACGGGTGTCGATGTGCTCGGTCAGGCTGCGGAATTCGGCACCGACGGCTTCGATGCGCTCGATGATGACAAGCAGGTCTTTGAGGGATCGTGCGATGCGGTCGAGCTTGTACACAACTACGGTATCGCCGGGGCCGATCTTGGTCAGCATTTCCTCAAGCGCTGGTCTACGCTTCATGCTTCCGCCTGAGCGCTTCTCAGAAAAAATAAAACCGACGCCTGCTGCTAACAGTGCGTCGGTTTGCGAGTGTGTTTCTTGCTCTTGTGTGCTTACCCTGGCGTATCCAACTAGCATGACCATCCGCGATTTTTTATTTCGCATCAGTGTAACTAGCCGGTGCTGGGTTAGGCACCTTCATTCTGGCGGAGAGGGTGGGATTCGAACCCACGGTAGGCTCGCACCTACGCCTGATTTCGAGTCAGGTACATTCGACCACTCTGCCACCTCTCCGGTAACTGGGTCGCTTGTCGCGAAGAACAAGATTATAGAGGAAACCTTGTTTCCACTGCAAGCCCCTCGCGTGAAAATTTACGYCTCAGGCTCCAGGCGCGTCAGGCCGCCCAGATACGGCTGCAATGCGGCCGGCACCGTCAGCGAGCCATCGGCGTTCTGGTAGTTCTCCAGGATCGCCACCAGCGTGCGGYCAACCGCCAGGCCGGAGCCGTTGAGCGTATGCAGCAGTTCCGGCTTGCCCTGGCCTGCGCGGAAGCGGGCCTGCATGCGGCGGGCCTGGAAGTCGCCCATGTTCGAGCAGGAGCTGATCTCGCGGTAGGTGCCCTGCGCGGGGATCCACACTTCGAGGTCATAGGTCTTGGTGCTGCCAAAGCCCATGTCGCCGGTGCACAGCGCGACGGTGCGGAACGGCAGGTCGAGCTTTTTCAGGATGGCTTCGGCGTGGCCGGTGAGCTGTTCCAGCGCGTCGAACGAGTGCTCGGGCTGTACCACCTGCACGAGCTCGACCTTGTCGAACTGATGCTGGCGGATCATGCCGCGCGTGTCGCGGCCGTAGGAGCCGGCTTCCGAGCGGAAGCAAGGCGTGTGGGCAACGAAACGCAGCGGCAGCTTGTCGCCGGCCACGATGGCGTCGCGCACGATGTTGGTCAGCGGCACTTCGGCCGTGGGGATCAGGTAGAAGTTCTCGGTGCGCTCGCCACCCTCGCTGTTCTCGCCACCGACCTTGCGCGGCACCCTGAACAGGTCTTCCTCGAACTTGGGCAACTGGCCGGTGCCGCGCATCGAGGCCGCATTGACGATGTAAGGCACGTACATCTCGGTGTAGCCGTGCTCGATCGTGTGGGTGTCCAGCATCAGTTGCACCAGCGCGCGATGCATGCGTGCGATGCCACCGCGCAGCATGGCAAAGCGCGAGCCCGTAACCTTGCTCGCGGTATCGAAATCCAGCCCGAGGCGCTCGCCCACGTCGACGTGGTCCTTGACCTCGAAGTCGAAGCTGCGCGGCGTGCCGACGCGGCGCACTTCCACGTTGCCGGTCTCATCGCGGCCCACCGGCACGCTTTCGTGCGGCAGGTTGGGGATGGCTTCCATGATCTCGGCGAGCTGGGCCTGGATTTCTTCCAGGCGCGCGGCCGAGGCCTTGAGGGCGTCGCCGATGCCGCCGACTTCAGCCATCACCGCCGAGGCGTCTTCGCCCTTGCCCTTGAGCATGCCGATCTGCTTGGAGAGGCTGTTGCGGCGCGCCTGCAACTCCTCGGTCTGGGTCTGCAGTTGCTTGCGCTCGGCTTCGAGTGCCTGGAAGGCCGCTACGTCGAGTTGGAATCCGCGCGTGGCAAGGCGTTGCGCCACGGCGTCGATGTCTTTGCGGAACAGCTGGATGTCTAGCATGTTGCGTGTGAGGGCAGGTGCATTGGCCAGCGACATGCTGGCGGATCTGGCATTTTACTGTACTGGCCCGGGCCCACGCCGATCCGCCGGCTGGAGAACAGGCGGGCGGATCGCCCGCTGTTCGCGGGGACACGCCGCCGGCCAGGGGCGATGCGCGTTATTGCGCCCCGCCGCCCTCGCCGCCGCCTTCGTCCCGGCCCTTGCCTTTGCCCTGCTGGCGGAGCCACTGCGCGTCAAGATCGCGCAGGTGGCGCAGCTTGTCGCCGATCTTGCCTTCCAGCCCGCGCGGCGTGGGCTTGTACCAGCCGGGGCGCTTGAGGTCGTCGGGGAAGTAGTGCTCGCCGGCGGCATAGGCTTCGGGCTCGTCGTGCGCGTAGCGGTAGGCGTGGCCGTAGCCCAGCTCTTTCATCAGCTTGGTCGGCGCGTTGCGCAGGTGTACCGGCACGCCGCGCGACTTGTCCTTGGCCACGAAAGCACGCGCGGTGTTGTAGGCGTTGTAGCCGGCATTGGACTTGGGCGCCACGGCCAGGTAGATCAGGGCTTGCGCCAGCGCGAGCTCGCCTTCCGGCGAGCCCAGCCGCTCGTAGGTCTCGGCGGCATCCAGCGTGATGCGGGCGGCACGCGGATCGGCCAGGCCGATGTCCTCCCACGCCATGCGCACGATGCGGCGCGCCAGATAGCGCGGATCGGCGCCGCCGTCGATCATGCGGCAGAACCAGTACAGCGTGGCATCGGGATCGGAGCCGCGCACGGATTTATGCAGCGCGCTGATCTGATCGTAGAACGCGTCGCCGCCCTTGTCGAAGCGGCGCAGGTTCTCCGACAAGGCGCTGCCCAGCAGCGCGTTATCGATGACCGGCGCGCCGGCACTGCGCGCGGCGCGCGCTACGATCTCGATATTGTTGAGCAGCTTGCGGCCATCGCCATCGGCCGAGGCCACGATCAGTTGCAGCGCCTCGTCCACCCATTGCAGGCCGCCCAGCTCTTCGCTGGCGCGCCGCGCCAGCAGCGTCAGCTCGGCGTCGTCCAGGCTCTTGAGCACGTACACCGCGGCGCGCGACAGCAAGGCGCCGTTGACCTCGAAGGACGGGTTCTCGGTGGTGGCGCCGATAAAGGTGAACAGTCCGCTTTCCACGTGCGGCAGGAAGGCGTCCTGCTGGCTCTTGTTGAAACGGTGCACCTCGTCCACGAAGACCAGTGTGCGCCGTCCGTGGGCACGGTATTGCTCGGCGCGCTCAACCGCCTCGCGGATATCCTTGACGCCGGACAGCACCGCCGACAGCGCGATGAACTCGGCGTCGAAGGCCGTGGCCATCAGCCGCGCCAGCGTGGTCTTGCCCACGCCGGGCGGGCCCCACAGGATCATGGAATGCGGCTCGCCGGATGCGAACGCCACCCGCAGCGGCTTGCCAGCGCCAAGCAGGTGTTGCTGGCCAATCACCTCGTCGATATTGCGCGGGCGCAGGCGCTCGGCCAGGGGTTGCTGGGAACGATCGGGAGCTTCGGAAAACAGCGTGTCCGCCACGGTATTCAGGCCTTTAAGTCAGGTCAGGCGCGCACGGTGCGTTCCCGCTGCGCCTTGGAACCTGACAGTGTAGACCATCGCGCGCGGCCGGCCGCGCAGCCTGCTACGGCTAGCGAATCAGCGCGTGAAGACATCCAGCACGCCAGCGCGCTCGCTGCCCACGCGCGCGCGCCAGGCCGTCACCGCGCCCGCGCCGGCATCGCGTAGCGCCTGCTGCACCGCCGGGGCGGGATTGTCCTGGATGGTCACGCCGTTGGCGCGCATGCGCGCGGTGTTTTCTTCCAGCCGTGTGCCCAGGCGCGCCCACTGCTTTTGCTCGGTCGCCTGTGCGGCTGCGTCTACCGAGGCGCGCAAAGCGGGCGGCAAGGCCGCGTACGTGGCCGCATTGACCGTGGTGAACGACAACGGCATCGCATAGCCAATGGCCGTGAAGTTGGGCAGGTAGTCCCACAGCTTGCGGCCCGCGCCGCCGTCGCCGGAGGACAGCACCGCGTTGACCGAGCCGTCCTTCAGGCGCGGCATCGCGTCGGCAAACGACAGGTTGGCCGGCTGCGCGCCGGCAGTACGCATGACTTCGGTGGATGTCTCATCATAGGTGCGCACCGAAAGCGCACGCAGGTCTGTCAGCGTGGCAACCGCGTTGCGCGACCACAAGCCGGTGGGTGGCCAGGGCGTGACGTAGAGCAGGTGCTGCCCCTGCGCCTCGAAGGCGCGCGCGTAGTCGGCGCGGGCCAGCTCGGCCAGGCGCCTGGCCGAATCCACCGAGGTGGCGACGAACGGCAGCGACGACAGCAGGAACAGCGGATCCGCCGCGCCCAGCGCGCCGCCGAAGGCATCGCCGCCCTCCAGCCGCCCTTCTTTCATCGCGGCCGGCATCTGCGCGGATTTGAATCCCGCGCTGGCGTCAAAGCTGGGCTTGACGTCGATGGCGCCTGCGGTGCGCGCCTTGACCTCATCGGCGAAGGTAGCCAGCCCTTCGCCAGGCATGGCGCCGGCCGGGTATTCGGTGGCCATCCGCCAGGTGGCCGCAGCCGCCGGCTGCGCCCAGGCCAGGTTTGCGCCGCCGGCCAGCAAGGCTACCAGCAGGCTGCGGCGCAGGCATTGGCGGCGCAGCAACTGGGACGCGCGCTTTGGGGAAGCAAACATGATGAGAGTCCTGCAATCTTGAGGCAATGAAGCCGTGAAGCCGTGAAGCCATAAGGCTGTGGTGCCGTGGTGCCGTGGTGCCGTGGTGCCGTGGTGCCGTGGTGCCGTGGTGCCGTGGTGCCGGCAAGGACAAGCAAGCCGGCAAGTAAGCGGCCAGGGCCCTGGCGATGCGCTCAGCCGCGCCGGAACGCCACCACGTCGTCCACCTCCACGCGAATGCCGATGTGCTCGCCGAGCGCATGGTCGTGATGCGAAGGCACCAGCGACAACACCTGGCCGCCGCCGGCCAGGCGTAGCGTGTACAGGATCTCGGCGCCGCGAAAGGCCTTGTGCAGGATTTTCGCGCGCAGCGGGCTGTCATCGTCGTGCACGATATCGTCGGGACGGATCAGCACATCGACCTCTGTCGTTGCGGGTGGTACGCCCAACGGCTCGCGGCTCTGCAGCGTGCCGAGTTCCAGCATGACCGAGTGCGGGCTGGCAAGCTGGCCCGGCATCAGCACGCCCTGCCCGATGAAGTCCGCGACCACGCGCGTGGCCGGCCGGTGATAGAGGTTGTGCGCGCTGTCCCACTGCTCGATGGCGCCGGCGTGCATCACGCCGATCTCGTCGGCCATCGCAAAGGCTTCGTACTGGTCGTGGGTGACCAGAATGGCGGTGGCGCCCTGGGCCTTGAGGATGTCGCGCACCTCCAGGCTCAGGCGCTCGCGCAGGTCGACGTCGAGATTGGAGAACGGCTCGTCGAGCAGCAGCAGCTCCGGCTTCGGCGCCAGTGCACGGGCCAGCGCCACACGCTGCTGCTGGCCGCCCGAGAGCTCGTGCGGGAACTTGCCGCCGGATCCGGCCAGGCCCACCAGCGTGAGCATTTCCTCCACCCGCGCCGCGCGTTCTCCGCGGCGCACGGCATGCAGCCCGAAGGCGATGTTGTCCGCCACGCTCAGGTGCGGGAACAAGGCGTAATCCTGGAACACCATGCCGATGCGCCGGTGCTCGGGCGCCACGGCAAACCCCGGCGACGACATCACCTGCCCCTGCAGCAGGATGCGGCCTTCGCGCAGCGGCTCGAATCCGGCGATGGCGCGCAGCACCGTGGTCTTGCCGCAGCCGCTGGGGCCGAGCAGGCAGGCGATGCTGCCGCGCGCGAGGGTGAAGGACAGGTCGTTGACAACGCGCTGGCTGCCAAAGCCATGGTGGATGCGATCGACCTCGATCACGATATCGGATCGTGCTGGCATGGATGTATTGGAATGCGGGTGGCCTGGCATGCCGAGCATTATATGGACGCAGGCCCTGGATGTCTGTCACATGCGACGCGCCGCCCGGCGTATCCGCATTGCTAGAATGCGGGGCTTGCCCGAAAGCCTGCCGACCGCGCCCCGCCGCCGGGCCTCGCCCTGTCCCGCACCCATACCGACACCCACACCGCTGCCGCATGAGCCTGCTTCGCCCTAGCCGTACCCGCCGCCTGCACCCGCTAGCCTTGGTTGCCGCCCTGGCCGCGCTGCTGATCGCGCTGCCGATCGCGCAGGTGGCAGGCAGCCTGCTCGAGCCCAGCGGCGACACCTGGCGGCATCTGGCCGACACGGTCCTGTCCGAGTACGTTGGCAATACGCTGTGGCTGCTGGCCGGCGTCTGCGCCGGCGTGCTGCTGGTGGGCGTGCCCACCGCGTGGCTGGTCAGCACCTACCGGTTCGCCGGGCGGGCCTGGCTGGAATGGGCGCTGGTGCTGCCGCTGGCGATGCCGGCCTATGTCATCGCCTACGCCTATACCGATGCCCTGCAGTTCGCCGGCCCGGTGCAAAGCTGGCTGCGTGAGCTGACCGGCTGGCGTGCCCGGGAGTACTGGTTCCCGGATATCCGCTCGCTGGGCGGCGCCATCGTGTTGTTCACGCTGGTGCTCTATCCCTACGTCTACCTGACCGCGCGCGCGGCCTTCCTGCAGCAAACCCTGAACACGCTGGAAGCGGCAAGGCTGCTTGGCTATGGCACCTGGGGCAGCGTCTGGCGCGTGATGCTGCCACTGGCGCGCCCCGGCATCGTGGCCGGCACAGCGCTGGCGCTGATGGAGACGCTGGCCGATTTCGGCACGGTGGCCTACTTCGGCATCCCGACCTTCTCCACGGGCATCTACCGCGCCTGGTTCTCGCTGGGCGACAAGAACGCGGCGGCGCAGTTGTCGGCCTGCATGTTGCTGTTCGTGATCGGCATCCTGCTGGTCGAGCGCGCCAGCCGGGGCCGCGCCCGCGTGCACGGCGGCCAGCGCCGCGCGCCGGCATACCGGCTGCATGGCTGGCGCGCGGCGCTGGCGCTGCTGGTATGCGTGGTGCCGGTGCTGCTGGGCTTTGCCATCCCGGCGCTGATGCTGTGCAAGATGGCGCTGGCCGAAGGTGACGCGCAGTTCGGCCCGCGCTTTATCGGCCTGGTGCGCAATAGCTTCCTGCTGGCCAGCGTGACCGCGCTGATCGCGGTGATGGCCGCGCTGGTGATCGGCTATGCCGGGCGCGGCATGGCCGCCGGCCGGGGCTGGCTGCTGCGTGCGCTGACCCGGGTGTGCGGCATGGGCTATGCCCTGCCGGGCTCGGTGGTCGCGGTCGGCGTGCTGGTGCCGGTGGCGCGGCTGGACAACGCCATGTCGGCGTGGCTGCAGCAGCATCTGGGATGGTCGGCCGGGCTCCTGCTGACCGGCGGCATTGCCGCACTGGTCTATGCCTACCTGGTGCGCTTTCTGGGCGTGGCGCTGCAAACCGTCAACGCCGGCCTGGTCAAGATCACGCCGGGCATGGACGCGGCGGCGCGCAGCCTGGGCGACGGCCCCGGCGCCACGCTGCGGCGCGTGCACCTGCCGATGCTGCGCGGCAGCCTGCTGACCGCGGCGCTGATCGTCTTCGTCGACGTCATGAAAGAGCTGCCCGCCACCTTCGTGATGCGGCCGTTCAATTTCGACACGCTAGCCGTGCAGGCATACAACCTGGCCTCCGACGAGCGGCTGGCCGAGGCCGCCACCGCCTCGCTGGTGATCGTGGCGGTGGGCCTGCTGCCGGTGATCCTGCTGTCGCGCTCGATACGGCGGGATGCGCGGGAATAGGCCGGCCAAGTCGCCCACGCATTTTCCTAAAGTTCTTCAACGTCTTGCCGATATCCCCCTAGTCCGAAGCTGCGCCCCGGCCCACCGCACCCTTTCTCGCGCGAGCCAGGCGGTCTGCCCCCACCGCTGGCGTGCTTCGCGCCGCACCATGACTGTGCCGGCCGCAATCCTTGCCCGGCATTTGTTCGCAGCGTTTTCAGGGAGTGTTATGCAGCTTCGTTACCGCATGCTCGTGTTCAAGCTGAACCGGATGACCCGGCAAGACCGGATCAGCGCCGTCGAGGAAATCGCCCTGGCGGGCCAACTGGCTGAGCAACTGGAAAAACCGGGCATGGTCGAGCGCCTGGTGGCGGACCTGTTCGATCACGAGAACTCCCATGTCAGGCGCATCGCGCTCAACGCGGTACGGCGCGCGCATGGCTACCGCCAGGCAGATATCTCGCTTGCCCTGCTGCGCAAGCTCGGCGACCCGGAGCCGTGGCTGCGCCATGACGCGGCATGGGTGCTCCACGAGGCCGGGCTGGACAGCCCGCACATCCGCGCAGCGCTGCGCCAGCTTGCGGGGCCGGTCATGTTGCCTTACGACATGAACCGCGCCAAGGCCAATCCTTCGGACGCGCTGCTGCACGCCCAGGTACGCGCGCGGCAAGCGCTGGACGTGCTCCTGGCGCGCCAGACCGCGGGCAAGGTGGTGGCCAAGCTGCCGTACGCGGCTGGCACGTTGGGCCACTCGCACAAGAAGCGGCGCGAGCAGCTGAAGGTGACCTTCGAGAAGCACAGGGAGCGCGGCGCTAAGCTGAACTTCCGGCGCCTTGAGCCTGGCGAAGGCGGCGAGAGCAACGCCGCCAAGGGGCCAGGGTCCAAAGCCAGGCCCGTGCCCAAGCCGTAGAAATGGGAAATGGCGGCTCACGCCGCCATTTCCGTCCAGCCGGCCAGGCCGTGCCGGCGTCTTCTTGCTTTCCTACTTGCTTTCCTACTTGCTTTCCTACTTGCTTTCCTACTTGCTGTCTTACTTGTAGCCGGCCTTGTCCGCCAGCTTCTGCGCTTGCGGCTGGTGCTTGCCCAGTTCGGCCACGCTGATCTTGTCCGCCTTGAAGCTGCCCAGCGCTTCCAGCGCCGGATTGCTGATCTTCACGCTTTCCACCACGGGCCACTCGTTGTTGCCATCGGCGAAATAGCGCTGCGCGTCATCGCTGGCCAGGTACTCCAGGAACGCGCGCGCGGAATCCTTGTTGGGCGCATGCTTGAGCATGCCGCCGCCGGAGATGTTCATGTGCACGCCCTGGCTGGCCTGATTGGGCCACAGCACGCCAAGCTTCTCCGCCACGGCCTTGTCCTCGGGCTTGGCCGACTTGAGGATGCGGGCGATGTAGTAGGTGTTGGCCACCGCGATATCGCACTCTCCCGCCGCCACGGCCTTGAGCTGGTCGGTGTCGCCGCCCTTGGGCGCGCGGGCCAGGTTGGCCACCACGCCGCGCGTCCATTGCTCGGTCTTGGCCTCGCCATCATGGGCGATCAGGCTGGACATCAGCGACAGGTTGTACACGTGGCCGCTGGAGCGGATGCACAGCTTGCCCTTCCACTTGGGATCGGCGAGATCTTCGTAGGTCTTGATGTCGCCGGGCTTGACCGCGGCCTTGTTATAGGCGATGACGCGGGCCCGTGCCGAGAAGCCGAACCAGTCGCCGTTCGGGTCGCGGTAGTTGGCGGGGATGCGCGACTCCAGCACGCTCGATTTGAGCGGCGCGAACACGCCCGCCTGCTGGGCCCGCCACAGCCGGCCGATGTCGACGGTGATGAACACATCGGCCGGGCTGTTGGCGCCCTCGCTCTTGATGCGCTCCAGCAGCGGGTCTTCCTGGCCTTCGATGCGGTTGATCTTGATGCCGGTCTGCTTGGTGAAGTTGGCGTATAGCGCTTCGTCGGTCTGGTAGTGGCGCGCGGTGTAAAGGTTCAGCACCTTTTCCTGTGCGTGCGCGGCGAGCGGCAGTGCCAGAACAGCGAGCGCGGCGAGCGCTGTGGCCCGTGGCATCAAGCGGCGGAATTTGGTCATGACTCTCCCCTTCGATGATTGTTGTATGCCGTCCTGACGATGCCATGCATGCATTCTGGACAAGACAAGCTGGAAACAATAATCATTCCCGTTTCGACAGTCAAGTTACAACGTTGTCATTTTTCTCGCTGCAAGCCCGGGGAGGTAAAAGTGCGGATTGAGACGCTGAAACGCGGACCGGGATGACGGATACCGCCGGGTCTTCGATTGCGCCCGGCGTTATCCGTGCATCACACTTCAGGTACTGGCGCGCTCCACCAATGCCTTCATGGCATCGGCAGGCAACGGCCCATGGCAGGTCCGCTCGCCGCCGGCCTTGCCGACCACCAGCCACACCTTGGCCGGGGCGCCAGYCGGATGCAGCAGCCAGGCTGGCCCATGTCCGCCGCTGGTGGGCGGCAGCCCTTCCAGCACGCCGCTGTTGGCCGACTGCAGCAGCACGGCGCAATCGTTAGCGCTAGCCTGCGTGGCAGAGAGAAAATCCGGATTGGCAAGCACTTCCGGCAGCGCCGTATCGGAGGCGCGCAGGAAGGCATCCACATCGAACTGCTTGCTGGCGCCGGGGCCGGCGCAGGCGGCCAGCAACGCAGCGGCGGCAATGCCAGCAATGGCACCGCAACGGCGCCAGGCCGGCCGGGTCGGGAATGCGGGGATCATGGCGCGCCTCATTGCTTGAGCACATCGGCGCCCTTGGGCACCGCGAACCGGAAGGTGTCGGCCGGCAGCACGGGATTCTTCTGCATCGCGCTGAAGGTCAGGAGCGTCGTGTTGCCGAAGGCATCACGCAGTTCCATCGCTTCCAGGTTGCCGCCCTTGAAGCCGATGCCGATGCGCTCGAACTGCGTGTCCTTGGCTCTCGGCGTGAGCTCCAGCCACTCCACGCCGTCGCGCGTGGGGCCGTTCTTCACGACAAAGTTCTTTTCCAGGTCATTGCTGCCGAACAGGATCGCGGCGGGGCTGGACCCCAGGGCGCCATCGAGCTTGCGCTCGGTGACCTGGTTGAGGTCCTTGTCGTAGATGTAGAGTGTCTGGCCGTCTGCCTGCAGCAACTGGTCGTACGGCTTGACGTAGCGCCAGGTGAACTTGCCAGGGCGCGAAAAAGCGAAGGTGCCGCTGGAGGTGCTGGCCACCTTGAGGCTGTCGCCCTGCCCCTTGACCTGGCGCTGGGTGAATTCGCCCTTGGCGCTCTTCACGCCCGCCACGAAGGCCTGGAGCTGGTCGGTGCCGGCCGCCATGGCCGCCGTCGCTGTCAGCGACAGCATGGCCACCGCAGCGCATGCCGACACGAGAATGCGGATTCGCATGGTGTTGTCCTTGCTGGGTTGGAGGGTGCGCACCGCCGGGGCGGCTGCACTGCCTGTCCGGTTAGAGCGGTGCGCGGGCGCCGGATTCCGCAACGATGTGCTTCGCACGTAACGGCATGTTACGCGCGGCAGCTTATTCTTCCTCGCGGGCGGTGCCTGCCGGGGCCAGTATGTCGCGATTGCCGTTGCCCGACATGGCGGAAACCAGGCCAGCCTTTTCCATGTCCTCCAGCAGCCGCGCGGCACGGTTATAGCCGATGCGCAGGTGGCGCTGCACCAGGGAGATCGAGGCGCGGCGGTTCTTCAGCACCACGTCGACAGCCTGGTCGTAGAGCGGATCGGCCTCGCCGCCGCCGCCAATGCCGGCGCCACCGCCCATGCCATCGCCGCCCAGGTCGCCCTCGGCCACACCGCCTTCGAGAATCCCCTCGATGTAGTTGGTCTCGCCGCCTTCCTTGAGCTTTTCGACCACGCGGTGCACTTCATCGTCGGAGACAAAGGCGCCGTGCACGCGGATCGGCACGCCGGTGCCCGGCGCCAGGTAGAGCATGTCGCCCATGCCGAGCAACGCTTCCGCGCCCTGCTGGTCGAGAATGGTGCGCGAATCGATCTTGCTGCTGACCTGGAAGGCGATGCGGGTCGGCACGTTAGCCTTGATCAGGCCGGTAATCACGTCGACCGACGGACGCTGCGTGGCCAGCACCAGGTGGATGCCGGCGGCACGGGCCTTCTGCGCGATGCGCGCGATGAGCTCTTCCACCTTCTTGCCCACCACCATCATCAGGTCGGCCAGCTCGTCAATCACAATCACGATCATCGGCAGCTTCTCGAGCGGCTCGGGTGCGTCCGGCGTCAGGCTGAACGGGTTGGGAAGCTTTTCCTCGCGTGCGGCGGCTTCGTCGATCTTCTTGTTGTAGCCGGCCAGGTTGCGCACGCCCAGCTTGCTCATCAGCTTGTAGCGCCGCTCCATCTCGCCGACCGCCCAGTTCAGGGCGTTGCCGGCCTGGCGCATGTCGGTCACCACCGGGCACAACAGATGCGGGATGCCTTCGTAGACGCTCATCTCCAGCATCTTCGGGTCGATCAGGATCAGCCTGACCTGCTCGGCCTTGGCCTTGTAGAGCAGAGACAGGATCATGGCGTTGATGCCAACCGACTTGCCGGAGCCGGTGGTGCCCGCCACCATGCAGTGCGGCATCTTGGCCAGATCCGCCACCATGGGCTTGCCGGCGATGTCCTTGCCCAGCGCCATCGTGAGGTTGGACGCGCTCTCGTTGTAGACCTGCGAGCCGAGGATCTCGGACAGCCGCACCGTCTGGCGCTTGGGGTTGGGCAGTTCCAGCCCCATGTAGATCTTGCCGGGGATGGTTTCCACCACCCGGATGGAGACCAGCGACAGCGATCGCGCCAGGTCGCGCGCCAGGTTGACCACCTGGCTGCCCTTGACGCCGGTGGCCGGCTCGATCTCGTAGCGGGTGATGACCGGGCCCGGGTAGGCCGCCACCACCTTGACCTCGACACCGAAGTCCTTGAGCTTCTTCTCGATCAGGCGCGAGGTGAATTCCAGCGTTTCGGCGCTGACGGTTTCCTGGTGCGTGGGGATGGGGTCCAGCAGCGCCAGCGGCGGCAGGTCGGAGTCCTGGATATCGGCGAACAGCGGCTGCTGCTTCTCGCGCTCCACGCGTTCGTGCTTGGGCACCGCCTGGGGCCGCACGATCTGTACCGGCGTGGCCTCCTCGATCTTGACCCGCTGCACTTCCACGGTTTCGGTGCGCACGACCTTGGCCGCCTCGCCGATGATGCGGTCCTGCTTGCTTTCGCGGCGCGCCTTGAAACCGAGGAAGAGCGTCTCGACGAAGCCGCCCACGTGCTCGGCCACCGACAGCCACGAGAAATGGAAGAACAGCGACAGGCCGATGGCCAGCGTCAGCAAGAGCAGCAGCGTGGCGCCGGTAAAGCCCAGCGCCATCTGCATCCAGCCACCGAGCAGGTCGCCCAGCACGCCGCCCGGGGCGCGTGGCAGCGCAGCGCGCAGCGGATACATGCGGATGGCCTCCAGGCCCATGCTGGCGGTCAGCGACAGGCCAAAGCCGATCCAGCTCACCACCAGGCCCTGCCGGGCCTCGCCGTTGCGCTCGGGCAGCTCGGCGGTCAGCGCGCGCCAGCCGCGCCAGCAGCGGCGCACCAGCAACACCGCCCACCAGTAGGCGGAGAAGCCGAAGATGAAGAACAGCACATCGGCCATCCAGGCGCCCACACGGCCGCCGAGGTTGTGGATGTCGGCCACCTGGTTGGCGTGCGACCAGCCGGGGTCCGCCTTGCTGTAGCTGGCCAGGATGCAGACGAAGGCCAATGTGACCGCCAGCAACAGGAACCAGCGCACTTCGCCCAGCAGCTTGCCGATGCGCGAGGGCAGCGCGGAAGGATCGGTACGTGTTGTGGTAGTAGCTCGGGCCATGCCTTGGGTCTGGGTTGCCATGTGAAGATTGGTTTGCCGGCCATTTTAACCTTGGCCGGGGCTATCGCTCTCATTGGAATTTGCAACAGTGAGCAAACGCCGGTCCACTTATAATGCTGGTTTCGATTCACGCTGGTGCGCATCAAGGCGCACCAGCCATAGGAAAGCATCATGGCCAAACACGCAAAAGTGCTGATTCTCGGTTCCGGCCCCGCCGGCTATACCGCCGCCGTCTATGCGGCCCGCGCCAACCTGCAGCCGGTGCTGATCACCGGCTTGGCCCAGGGTGGCCAGCTGATGACCACCACCGACGTGGAAAACTGGCCCGCCGACGCTAACGGCGTGCAAGGCCCGGAACTGATGCAGCGCTTCCTGGAGCATGCCGAACGCTTCAACACCGAAATCATCTTCGATCACATCCATACCGCGAAGCTGACCGAACGCCCGATCCGCCTGGTGGGCGATGCCGGTGAATACACCTGCGATTCACTGATCATCGCCACCGGCGCCTCGGCGCAGTACCTCGGCCTGCCGTCGGAAGAGCTGTTCATGGGCCGCGGCGTGTCGGCCTGCGCCACCTGCGACGGTTTCTTCTACAAAAACCAGGAAGTGGCCGTGGTCGGCGGCGGCAACACCGCTGTGGAAGAAGCCCTCTACCTGTCGCAGATCGCCAGCAAGGTGACCGTGCTGCATCGCCGCGACAAGTTCCGCGCCGAGCCGATCCTGGTCGACCGCCTGCTGCAGCGCGAGAAGGAAGGCCGCGTGGAAATCCGCTGGAACTCCGTGCTGGAAGAAGTGACCGGCGACGACTCCGGCGTGACGGGCCTGAAGGTGCGCAACGTGAACACCAACACGGTCGAAGACCTCAAGCTGGCGGGCGTGTTCGTGGCCATCGGGCACAAGCCGAACACCGACCTGTTCGAAGGCCAGCTCGAGATGCGCAACGGCTATATCGTCACCAAGAGCGGCCTGGCCGGCGATGCCACGGCCACCAGCATCCCGGGCGTGTTCGCGGCCGGCGACGTGCAGGACCACATCTATCGCCAGGCGATCACCAGCGCAGGCACGGGCTGCATGGCAGCCCTGGATGCACAGCGCTACGTGGAAGCCCTGCAGTAAAGGGACTAAGACGAAAGGCTCAGGCCGGGCTTGCCCGGCCTTTGTCTTTTTCAAGCCGGTGATGCCGCCGCGCGCGCCAGCCGCGCCACGCCCTGCCACCCTATAATCACGCCGAGCACCCCGGAGACACGCCATGACGCACGGCGCCAGAAAGCCCACCAAACCCGCCAAGCCCGCCCCCGCCGCCAGCCCGCCCAAGCGTTTCGGCCTGACCGACCTGTCCGGCTTGCGCGACTCCCTCAAGGCCGACACCGAGCGGCGCGAAGCCGAGCGCCGCGCGGCGGACGAAGCGGCACAGCGCGCCCGCGAAGAAGCCGACGTATTCCGCAGCAGCGTAGGCAACGTCAACACCCTGCGCGACCGCAACCGCGTCACTCCCGCACCCCGCCGCCCGGCGCCCGTGCCGGTACAAACCCAGCTGGACGACAAAGCCGTGCTGGCCGCATCGCTTTCCGACGAGTTCGACGTCGAGAGCCTGCTCGATACCGACGAAACCCTTTCGTTCCGCCGCCCCGGCATCGGCATGGACGTGGTCAAGAAGCTGCGCCGCGGCGAATGGGTGCCCCAGGACAAGATCGACCTGCACGGCCTGCGCAGCGAAGAAGCGCGCGAGGCACTGGCGGAGTTCGTGCGGCGCTCGGTCAAGCGTGGCGTGCGCTGCGTGCGCGTGATCCACGGCAAGGGCAACGGCTCGCCGGACAAGACACCCGTGCTCAAGGGCAAGGTGCGCAGCTGGCTGGTACAGAAGGAAGAAGTGCTGGCCTTCGTGCAGGCACGCGGCGCCGAGGGTGGCGCCGGTGCGCTGATGGTGCTGCTGCGCCAGCCGCACGCCTGAGACAACGCGCGCGATGCATCTGCCGCTCGATCTCCTGATGGGGCGGCTGCCCCTGATCCTGCATGTCATGGAAGTGGTGGGCGTGCTCGCCTTTGCCGTCTCCGGCGTTGTCGATGCGCGCAAGCAGCGCTTCGATGCCGTGGGCACTTTCGTGGTGGCGTTCGCCACCGCCTTCGGCGGCGGCACGGTGCGCGACGTGCTGCTGGACCGCCGCCCCTTCTACTGGGTCGACCACGAAGGCTATGTGATTTTGATCTTCGTGATGTCGCTCGGCGCGTCGTTCGTGCTGCGGGTGGTCAGCCGGGTGGCGTCCGAGCGCACCATGATCACGGCCGATGCGATCGGCCTGGGGCTATTTTCGGTCACCGGCACATCGCTCGCGCTGGTGGCGCAGATGACCCCGACCGTGGCGGTCATGATGGGCATCATCTCTTCGGTGTTCGGTGGCGTGGTGCGCGACGTGTTGTGCAACGAGGTGCCGATGATCCTGCGGGACCGCTCGCCCTATGCCACCTGTGCCTTCGTCGGCTGCTGTGTCTATGTTGGCCTGACCTGGCTGCAGGCCGAGCAGGAACTAGCCCTGCTGGCGGGCGCCATCACCATCACGGCGGCGCGCCTGCTGTGCGTGCGCTTCGACTGGAAGTTGCCGAGCTAGGCCGTGCCGGGCCAGGCAACAACGCCCGCGGCAATTCAGGCGCCCCCTCCCGTGGGATCGCCTGGCTTGCCCGCCGGCGCCTGACCGCTAAAAAAGCCTGAGCGCCCGAATGCTTAAACGGCGGCTTCGTCCTGCTCGCCGGTGCGGATGCGGATCACGCGCTCGATCTCGGTCACGAAGATCTTGCCGTCGCCGATCTTGCCGGTGTGCGCTGCCTTGACGATGGCGTCCAGCACGGTGTCGAGCTGGTTCTCGGCAACCACGACCTCGATCTTGATCTTGGGCAGGAAATCGACCACATACTCAGCACCGCGATACAGCTCGGTATGCCCCTTCTGGCGGCCAAAGCCCTTCACCTCGGTTACCGTCAGGCCGGTCACGCCGACGTCAGCCAGCGCCTCGCGCACTTCGTCCAGCTTGAACGGTTTGATGATGGCGGTAATCTGCTTCATATTGGCCCCTTATATAGTCGTTGGTTAGTGAGAGATTTTAGCCTGCCTGCCGGCAGCGGGATGTGGCCTGCCGCACCGCGCCATTTCCGGTAGACTCAACCGTCGCCCCACCCGCATCTGCGCGGGCGCGGCGTGATCAGCCATATCAGCAATAGCAGCCATGCCGGAACAAGGGCGCCGCCCGAGGGCAGCGCCGATGATGAGCAAATCTAGCGCAATGCAGTCTGAATCTTTCAAGCCCGGCTCCGGCCAGCCTGACGCGGCCACCCCGGGGGCGGCTGCGGCACAAGGCCGGCAGGAACACGAGCGGATGGAGAATTATCGCACGCAGATCGTTTTCGATCTGTCCGAGCTGCCCGAGGCCGAGTGGGACACCTTGGTGGCGGCCCAGCCCGGGGCTACGCCGTTCCTGCGCCACGCCTTCCTGCACGCCATGCATGCCAGCGGCAGCGCCTGCGACGAGACCGGCTGGAGCCCGCGCTACCTGACGCTATGGGCGCCGCGCGCCGAGGGTGGCGAGCGCCTGGCGGCGGCCATGCCGCTGTACGCGAAGTCGCACTCCTACGGGGAATACGTGTTCGACTGGGCCTGGGCCGACGCCTACGCGCAGCATCGCCTGCCCTACTACCCCAAGCTGCTGTCCGCGCTTCCCTTCACGCCCGTGCAGGGTGCGCGGCTGCTGGCCGAGGACGAAGACGCGCGCCGCTGCCTGCTGCAATGTGCGCTGGCGGTGGCGCAGCAAAGCCAGCTGTCCTCCCTGCACGTGCTGTTTCCCGACGAGCACGAGGCCGCGCTGATGGAAGACGCCGGCATGCTGATGCGCCACGGCGTGCAGTTCCACTGGACCAACCCGGGCTATGAGAGCTTCGAAGCGTTCCTGGCCACGCTTTCGCAAAAGAAACGCAAGAACATCCGCGCCGAACGGCGCCGCGTGGCCGATGCCGGCATCACCTTCCGCCAGTTGCGGGGGCCCGAGATCGACGAGGCGCAATGGCGCTTTTTCAACCGCTGCTACCGGCAAACGTACCGCGAGCACCATTCCACGCCCTACCTGAACCTGGATTTCTTCCAGCGTATCGGCGCCGCCATGCCAGAGAACCTGCTGCTGGTGGTGGCCGAGCGTGCCGGCCAGCCGATTGCCGCGTCCCTGGTGGTCTACGACGACGATCCGGCGCGCAGCACCCTGTTCGGGCGCTACTGGGGCGCGCTCGAGCACCACCCCTGCCTGCATTTCGAGACGGCTTACTACCAGCCGCTGGAGTTTTGCATAGCCCAGGGCATCCGCACCTTCGAAGGCGGCGCCCAGGGCGAGCACAAGATGGCGCGGGGCTTCCTGCCAGTGGCGACCCGCTCAGCCCACTGGCTGGCGCACCCGTCCTTTGCCGATGCCGTGGAGCGTTTCCTGGTGCGCGAGCGCCAGGGCATCGATGCCTACCTGGACGAGCTCAACGACCGCACGCCGTTTGCACGCAGCTAGGGCGGCTTGCCCGGCGCGGGTCTAGCGCCACATGCGTCGCAGCGTGTTATCGCCCAGCATGTAGTGGTGGAACAGCGCCGCGATGGCGTGCAGCCCGATCACCGTGTAGAAGGCGGTGCCCAGTGTGCCGTGGACTTCCTCCAGGGTCTCTTTCAGGTCCTTGCTTTGCGCCACCAGCGAGGGCAGCTCGATGCCAAGGCCTGGCACCGTCAGCAGGTGGCCACCGGCGTTGAGGGCCAGCAGGCCCAGCACGGGCTGCGCGAAAATGAACAGATAGAGCACAAGGTGCATGGCACTGCCGAGCAGCTGCATCCAGCGCGGACCGGGCTCGGGCGCCGGCGCGCCGCGCACCAGGCGCCACAGCAGGCGCGGCACCGCCAGCATGAGCACCAGCGCGCCAGCCCATGTGTGCACCGACATCGACAACGCCCGGGAAGCGCTGCCCTTGGGCAGAAAATCCTTGAGCTCGATCGCCGCGTACGCGGTGGCGATCAGCAGGAACACTGCCCAGTGGAAGAACACCGCCGGGCCGGAATACCGTGCCATGGCGGACGGCGTCGAATAGGTAGCGGACATGGGGATTTGGCAGTTTGCCTGCCGAGTTGTTCTGTGATTGAAGCTTAACCCACCGGCTTTGTGGCGTCTTTGGTTTCCATCAAGCCTGGCGCAACAAAAAACCCCGCCGCAGCGGGGTCCTTTCAGCATCGGTTCAGCCACGCGCCGGACTCAGGCATGACCGACCTTGGATGCCGGAGCTTACTTGGTGTAGTTCGCCACGCCGTCGGTGATTTCCTTGTGGGCTTCTTCAATGCCGGCCCAGCCTTCCACCTTGACCCACTTGCCTGCCTCGAGTGCCTTGTAGTTCTCAAAGAAATGCTTGATCTGGTCCAGCAGGTTCTGCGGCACGTCCGACAGGCCCTTCATGAAGGCGGTGGCGGGCGACAGCTTGTCCAGCGGCACGGCGACCAGCTTGGCGTCCACGCCCGATTCATCGGTCATCTTGAGCATGCCCAGCGCGCGGCAGCGCACCACTGCGCCGGCCAGGATCGGGAACGGCGAGAGCACCAGCACGTCGACGGGGTCGCCGTCGCCCGACAGGGTCTGGGGAATGAAGCCGTAGTTGGCCGGGTAGCGCATGCCCGTGCCGATGAAACGGTCGACGAAGAGCAGGCCGGTTTCCTTGTCGGCTTCGTACTTCACCGGATCGCTCTGGGCGGAGATTTCGATGATGACGTTGAAATCGTTCGGGATGTCCTTGCCGGGGGAAACGAGGTTGAAGCTCATGCTTGCTCTCCAGATGCCTGTGTTTGAGGATGGCGGGCATTATAGCGTTTCGAAGCTGACCCAGGCCTGACGCGGCGCGTGCCTTGCGCGTCTCGCGCCGTGAGTGATAATGGCGGATTGTCCGAAAGTCGCATCGACAGGCGCACTGCCAGCCACAACCTGGCAGTCGCATCCAGCCGGAGCCATCCAATGCACGCCCAGCACTTCGTTGCCAACCGCCTGATCGCGCCGGACTCCGGCTTGCGCATCAAGGTATTCGACCCATCCAGCGGCGAGCCTTTCGCCGAAATCGCCCGCGGCAACGCGGTCGACATCAACGTGGCCGTCCACGCCGCGCGCCAGGCCGCCGACGGCGCCTGGGGCGCGATGGCGCCCGCCGAGCGCTCCCGCCTGCTCAACCGCGTGGCGCTGACGCTGATCGAACACGAGACCGAGCTCGCCGCGCTGGAAGCGCGCGATACCGGCAAGCCCCTGCGCCAGGCCACCGCCGACGCGCGCGCCGTGGCGCGCTACTTTGAGTTCTACGCCGGCGCGGTCGACAAGCTGCACGGCCAGACCATCCCCTACCAGCCCGGCTTTACCGTGCTGACCGTGCGCGAGCCGCATGGCGTGACCGGCCACATCATCCCGTGGAACTACCCGCTGCAGATCTTCGGGCGCAGCGTGGGCGCGGCGCTGGCCACGGGCAATGCCTGCGTGGTCAAGCCCGCCGAAGACGCCTGCCTGTCGCTGCTGCGCGTGGCGGAACTGGCGGCCGAGGCCGGCCTGCCCGAGGGCGCGCTGAACATCGTCACCGGCTACGGCCATGAAGCCGGCGCCGCACTGGCGCGCCACACCGGCATCAACCATATCTCCTTCACCGGCTCGCCGCAGACCGGCAAGCTGATCGCGCAGATGGCTGCCGAGAACCACGTGCCGGTCACGCTGGAGCTCGGCGGCAAGTCGCCCCAGATCGTCTTTGCGGATGCGGACATCGACGCGTTGGTGCCGGTCATCGTCAACGGCATCGTGCAAAACGCGGGCCAGACCTGCTCGGCCGGCAGCCGCGTGCTGGTGGAACGCCCGCTTTACAACGCCGTGCTCGACCGCCTGGCCACGGTATTCGAATCCTTGCGCGTAGGGCCGTCGGAGCTGGACCTGGAATGCGGCCCGCTGATCAACCGCAAGCAGCAGCAGCGCGTCTGGGATTTCGTCTCCGACGCGCAGCACGCCGGCATTACCGCCATGGCGCAAGGCCAGATCGTGGCGCAAGCGCCGGAGTCCGGCTATTACCAGGTGCCGATGCTGTTCCGCGACGTGCCGCCCACGCACCGGCTGGCGCAGGAAGAAGTGTTTGGCCCGCTGCTGGCGGCCACGCCGTTCGACACCGAGGCCGAAGCCATCGCGCTCGCCAACGGCACGCCCTATGGCCTGGTCGCCGGTATCTGGACCCGCGATGGCGCGCGCCAGCTRCGCCTGGCGCACAAGCTGCGCGCGGGCCAGGTCTTTATCAACAACTACGGTGCCGGCGGCGGGGTAGAGCTACCGTTTGGCGGCAGCGGGCAGTCAGGCTACGGCCGCGAGAAGGGCTTCGAAGCCCTGTACGGATTCACCACACTGAAAACCATCGCCATTCAACATGGGTAATATCAACTTCCTGTCCGTCGCCTTCGCCATTTTCTTCTTCTGGATGGCGTGGCACGTCAGAAACAAGCGCGCCACCAACCCCTCGGCCATGCCGCGCCTGCAGGTCTTCAAGCGCAAATGGGGCGACACCGTGGGTGACCGCGTGCACTGGTGCCTGTACGTGGCGCTGCCCTTCCTGCTCGCGCTGATGATGGTCGCCAACGCGCTGCGCGGCCGCGGCCCGTTCTCGCACTAAGGTATTCGCCCTGACATAGCAGACGTAGACGTTCTTTCCGGCGCCGCATGCGGCAAGCGGCGCCACCCCAGCGGTATCGTGCAACCAGAAAAATAGATCCATGTAGATCTACAGATCCAAGAGGAGACAGCATGACAACAACCGCAGTACACTCCGGCGCCGCTGATCCCGCGTTCGAGGATGCCACCTACCGCAAGGTGACCTTGCGCCTGGTGCCGTTCCTTTTGCTTTGCTACGTGGTGGCGTACCTGGACCGCGTCAACGTCGGCTTCGCCAAGCTGCAGATGCTCGGCGACCTGAAATTCAGCGAGACCATCTACGGCCTCGGCGCGGGCATCTTCTTCATCGGCTACTTCCTGTTCGAAGTGCCCAGCAACGTGATCCTGCACAAGGTCGGCGCGCGCATCTGGATCGCGCGGATCATGATCACCTGGGGCGTGATCTCGGCGGCGATGATGTTCGTCACCACGCCGACCATGTTCTACGTGCTGCGCTTCCTGCTGGGCATTGCCGAGGCCGGCTTCTTCCCCGGCATCATCCTCTACCTGACCTACTGGTACCCGTCGCACCGGCGCGGGCGCACCACCACCTATTTCATGACCGCGATCGCGCTCTCCGGCGTGATAGGCGGACCGCTGTCGGGCTGGATGATGCAATCGTTCGACGGCCGCAACGGCTGGTCCGGCTGGCAATGGATGTTCCTGCTCGAAGGCATCCCGTCGGTGCTGGTAGGCCTGGTGGTGCTGGCCTACCTGGACGACCGCATCGTCCACGCCAAGTGGCTGAGCAACGAAGAGAAGGCCCTGCTCCAGCGCAATATCGCCAATGAGGACATGCACAAGGAAGACGCGCCGATCGGCAAGGTGCTGTCCAGCCCGCGCGTGTGGCTGATGAGCGCGATCTACTTCAGCTTCGTGATGGGCCTGTATGGCGTCAGCTTCTGGCTGCCCACCATCATCAAGCAGACCGGCGTGAAGAGCCCGCTGGACATCGGCCTGCTCACCGCCATCCCCTATGGCTGCGCGGTGGTCGGCATGGTGCTGGTGGCCTATAGCGCCGACCGCACCCGCGAACGCCGCTGGCATATTGCCGTTCCCGCGCTGCTGGGCGCAGTCGGCCTGGTGCTGTCGGTGCAATGGCACAACAATACCGTGCTGGCACTGCTCGGCCTGACGCTGGCCACCATCGGCATCCTGACCACCCTGCCGCTCTTCTGGAGCCTGCCGACCGCCTTCCTGGCTGGCACGGGCGCGGCTGCGGGGATCGCGCTGATCAACTCGCTGGGCAACCTGGCTGGGTTCATCAGCCCGTATGCGGTGGGCTGGCTGAAAGACATGACGCAGAGCACGGACTCCGGGATGTACTTGCTGGCGGCGTGTCTGGTGGTGGGTGCGGCACTGACGCTGTCGGTGCCGGCGCGGATGGTGAACAAGTAGGAGTATGACGGCGAGCGCCACATCGAGCGCCCGCCCTCTCCCCCGGCCCCTCTCCCACAAGTGTGGGAGAGGGGAGAAAACCGGCAGGAGAGTCAGAGCATCGATTCGGTGTAGCCGTGATTCCCGCACGAAGGGCGGGAATCACCCCAACGCGATGCGAAGCGAGCCGTCAAGGTGTGCCAAGGCCGTATGG
>NZ_JBFRDD010000069.1:0-38937 GCF_052113425.1 Cupriavidus sp. YAF13
CTATTTTGGCTCATAACGGAATAATATGAACGAACGTTTGTTCATTTTACGCATCGTGCTGGTGGCAAGGCAAGCAGAAAACTGATCGATGCCTGCTACGCACTGGATCACACGCAGACCTACGGCGAAGCCGTCGATGCGACGAAACTGATCCCCCACATGCCGGAGGCGTTCATGGCCGGGGATCGGGGATTCAAGAGGCGTACGTGATGGTACTCAGACCACTCCCGTCCGGCGTCCAGGCCGTGGCAGACAGGTGGACAGCGCGATCAGGCCGAGCACCAGCACCGCGCCGCTAAGCACGCCAAGGCCGGTGCCGAAGGCCGCGCTGACACCCATTGCCACCAGCGCGGCGCTGCCGATCTGACAGAACCCTACCAGTCCCGACGCGGTGGCCGCATACCCGTGCTCGCTTGCAATGGCCCCGGACACCGCCAGCGACAGCGACGAACCATTGGCGAGACTGACCAGGCACATCGGTAGCACTACTGCGGTTGCGCCATGGAGCCCCAGCGCCGCCACGGCCAGGAATGCCACGCCGCCAAGCACGAAGCACATGATGCCGGCAGCGAGGATGCGGTCGTAGAGCCAGCGATCAAGCAACCGCTTGGCCAGCAGGTTGGCACCGATGATGCCGGCCGTCAGCGGCAGGTACAGCCAGCCGCTTTGTTCCTCACTCAAGCCTTGGCGCGCGAAAAGAAACGGCGATTGGGTCAAGTAGACGAACCAAGCGCAATAGATCGCGCAGACCACCAATGTATAGCGGCGAAAAGTTCGGTCGCGCAGGACATGACTGAAGCCGGCAAAGGGAGAGGTCCGGGTGCGGGCAACAATGGGTAGCGTTTCCGGTAGCAGCGTCATCACCATCAGTAGTGCCACGACACCGAACGCGGCGACGAACAAGAAGTCTGACCGCCAGCCAAAGGCCGCTGCCAGGTGCCCGCCTATGGCCGGTGCCAGGGCTGGCGACAGCGACACCAGCGGGTAGATCACCGCATAGACCTTGGCGGAGGTGCGCTTGTCGCAAGTGTCGGCGATCAGGGCGCGGCCAACGACAAGGCCTGCAGCTGCGCCGACTGCTTCAAGCATGCGCCACGCCAGGAACCCGTTGTAGGTGGCTGAGGTGGCACAGCCCACCGAGCCAACGATGTAGAGGGCGATGCCGGTCAGCAGTACGGGCTTGCGGCCATTGCGGTCCGACAGTGGCCCGTAGGCCAACTGGGCAATTGCTAGTGCCAGCAGGTAGAACGAGATTGTCTGCGGCATCTGCCAGTCGGCGACGCCGAACTCCGTGGTCATGCTCGGCATGGCGGGCAGATAAACGTCCGAAGCAATCAGGCCGAAGGCACTCAGCATGGCGACGGTCAGAATGAACGGTAAGCGAGGCATGGCAGCTCCCGGCAGCCAGGCGGGCCAGCTGCGCGTCAAAGGTTCAGAAGGGATGGGCGCTATGTTACGGAGAGGCCTTCCATGTGAAAATGCACAAAACAGCAGCCTATGGCTGCATATTTGCAGTATTGACAATGGAGCAGTGATGAACTGGGACGACGTGCGGATATTCCTGGCAATTCAGCGCGCCAGCACCTTGCGCGGGGCAGCGCAGCAACTGGCCATCGACCAGACCACGGTGGGTCGGCGTCTGACCGGATTGGAGCAGGCGGTGGGCAGCCGGCTGTTCCTGCGCACCACGGGCGGCTTGGTGCTGACCGACACCGGCCAGCAAGTGCTGCGCATAGCCGAGGACATGGAACGCATGGCCGTCTCCTTCGAGCGCCGCAGCGAAGGTGCCGACGCGCGCGTGGCCGGAGAGGTACGCGTGACCACCACCGACGCGTTGGCGGTGGACTTCGTGGTTCCGGCCATTGAACGCCTGCGCGCCAGCCATCCCGAGGTGCGGGTGATCCTGAGCACCACGACGCGGCTGCTCGACCTGGCGCGGCGGGAGGCCGACATTGCTGTACGTACCCTGCGGCCGGAGCAACCGGACTTGATCGTTCGCCAACTGGGCTGCTGGGAAGTTGGCCTGTACGCAACCCGAGGCTATCTGGCCAAGCATGGTGAGCCGCAGCCCGGAAAAGGCTTTGCGAGCCACGACATTGCGCTCTACCAGGAGGGTGTGACCGGTCGGCAGGACGACACGCTGGCGGGTGAATCCAGGGCACAGGGTCGCGTGGTTGCCGAACTGGATTCGAGTCTGATGCTCACGACCTTCGTGCGCGCCGGCTTGGCGATAGGCGAGTTGCCCGAGTACCTGGCCCGGCGCGATCCCGCACTGGTGCGGCTATGGCCGGAGTGCCAGCGGGCCAAGCCCTACGAGGCGTGGCTGGTGTTGCACCAAGACTTGGCGCGCACGGCTAGAGTGCGTGTCGTCGTGGAGGCGATCACATCGGCTTTCGCCGATTGAACGTCAGGCATGGGCGAGCCACGTATTTGCTTTTGGGGAGCGAGGGTCGGGAGGCTGATATGACTCCCCGTGTCAATCGGGATTGGTTTAGTTCAGTTGACGGTTTCATGTCGTTTCTCCCACCCAATTCCCTGAGGGAGGCGTCCACATAAGCCACTCTAAGCGCCAGGCGTAAAGAAAAGAATGGCCGGGCGCCGCATGGCGGCTCCGGCCATTCTCTTGAGTCCGGGGGGATCCCGCTCGCTATGCCCGCCTGCGCTTTAGCGCCGCGCAGATCGTCTCGTGGGTCTTCTCATCCAGGTGGTAATTCCACAGCGCTATAGCGCACGCACAGGAATACACAGCTCGCAGGTCAGCGAGCCCGTTCGCGCGTCCAGCGCCGACACTGCCGAGAACCGCTCGAAGCACGGGCGCTCGTCGCATTGCAGACCGCTGGACGGCAGCCATTCCCGGGTCAGCCAGGTCCATGCCTGGGCGATGGCGGCAGGGGCGCCGCTGAATTGCGCCACGGCGTAACGTCCGCCCGGCAGGACGGAGATGCTGGCCCGGCCGCTGGGCTGGAAGGTTTCTGGTATCTCCACGCAGGCGTCGTAGCGGCACTTGTCCGGCGGCGTGATGCCGGGGGCGTCGTGGCCGATGCCGTAGCACGTTTGCCCGGCCAGGCCGTTGGCATGCATCCATGGCGCGACGGTTTCTCGCCAGAAAGTGCCGATCGCCGGACCGTAGGGGCCGATTTGGCGTTGGTAGGCGACACGTGCCTCGGGTAGATCGATGACGCGGACTTCCATATTGCTCTCTCCATCTGTTTGGCAGGAGAGGCCATGGTCGATGAAGGCACCGCCATCCACCTGATCGGCGTTGCGCAGGACCTGATCCGGATTGCTATGGCGGTTGGCCAGGCGCGCGCGCGCCGCCGCGACCCGCGTGGCCCGGTGTTCGGCCGCGCCGGCGCGCCAGGCAGAGGGCGTGCAGCCAAACTTGAGCTTGAAGGCGCGCGCGAATGCCTCGCCGGAGCCGAAACCGGTGGCCAGTGCAACTTCCAGCACCGAGGCGCCGGGTTTGCAAGCCAGCTGAAATGCAGCGGACTCGAGCCGGCGCCGGCGCGCGTAGTCGCCCAGCGTCTCGCCCATCCAGGCCGCGAACAAGCGATGAAAATGGAAGCGGGAAAAGTTCGCGACGTCTGCCAGTTGGGCCAGATCGAGCGGCGTGTCCAGATGCTGGTCGATATAGTCGAGCACGCGGTTCATGCGCCGCGTGTACTCCGCGCGATGGATGCGCAACTGCGATGGGTCTGACTGCGGGCCGTCTGCGTGTTCGGTGGGTGCCATGGCTGCGGATTATGGCACGACGGCGATCCGCGCAAATCGTCCCGATCAACGGAAAACGCCCCGCGCTGGGCGGGGCGTTCAACGGTTCAACCGTTCAACCGTTCGATCGTTCAACTACTCGAACTTGGCCAGTTCGCCTGGCCGCGTGCGCTCATGCAAGCCAGCGCGGGCCGGCCACCGTGCTCAGGCAAGCGCGGGGTAGTCGATATAGCCTTCCGCGCCCGAGTGGTAGTAAGTCTCCGGCTGCGGCGCGTTCAGCGGCGCGTCGATCTGCAGGCGGCGCGGCAGGTCCGGGTTGGCGATGAACAGCTGGCCAAAGGCCACCGCATCGGCTTCACCGGCTTGCAGCACGTGCTCGGCGGTTTCCTTGGTCATCTTCTCGTTGGCGATATAGGTGCCGCCAAACGCCTTCTTCAGCGCGGGGCCGAGGCGGGGCTCACCCAGCGCTTCACGTGAGCAGATGAAGGCAATGCCGCGCTTGCCGAGTTCGCGCGCCACGTAGCCGAAGGTGGCCGGCAAGTCCGAGTCGCCCATGTCGTGCGCATCGGCACGCGGTGCCAAGTGCACGCCCACGCGCGATGCGCCCCACACGTCGATACAGGCGTCGGTCACTTCCAGCAGCAGGCGGGCGCGGTTTTCGAGCGAGCCGCCATAGGCGTCGGTGCGCTTGTTGGTGCTGTCCTGCAGGAACTGGTCGAGCAGGTAGCCGTTGGCGCCGTGCACTTCCACGCCGTCGAAGCCGGCGGCCTTGGCGTTCTCGGCGCCGTGGCGGAAGGCCGCGACGATGCCGGGGATTTCATCGGTTTCCAACGCGCGCGGCGTGACAAACGCGCGCTTGGGGCGCACCAGGCTGACATTGCCCGCGGCCGCGATGGCGCTGGGCGCCACCGGCAGTTCGCCGTCCAGGAAGACCGGATCGGAAATGCGGCCCACGTGCCACAGCTGCAGGAAGATGCGGCCGCCGGCGGCATGCACGGCATCGGTCACCACCTTCCAGCCGGCGACTTGCTCGTCGGACCAGATGCCCGGGGTGTCGGCATAGCCCACGCCTTGCGGGGTGACCGAGGTGGCTTCGCTGAGGATCAGGCCTGCAGAGGCGCGCTGCACGTAGTACTCAGCCATCAGGGCGTTGGGCACGCGGCCGCCGCCCACTGCGCGCGAGCGCGTCAGCGGCGCCATGATGACGCGGTTGGCGAGGTCGAGGTTGCCGATGCGGATGGGGTCGAAGAGAGAGGTCATGTCAGTTTGTCCGGGTGTCGAGGAGAGTGGCGCACCGTGGGTGCATGAGTTGGCGCTCGCGCGCCGCTGGTATCAAAGATCGCTGTGCATGTGATCGAGAAAGGCCTGGATGGTCTGCTCGTCGCGCTTGAAAAAAATCCATTGGCCAACCCGCTTGGACGTCACCAGCCCGGCGCGTTGCAACGTGGCGAGATGTGCCGACACGGTGGATTGCGACAGTCCGGTGCGCGCGTCGATCAGGCCAGCGCAGACACCCAGCTCGAGCGGATAGTCCTGCACGGCGAAATTCTCCTGCGGGGCTTTCAGCCAGGCGAGGATGCTGCGCCGTACGGGATTGGCCAGGGCCTTGTGGATGGCGTCGATGTCCATTGCGTGGGTTTGTCCGGTATCGGAGGCGCGGGCTGTTTCGCCTTTTGGCGAAACATATATCCGCTTCTCACAAAATTAATATCGTAACTATACGATATACATGGCGGCTTTGCTGGGGAGGCTTTTGTGCCACTTAATTGTCCTGCTTGATGTGTGGTTATCTCTATCTGGTTGCTTAAAGAAACCAATGTGACTTAGACTTCGTTAGGTTTCTTTATAAAACTAGACGGATCCATGATGACGCTTAACCCGGCCACCGCCGCCACCCTAGCCACCGCACCGTTGGCACAGACCCCGGACGCGCCATCTGCCATGCCGTCGTCGCTGGTCTGGTTGTTCGCATTGGCGTGCGGGCTCAGCGTGGCCAACGTCTACTACGCGCAGCCCTTGCTGGATGCGATGGCGCGCGAGTTCGGCTTTGGCTATGGCTCGGTCGGCATCGTCGTCACGGCCACGCAGGCGGGCTGCGCGCTGGCGTTGCTGCTGCTGGTGCCGGTGGGCGACCTGGTGGACCGGCGCCGCCTGATCCTGCTGCAGTTGCTGATGCTCGCCGTCGCCCTGGCGCTGGTGGCGGCGGCTTCGACGCGCACGGCATTGCTGGCAGGCATGCTCGCCGTGGGCCTGCTGGGCACGGCCATGACCCAAGGACTGATTGCGTTCGCGGCCACGCTCGCCGCGCCGGCCGAGCGCGGGCGCGTGGTGGGCGCCGCGCAGGGCGGCGTGGTGATCGGCTTGCTGATGGCGCGGGCCATGGCGGGCGCGCTGGCGGATCTTGCCGGCTGGCGCGCGGTGTACGTGGTCTCGGGCGTGCTGGCGTTGCTGATGATCGCGCTGCTGGCGCGCCGATTGCCGCGGCAGGCCAGCGCGCCGGTGAAGATGCGCTACATCAGCCTGCTCGCGTCGATGTTCACGCTGCTGGCGCAGGAGCGCACGCTGCAGGTCCGCGGCGTGCTTGCCATGCTGATGTTCGCCACGTTCAGCGTGTTCTGGACCGCGCTGGTCCTGCCGCTGAGCGCGCCGCCGTATTCGATGTCGCATACCGCTATCGGTGCCTTTGGGCTGGTTGGCGCCGTGGGCGCGCTGGCGGCCGCGCGTGCCGGGCGCCTCGCGGATCGCGGGCTGGGGCAGTGGACCACCGGCATCGCGCTGGTGCTGCTGGTGGCGTGCTGGGCGCCGCTGGCATTTGCGCAGGAGTCGCTGTGGCTGTTGGTGGCGGGCATCATCGTGCTGGACCTGGCCGGGCAGGCCATCCATGTCACCAACCAGAGCATGGTGTTTCGGGTGCGGCCGGAAGCGCACAGCCGGCTGGTGGGCTGCTACATGTTGTTCTATGCGCTTGGCAGCGGTGCGGGGTCCATCGCCTCGACGCATGTCTATGCGCGCGCAGGATGGTCCGGCGTTTGCATGCTGGGCGCGGCGATCAGTGCGGTTGCGCTGGTATTCTGGGGTGCGACCTTGCGGCGATAAAGCGGCGATAAAGCGGGGGGAACTTTCATTTTGCTTACTGGTTCAGACTGGATATCGGATGAATCCACGTCAACCAAAACCCGTCCGCCAGCGTAAGAGCGGTGTCACCCCTTGGGGTTCGAGACAGGCCAACCATGTCCTTGAACATTTCACGCCTGCTGTCACGCCTGATGTCGGTTTGCCTCCTCAGTGCGGCCGCAGGCCTGCTGGGTGCTTGCGCGCAAGGCGGCGGCGCGCCGGAGGGCGCATCCGGTGCGGCCCTGAGGCCGGCCGACCTGCACTGGCTCAACACCGTCACCTTCGGCGCCAACCAGGCCAGCATCGAGCGCCTGCGCAAGCTGGGGCGCGAGCGCTATCTCGAAGAGCAACTCAAGGCGCCCGGCACCGATACGGGCGAGCTCGCCGCCACCATCGGGGCGCTGAGCATTGCCCAGCAAAGCGGCGAGCAAAGGCTGCGCAGCGTGCGCGCCGAGCAGCAGCGCATCAACACCCTCACCGACGAAGACGAAAAGCAGAAGGCGCGCGACGCGCTCAACCGCAGCGGCAACGACGTGGTGCTGGACACCAGCCGCCGCCATCTGCTGCGCGCCCTCTACTCGCCCGCGCAGCTGCGCGAACAGATGACGTGGTTCTGGATGAACCACTTCAGCGTGTACTCCGGCAAGGGCTCGGTGCGCTGGGTGCTGGCTGACTACGAGGACAAGGCGGTGCGCCCGCATGCGCTGGGCAAGTTCCGCGACCTGCTGATGGCGACCGTGACATCGCCCGCCATGCTGGAGTACCTGGACAACGCGCAGAGCGCGGTCAACCGCATCAACGAGAACTATGCGCGCGAGCTGATGGAGTTGCACACGCTGGGCGTGTCCGGCGGCCCGAGCGGCTCGCGCTATACCCAGCAGGATGTGCAGGAGCTGGCCCGCGTGCTGACCGGCCTGGGCATCAACGTCAGCGGCGAGCCGCCCAAGCTCGCGCCGCAAAAGCAGGCGCTTTACCGCGCGGGCGGGCTGTTCGAGTTCAACCCGAACCGGCACGACTTCGGGCCCAAGACCTTGCTTGGCCATCGTATCGAGCCGACCGGCTTCCACGAGGTAGAGCAGGCGGTGGACATTCTCAGCCGCGATCCGGCCACCGCGCGCTTCATTTCCTACAAGCTCGCCGCGCACTTCGTCGGCGATACGCCGCCGCCTTCGCTCGTCAATCGCATGGCAGGCACCTTCACGCAGACCGATGGCGATATCGCGGCGGTGCTGCGCACGCTGTTCCTGTCGCCTGAGCTGAACACCACGCTGGCCTCCGGCACGCGCAAGTTCAAGGACCCGATGCAGTTCGTGGCTTCGTCGCTGCGGTTGGCGTATGACGGCCGCACGGTGGCCAACCTGCGCCCCGCCATCGGCTGGCTTAACCAGCTTGGCGAGCCGCTCTATGGCCGCATCACGCCGGACGGTTTCCCGGCAGCGGAGAGCGCATGGGCCAGTTCGGGGCAAATGGTCAAGCGTTTCGAGATCGCGCGCGCCATTGGCTCGGGGCAGGCCGGGCTGTTCTCCAAGGATGATGGCAAGCCGGCCGAGCGCACCGGCTTTCCTTTGCTGACCAACCGCGTGTTTTTCGACAGCATCGAATCCACGCTCGGCCCCGCCACGCGCACCGCGATGACGCAGGCGACGTCGCAGGCGGAGTGGAACACCATCTTGCTGTCATCGCCCGAATGGATGCAGGACTGAGCAGTCCGCCCTGTACAAGGAGTACCCCATGCAACGACGTAACTGGCTGAAGGGCGCAGGGCTTGCCGGACTGGCGGCTTTGGCGCCCGGCATCGTCTCGCGCGCCTACGCGCTGCCGCAGCAGGCCGATGCGCGTTTCCTGCTGGTGTTCCTGCGTGGCGGCTACGACGCCACCAATGTGCTGGTGCCGGCGGGCAGCGATTTCTACTACGCGTCGCGCCCGACCATCGCCATTGCCAGGCCGGTGGCGCAGGGCGCTCCAGCCGATCCGCGCGCCGCGCTGTCGCTGGCGGCAGCCTTCGATGGCGGCGCGGGCAGGGGCATCGACGCGTGGGCGCTGCATCCCGCGCTCAAGGATAGCCTGTTGCCGCTGTGGCAAAAGCAGCAGCTTGCGTTCGTGCCGTTTGCCGGCACCGATGACCTCTCGCGCAGCCATTTCGAGACGCAGGACGGGGTCGAGGCCGGGCTGCCGCTCGCCGGCAACGGCAAGGGCAGCGGACGCATCGATGCCTCGCTGCGCGGCTCCGGCTTTCTCAACCGGCTGGCCGAATCCATGGGTGGACGCGCCGCGCCCGTCGCCTTCACCGACGGCCTGCCGATGGTGCTAAGCGGCGCGCTCACCGTGCCCAATGTCTCGCTCAAGGGTACCGGACGCACGCCCTTCGACGAGCGCCAGACCCGCGTGCTCGCGCAGATGTATCGCGGCACCCGCTTCGAGTCGCTGATCAACGAGGGCTTCGAGCTGCGCCAGACCGTGGCGCAGGAGGCCGAGGCCATGCAGCGCCGCAACAGCATGATGGCCGCGAACCTGCCCGCGCAGGCCGAGCCTGACATGGCGGGCCGCATGCAGGAGATGCAGGCGGCCAACCGCCGCGCGCTCAGCGCCAAGGGCTTCGAGGTGGAAGCGCGCCGCATGGCGGGGCTGATGCGCGAGCGCTTCAATCTTGGCTTTATCGATGTCGGCGGCTGGGATACGCACGTGAACCAGGGCGGCGCGCAGGGACAACTGGCCAACCTGCTGGATAACCTCGGGCGCGGCATCTCCGGATTCGCGGACGAGATCGGGCCGGTATGGAGCAAGACCACGGTGGTGGTGGTCTCCGAGTTCGGCCGCACCTTCCGCGAGAATGGCACGCGCGGCACCGACCACGGTCACGGCACGGTGTACTGGGTGGCCGGCGGCGCAGTGCGTGGCGGGCGCATCGCCGGTGAGCAAGTGGCGGTGGAGCAGCGCACGCTGAACCAGAATCGCGACTGGCCGGTGCTCAATGAATACCGCGCGATGCTGGGCGGGATGTTCAAGCGCCTGTACGGGCTGGACGATGCGCGCCTGGCGCATGTGTTTCCCGATGTCCGGGCGGTGGATATCGGGCTGGTCTAGCGTGCTCAGCCTTGGGCCGGCAATACTGCCTGTTCAATCTTGCTGCTAACGGAAGACGTGCTGCTTCCCCAATACGGCAAGACCTGTGTGCTTGGCGCGTAAAAGGGAACCTTGCATCGCGGTGATCGTGGCGAGTGTCAAACGTCGGTCGCGTCCAACTCCGCCTGCAGCCTCTCCACCTCCCGCATCATCTGCGCCGAAAACGCCGGCCCTTCCCACGCCCGATAATTCTGCCCCGCATAGGCCAGCGCGTTCTTGTAATACAAGAACGCATTGAGCCGGTTGCGCACAAAATTGTTCTGCGTGCGCGTGACCTTGCCTGGGCTGCCCATCACGATGGAGTTGGGCGGGATCACGGTGCCTTCCTTGAGGAAGGCGTGCCCGGCAATGATGCAGTTATCGCCGATCACGCAGCCGTCCATGATGGTGGCGTTGATGCCGATCAGGCAGTTGTCGCCGATCGTGCAGCCGTGGATGGTGCAGTGGTGGGTGATGGAGCAGTGGCTGCCGATGATGGTCGGCGTGCCCTCGCCGATGTGCAGCATCGCGAAGTCCTGGATATTGGTGTAAGCGCCGATCACGATTTCCCGGCTCTCGGCGCGCGCTGCCACATTGATCCAAATTGATGCGCCCTCGTGCACGGTGATCTTGCCGTAGAGGTAGGCCGATTCGTGCACGTAGGCGGTGGGGTGCAGGCTCACATCGGGGCCGATGAATGCCATCGCTGTCTCCTTGGGTTATTTTTGGAATGCGCAGATTGTACGTCGATGCGTTGATGCGCCGGGGTGCGTTCCATCTGCCGCGTCGATGCCTTCGCGACGGGTTCGTTTCCGCTTTTGTGTTCGATCTTGTGCTGGTAGGTCTCATACCAGCATAAGTTGTCATCTTGTCGCGCCGGGACTGGCCCTTTAGGCTGTTCAGGGCCATCTCCCCGCAACCAGACAGAGCGAACGAAGAGGAACGCCTCCATGACCCCCAATCAAACCGCCGCCGCCGATCCCGCCGCCAAATTCGACCCCAGCCGCGCGGGCGAGTACGAAAAGCAAAGCCGCATCGCGCTGGCTGGCTACGACGCCTGCCATGAGCTGTCCGCGTGCATGCTGGCGGCAACGCTCGGCGCCGGGCGCGCGGCCGAGGTGCTGGTGGTCGGCGCAGGCGGCACGGCGCAGGAGATCGTCTGCGCGGCCAGGCTGGAGCCGGCGTGGCGCTTCACGGCGGTCGATCCGTCGGCGCCGATGCTGGACCTTGCCATGGCGCGCGTCGCCCAGGCCGGGCTGGCCGAGCGTACGCATGCCGTGGCGGGCGTGGTGCAGGACCTGCCCGCCGCGCCGCGTTTCGACGCCGCCACGTTGATCGGCGTGCTGCATCACCTGCCGGGGGACGAAGCCAAGCGCGATATCTTGCGTGCCATCGCGGCCCGCCTGAAACCGGGCGCGCCGCTGATCCTCGCCGGCAACTACCGCGCCTATGCCAGCGAGCCGCTGCTGCTGGCTGCGTGGGGCGAGCGCTGGCGCATGCAAGGCGCCGGCGCCGACGAGGTCCAGGCCAAGCTGGGCAAGATCCTGCAAGGCGCGGACCCGCCGCACTCGGAGGCTGCCGTGCAGGCGCTGCTGGCCGAGGCGGGCTTTGCCGCGCCGCAGCGATTCTTCGGCAGTCTGTTCTGGGGCGCGTGGCTGGCACGCAAGCAGGGCGGCTGAGCCTGGACGCTCGCGCATGGCCGGGCTTTGCGCGCAAGCCAGCCGGTTCTATCCTACGCAGACGAGAGCCGCCCTCAAGGAGCTTGCCATGCCCGTCCGCTCTTTGTCCTTGCCCGTGCGGATCGCCTTGGCGGCGCTGGCCGGCACCGCCATGCTGGCCTGGCCGGCGCACGGCGCCGACAGCGACCAGGAAAACCGTGGCCACGATCCGTTCTTCCAGATCTCGTCGCGCATCGCCAATTGCCCGGAGCCGCTCGGGCCTCGCGTGGACGAAGCACAATGGCGGCGCGACGCCCATCACCGGATCGAGGACGGCAACCATTGCTATGTCGAAGGCCGCTGCCGTCTCGGCAATGCCTACCAGTACGAGCAAGAGATCGTGGAAAGCACGCAGCGCCGTCTGCAGTCGCTGTCGATCACGCTGCCGGGCTGGCGGGAATCCACGCTGTGGCTCACCGTGCGGGGCCGCTGGCTGCTGGTGCAGGGCTGCGTGGGGCGGGGTTTCCCCGGGCAGCCCTTCGTGGCCGCACTGCGCGAAGTTGCCGACGTGGAGATCGTGGTCGACCAGACCACGGCGGATCCCGCGCGCGGCGTGCCTTATCCGGTATTCGGTAGCCTTCCCGGCCCGGCGGCGCCCGTTCCGCCTCGATCCGGCCGAAGGCCGAACTAGGCATTTTCTTCCCGGGCTTAGATTCTTCGGTGCTGGCGCCAATCCGGGTTGTGGGGCGTCATGCCAAGTGCTACCTTCTGGGCGTGCTGGCGGCCCGTCCGGGTTGAAATCCCGACGCATGGGGAAGCGCCAGCAGCAAGATTTTTGCTCGGGACGCGACACGACATGACTGCTTACCCCAAGGGGCCGAAGCCCGCCTTCAGGCGGCAGGGTGCGGTGCTACTTCCATTGCTGCTATGCGGGCTCGCCAATGCAGCCCCGGCGCAGCAAGGCCCCGCCGACAGCCCGGCGCAGGGCGTGCCCGGCACCATCTGCGACGCGCCCTGGTTCCAGTCCGGCGCGCGGGCGCAGATGGAGGCCAGTGGCGACATGCCGATGTCGATCACCATGACCATCCGGAACCCGACGCTCACGGAAAATGGCTGCAGCGCCTGGCTGTCGATTCACTCGAAGTCGGCGCTGGCTGCCATGATGGGCCCGCCGGTCGTGATGGACCAGGTCCACAAGATGACGTTCGACCGCGGCGCGACGGCCAGCTCGGTCGGCAGCGTGAGCAGCCAGCGCGCCACCATCAATGCGCAGGCGCGCTACACGCGGCTGTTCGGGCAGGCATCGTTCCAGGGCAAAGGCGTGCTCAGCTACGCGGGCCTTGCGATACGGGAGGGCGTGGTGCTGCCGGGCGAGACGCTCAGTTCCAGCCTGGATCTCGTGATCCACAGGCTGGCAACGGACGAGCTGGTCACGACCATTCGCGCGCCATCGGCCTCGGTCTCGGTTGGCGAGCGCAGGGTCGGCCGTGCGCAATCCATCGAGACCATGCTGGGCCGCCGCGAATGCATGCCGATCACTTACGAAAAGCGCACCTCGCTGGGGCCTTTGATGATGGGTGATGACCTCATCCAGACCGAGCCCGCGATCATGAACGTCACCGACTGGTACTGCCCGACGGAAGCGTTCGTGCTGCGCACGGAGGTGCGGCAGAAAGGAAAGGTCGAGAGAATCGACACGACTGCCATTGGCATGGACGACGGCACGCAGTGACGCAGGATGCTGAGCGCTGGCGGGTACGCCGCGCCGGGGAGCATCCAGGAACACCAAGGCACACCAAGGCACACCAAGGCACACCAAGGAACACCACGACATGAACAACGAGAACCAAGAGATCGATTTGCTGCCCTTGCTCCGGCAACTCGAAACCGAACTGCACCGTCCCGCCGCGCGCGGCGACCGCCATCGGCTGGACGCGCTGCTGCACGACGACTTCCTGGAGTTCGGCCGCTCCGGCGGCATCTATACCAAGGCCGACACGCTGGACGAGCTGCCCACCGAAGCCGCCTCGGGCACGATCTGGGCGCAGGATTTCTCGCTGCGCTCGCTTGCGCCGGGCGTGGCCATGCTGAACTACCGCTCTGCCTGCCGGCAACCGGACAGCCGGCTGGAGCGGCACACCCTTCGCACCTCGATCTGGACGCTGACCGACAAGGGTTGGCAGATGTCGTTTCACCAGGGCACGCCGACGGACCCTTTTCCTGCTTGATGCGTTTCAAGCCGGCTGGCCTGGCGGCAAGCGCGCCGCGTTCTTGTCGCCTGCCGCGACTGGCCGTTTCACTGGGCGTGATGGTAGCTAAGGGCATTGCAAGGCCTTTACCTTCACCTTTACCTTTGCCAAGCGTTGGTTTGGCAAGAAAAATAGCTTGCAATTAAATCGTGCGCTATGTATATTTCAGCCCATGGACACGAAACGCACCTCCCGGACCAAGCAGGCAGCACCCGGCGCCACGGCAAATGCCGCGTCGGCGTTGCTTCTGGACCAGCAGTTCTGCTTTTCCGTGTACGCCACGTCGCTTGCGCTGAACAAGCTGTACCGCAAGCTGCTGGCGCCACTGGGCCTGACATATCCGCAGTATCTGGTGATGATGGTGCTGTGGGAGGCCGATGGCCTGACCGTGTCGGAAATCGGCGGCCGCCTGCATCTGGATTCGGCCACGCTGACCCCGCTGCTCAAGCGCATGGAAGCGCAGCAACTGCTGCGGCGTGAACGTGCCGTTGCCGACGAGCGGCAGGTCATCGTCACGCTGACCGCCGAAGGCCATGCGCTCAAGGAGCCGGCGGAGGCAGTGCCCCGCGCGGTCCTGTGTGCCTCGGGCTGCAGCGTCGATCAGGTGGTGGCCGTGAAGGCGGAGCTGGACCAGCTGCGCGAGCGGTTTGCCGTAGCGGCCGGCGGGTAAGGATCAAAGCGCCGGCGCGATTGACGCGATTGACGCGATTGACGCGGCGGCTGACGGCGGGCTGAACAACTTGACAGCCCGTTTTGATTGTCTAATATATAGCGTGCTATTTAATAGCTAGCTATTAAATATGGAAAGCGAACAGGCTTTCTCCAACCGAAGGCTCGATGAGCCAGTGTTATCAACTAGCCAGGAGTGTCATCATGTCGATCGAAAAAGTCCTCTACCGTGCTTCCGCCACCGCAACCGGAGGCCGTGACGGCCGCGCCGTGTCGTCCGATGGCGCGCTGGATATCAAGCTGGCCACCCCGCGCGAGCTGGGTGGCGCGGGTGGTGCCGGCACCAACCCGGAGCAACTGTTCGCGGCTGGCTACTCGGCTTGCTTCCTCGGCGCCCTGAAGTTCGTGGCGGCGCGTGACAAGGTGGCACTGCCTGCCGACACCGCCATCACCGGCCAGGTCGGCATCGGCGCCATCCCCACCGGGTTTGGCATCGAGGTGGACCTGAACATCGCGCTGCCCGGCCTGGACCGCGCCGTCGCGCAAGACCTGGTCGACAAGGCGCACGTGGTCTGCCCGTACTCGAATGCCACGCGCGGCAATATCGACGTGCGCCTGACGCTGATCTAAGCACGCATCTCCATCCCCCGCGTCCCCGGGGCCGGCCCCGCGCAATGCTCTAAAATGAGCATCCTTTGCGCGGGGCCGGCTGCTTTGTCTCGCGCGCAGCCTCAAGTGGCAAGCAGCGAAGCAACAAGTCAGCCCCCGGAGACACAGTGCGCTACGAACTCACCGACCTGCGCCTGTTCCAGGCGATTGCAGAAGCGCAGAGCCTGTCCAGTGGTGCTTCTGCCAGTCACATCACGGCGTCCGCCGCCAGCTACCGCCTCAAGAATCTCGAACACGCGATGGGCACGGCCCTGTTCGTGCGCAGCGCGCGCGGCATGGAACTCACCCCTGCCGGCAAGACCTTGCTGGTGCACGTGCGCGAACTGCTGCGCGGCGTGGAGCGCATGCATGGCGAGGTCGGGCGCTTTTCCGCCGGACTCAAGGGCCATATCCGGCTGCTGGCCAACAGCAGCTCGCTCAACGGTTTTATCATCCCCAGCGTGAGCCGCTTCCTGGCCGCCAACCCGGACGTCAACATCGACCTGGAAGAGCGCGCCAGCCAAGCGGTTCCCTGCGCCGTGGCCGCGCAGGAGGCCGATATCGGTATTCTGGCCGGCGATATCGATGCCAGCGACGTCCGTGCCGTGCGTTACGCGGTGGACGAACTGATCCTGGCGGTGCCCAACGGCCACCCGCTGGCGCGCCAGGCCGAGCTGCGCTTCGGTGCCGCGCTGGATTTCGATTTCGTATGCATGAGCCGCGGCAGCAGCAACTTCCTCTTCCTGCGCGACATGGCGCAGCGCGCCGGAAAAACCCCCAACGTGCGGCTGCACGCCCATAGCTTCGAGGCCGCGTTGTCACTGGTCGAAGCCGGCGTGGGCGTGGCGCTGGTGCCGCGCAGCGTGGCCGCGGCGGCCCTGCGCGAAGCCCGGATAGCTGGCGTGCGGCTGGCGGAAACCTGGGCCCGCCGCGAGCTGAACCTGATCGTGCGCGCCGAAGGCAAGCTGCCGTCCTTCACGGCGGCATTCGTGCAATTCCTGCTCAATGATCCGCGTGTTGCCGCCACGCGGGAGGATGTCGCCCCGGTGGTGTAGCTGCCGGTGTCACTGCGGAGCATGAAAAAAGCGACTGAATACGCGATGAATATATCATTTTTAGAATAGATTCATCGTCGCTACACTTTCCTCGTGTACCCAAATCTGACAAGGGTAGGCACAAGGAAACACGATGAACAAGAAGCAAACGCTCGCCGCCGCTCTGGCACTCTCCCTCCTCGGCATCGCCTCCGCCAGTCCCTCCGCCTGGAGCGCCACGGCGCCCACGCCGGCCACGAAAGCCGCCCGCGTCGCCGCTCTGTTTGGCAGTCCCGCCGACGTGAGCACGACGACCCGCACGGTCACGCTGGTCCCGGGCATGAACTACGTGAACGTGGCATCCGGCGAAACGGTGGCCTTCCGCGCTGGCGACAAGACCGTCGGCTGGACGTTCCTGGAGGCCATCGGCGGGACCTCGGTCGATATGAGGACCATCTTCCCGGAGGTGGCGCAGGCCAAGGGGATCCGGGTGTATATCGCGCCGAGCCAGTTGTTTACCGGAGGATGAGCCAAAGCCACAACGGAGCACGCCACAGACCACGCACGCTCTACTCGACGCGCAAAAGCGTTCGAGCTGTTCGACAACGAACACCTGCTGGATGCAATTGACAATCGACCATTGACTTGCCTTCAGCCAGGGACAGTCCTACGTCGCCGGAGGTCTGACTTCCGGCGGCCCGATCAAGCCGCATGACTGCGATACGCTTGACCGCGGTTCCATCACCATCATCGAGCACAAGAGCGATCGTGCATCGCATGGCAGCCTCCGTCTCGTTGCTACGAAGACGATACGCGGTTGCGCCGGCCTCCCAGGCCTTTTAACGGCTTCCCTCAACAGCGGCTTCTTTGCGTTCATGCGCACAGCGAAGTGCGCTCGATCTCCTGCCCCACGGCATCAGAGCAATGCCTCCATTTGCTACGTGCACGAACAGTTATTCCTGTTTTCGGAACAATAATTGCCATCATGACGCGACTGTTTACCTAATCCTGTCACATAACCGCCTCAGAATGCAGCGGTCGCATCGAGGGATGGCATTCCTTCGCTTCTCCGCTCTGCCTCTCCGACGGCGGCGGAAAACTACTCGCTCAAACAGAAAACCGAAATGACCGTGAACAAAACTCTCCTCGCATTGGCCGCCGCCGCAGCTTGCTCCATGTCCGGTGCCGCTTTCGCCCAGACCACTTCCAGCGTAACGCTCTACGGCATTGCCGATGCCGGCGTTAGCTTTCAGAGCCATGTGCAAGGCCCGAACGGCGGCGGCTCGGTCACGGGCGTGACGTCCGGAGGCCTCTCTGGTTCGCGCTGGGGCATTCGTGGCGTGGAGGACCTCGGCAACAATCTGAAGGGCCTCTTCGTGCTGGAAAGCGGCTTTGACATCGACACGGGCAAGTCCGGCCAGGGCAACCGCCTGTTCGGCCGCCAGGCTTATGTCGGCCTGCAGAGCGACCTGGGCGCCATCACGCTGGGCCGCCAGCAAAACTCACTGTATGACCTGTTCACCGCCTATGACCCGATGGCGGCCGGCAGCAGCTACTCGCTCAACTCGGTCGATACCCAGGGCTTCAATGGCCGCGCCGACAACGCCGTCAAGTACACCGGCAAGTTCGGCGCCCTGACCGCAACCGGCTTCTACAGCTTCGGCCGCGATAGCAACGTCACGAACGGCGGTGAAGTGCCGGGCAGCTTCCGGGTTGGCAAGAATTTCGGCGGTGGCCTGGCGTATGCCAACGGTCCGGTGTCGGTGGGTGTCGCCTATGACCAATACCAGGGCAGCACTGTCGGCACATCCGGCGCAGCAGCCAAGCGCGCCGCGATTGGCGGTGCCTATGCTTTCGGTGATGCCAAGGTGTTCGCCGGCTACCGCTGGATGCGCGACGAACTCACCAGCGCGACCGCAGTCCGCCAGGACAACCTGTACTGGCTTGGCGCGCTGTACAAGTTCACTCCCGCCTTCAGCCTGACCGGCGCGGCGTACTACACCGACGCCCGCAAGGACAGCAACAGTTCGTGGATGTACGTCTTGAATGCCGACTACGCCTTGTCCAAGCGCACAGACGCCTACGTGCTCCTCGGCTACGTGAAGAACAAAGGGCAGGCAACCTACGGCGTGACCAACGCAATGAACACCCTGCCTGGCCAGAACCAGACCGGCGCCATGGTTGGCGTGCGTCACCGCTTCTAATACTGCTCGCGATATCAGCCAGCGCGCTGTCGGGGTTCGCTGGAGACAAGTCATATCGACCTTGCCTTTGTTCACTGGGCGCAAGGACGCTTGGCCGGCAGATATGCCGGCCTTTTTTTGAAAGCTGACTACGCGGCGTCCGGCCTATGGAAAACAGGTAGGCTCCAGGAATAGCGCAGGGCAAGCAGGCGGATCGCGAAGCAGATCGACGCCGCAAACCAAGGCGTGACTGCCACCCTCCATTCCATGAATTGTCCAAGCACTTGTATGGCTGCGCCCACCAGTGCGGCGAGCGCATAGATTTCCTTCTGCAGGATGATCGGTACGCGATTGAGCACCACATCCCTCACCACGCCACCGCCAACAGCCGTCACCATGCCGAGCACGATGGCAACCTCGATGTTGTGGCCAAGCAGCAGCGCCTTGTGTGCGCCGACGACCGCAAAGAAGCCCAGTCCAAGCGAGTCAAAAAAAACGACGGGATGCTTGAGGTGGTCAACGATTGGACGCGCCCAGATTGCCATTGCCGAGGCCAACACCGAGGTCGCGAGATACCGCCAATCTGAAATGCCCACCGGCGGTAACGATCCCAGGCAGAGATCCCGAACGATTCCTCCGCCACAGGCCGTCATATAGCTGATCGCGACGACACCGAACAGATCGAGGCGTTTCTGTTCAGCGGCAAGGGCTCCGCTGACTGCAAAAGCGAAGGTACCGAACAGGTCGACCAAGACAAAGAGACCGTGTTCCATCATGCCGCTTGCTGAGCGCAAAGCCAGGCAGACGCCGCCGTCAGCATGGCCTGCAGCCCCGTTTCCAGCGTCGGGTGGACGACCGGTGCGAACTTGGGCGAATGATTGCTCGGTATCTTATTGATTTGCTTGTCCTTCTTGGCCTGCGCATACACACTGGGGTCGGTTCCGCCGACGAACCAGAAAACGTATGGCACGTTCCACGTACGCCCGAAGATGCTGAAGTCTTCGCTGGCTGACGCCGGAGCCGTCTCATAGGCCCGGTCGCCAAACTGCGCATTGAAGGCTGCCGCGATCTTCCGGGTCGACGCATCGTCGTTTTCGGTTAGCGGGTAACTGCTGAGGGTGGTGAACTCGGGCGGCCGCTCAGCATTGGAGGCATCGCACTCCGCGCAGCAAATGCGTTTGACGGACGACAGCATGTGCTCGCGCACATCTTCGTCGAAGGTGCGCATATTGAGCTTGATCGTGGCATCGTCAGGAATGATGTTTTCCTTGGTGCCGGCCTGCAGCGAGCCAATGGTCAACACGGCATTATCCAGCGGCGAGATTTCGCGCGAAACGATGGTTTGCAGGCGCAATGTGGTGGCGGCGGCCATGATCACCGGATCGATGGCGGTCTGCGGTTGCGAGCCATGTGACCCGCGACCGAATAGTTTGATCTTCAAGCTGTCACCGGCTGACAGGATGACACCTGGGCGGTAGCAGACCGTTCCACTCAGTCCTACCATCACGTGCTGCCCCAAGATAATGTCTGGCTTGGGGAAGCGCCCCTCCCCCCAATCCTGGACCATGCTCGCTGCACCCCGGCCCACTTCCTCGCCGGGCTGGAACACGAGCATGACAGTGCCATTCCAGGCGTCGCGATGCTCTGCAAAAATGCGTGATGCCCCCATCAACCAGGTCACGTGCAGGTCGTGCCCGCAGGAGTGGGCCACGCCCACCTCCACACCATCTTCATCTTTTGCCTTGATGGTACTGGCATAGGGCAAGCCCGTATTCTCCGCCATGGGTAGCGCATCCATGTCGGCACGCAACATCACGGTAGGGCCTTCGCCATTGCGCAACACGCCAACGACGCCTGTGACGCCCACCGCGCGCGTCACCTCGTAGCCCAGCGTTTCGATGTAATCGGCCGCGAGCTTGGCGGTGCGAACCTCTTGCATCGACAGTTCTGGGTGCTGGTGGATATCCTTGTAGATTGTTTCGAGTTCCGCCAGCAGCGCTGCGCCGCAGGTAGTCAGGGCTTGGACGAGCGGATTCATGGCAACCTCCGATTGTGAATATGTTGGATGCCTTACGCCATCGCGCAATCGTCATCCCATTTCGCAGGTAGAGATATATGAAGTTGCAGTATAGGGGGCAATGTGCCTATCCGCGATTCAGGATGATGCGTCGTCGCTTTCAGATAGGCGTATAGCGTCCGCGTTCGCACTACTTGCACGTGTGCTATCACGCGACCGCGTAAATGTCACTTTGGCGACAGCTTGCAATCGCAATTCATGACTACGTGAAGTGCAGGCGCTACGCCATGCATGAAATAGGCGTACAGCGCCGCCGCATCTTCATCCGTTACCAGCGCATAGGAGGTGTATGGCATCGCCGGGTACAGGCGTTGCCCGTCTGCACGCACGCCCTAGCGCGACGCATCGGTAGACTTTGCAAGTGAATAGTTGCCGATGCCATGGGTTTTCGATGGAGTGATATTCGTCGAAACAATGGCACCAGGGGGCGTTGGAAGTGACAGTCCGCCTGCATAAGGCTTCCCGCCTGGCGCACTGTGGCAGGCCACGCAGTCGCCTGCCGTTGCCAGGTATTGGCCTCGTTTGACCAGATCTGCATCGCCGGCGCCCTGTGCCTCGCTATGCGATGCATACGTACCTGAGAGCGACGTTATCGCGCAACTTAGGACAAGGAAAAACCGAGGCATCCATCGGGTCGAGTGCACGCTGATCTTGCTCGCTTCCAGGCGGAGAGTGTAAGCCCCCTCAGTGTGATTGAGCCTAGTGTAAGGAGCGAAACTATGCAATTTACGTTCTTCATGATGGCGCCCGTTGTAAGCGATCAGTAGTGGGCCATGCGGCGACTCCTTATCAAGATCGACCTTGCCTGTCTGGCATTCACCTGCGTCGCCATTGCCACCATCGCAGTCAACCGGCGGCCCCGGCGGCGCGCCCCCCGCATCTTCACGCTGCCGTCAGGCCTGGTGGCGCAGGGCGCGTGCCAGCGTGCCCGGGCCCCGGTTGCCTTACGGTGAAAGGCAGAGGACACTAGCGTACTTTGCCGGTGCCAGCCGGGCGATTGCGCCCAGCGCCGCTTCGCTGTCAGCCAGGTCGCCGATGTTGCTGCCAAGAATCACCCGTCTGCTCACGCGCGTCCATCCGATGCTGCGGCGTGCGCTGCGCCCGGTGCTGGATCCGGCGCGCCGCTACCGCCATGCCAAGGTGATTCATGCAGCCAGGGTGGCGCTTGGCCTGCTGACGTCCATTGCGCTGACCACCGGCATCCACCTGCCTCATGGCGAATGGGCATCGATCACGCTGCTGGTGGTCATCGGTGGCCTGCAGCACCACGGCAATATCCGCAAGAAGGCGGCCGAGCGAGCGCTCGGCACGCTGATCGGCGCGGGCGCGGGGCTGGTGATCATCCTGCAGCAATCGTATTTGCACGCGCCCTTGCTCAGCTACGCGCTGATCGTGATCGCTTGCGCCATCTGTGCGTATCACGCGATCGGCAAGGGTGGCTACGTGGCGCTGCTCTCCGCCATTACCATCTTTATCGTCGCCGGCCATGGCGAGAACGCCATTGCGGACGGCCTCTGGCGCGCGGCGGATGTGCTGATTGGCATCGCGATCGCGCTGCTGTTCTCCTTTGCGCTGCCCCTGCACGCCACCTATACGTGGCGCTACAAGCTGGCCGAGGCCCTGCGCAGTTGCGCCAGGATGCACGCGGCCATCGTCAACGATGCGGGCTTCGACCGGGCCGTGCTGCAGCAGGCCATGGTGCTGCAAGGCAGCTTGCTGGTGCAGCTGCGATCGCTGATGCCGTCGGTGGCCAAGGAGATCAATGTCTCGATGGAGCAGCTCGAAGCCATCCAGCACGGCATGCGCGTGTGCATCAGCCTGCTGGAAGTGCTCGCGGCCACGCGCCCGCGCGTTGACGACGAAGAGGCCAAGGCATTCGTGCGCGACCATCTTGCCGAAGAAAACCGCCGCGTCAGCGCCATGCTGATCGGCATGGCGCGCGCGTTGACCCATGGCGTGGTGGCGCGCCTGGCGCCGCGCGGTACTTGTTCGCTTGCGCGAATTGCGGGCACCGTTGCGCCGCAATGGGCTGGCTATGTCTCGCTGACGCTGCGCTTGTCCGGCGAGTTCGACGATCTCAGGCAGCGTCTGGCGGCCATCGCGGATCGCTGGAACATTTAAGCCTGCTTTGGTGTTCACCGGTCGCCTCGACGCCGGTGATGAGTTTGCCCGGGCGCCGGCCTCGTGGATTGCCGGCAGGGAGAAAGCGCGACGTCAGGATTGGCCTTCGGCCGCACCCGCGCCACGCGGGTACCACAGCAGCCGGCGCAGCATCCAGGCCCCGGCCAGCCCCAATGGAACGGCTAGCGCCCACACGCCGACCGGCGCTTCCAGCGCCGTGCTTTCCGGCGCCATCGCGGCGCAGACCATGACGCCTGTGTTCAGGCCCGCATGCAGGACGATGCCGGGCCAGAGCGAACGCGTGCGGCAATAGAGCGCCGCCGCGAACAGCCCGACGGCGAACGCGATCACGAACTGGTAGATGTTCAGGTGCGCCACGCCGAAGACGAAGGCCGAATACACGGTGGCATCGGCGCGCGCGTACCGCCTGAGCATGCCGCGCAGCAGGATGCCGCGGAAGAACATTTCCTCGACGAACGGCGCGATCACGCACACCAGCACCCAGATGCCGATGCCGCCGCTCGTCATCTCCGTGATCATGCGCGCATCGTCGGCGGAAAATGGGAACAGCGCCTCTATGCCGAGCATGGCCAGCCCATCGAGCAGCAAGATCAGCGGCACCATCAGCAGGATCGGGGGGGCCAGCACGCCCAGCGTGGCCGCCACGCTGGCCCGGCCCTCGTGGAACAACCTGCGGTAGCTCAGCCCGCTGGCATGCAGCAGGGTGCTGAATACCAGCCCATAGCAGGCCACGCGAATCAGGCTGGCTGCGGCCATTGGCTGCATGCCGCTGCGCAGCAAGGCCGGGCGCAGCAACATGGTCAATATCACCTCGACAAACCAGGCCACGAAGGTGAGCGCGAGCGCCCATTGGAAGGTAATCGGTTGGGTCTGGTCTTGCGGGGGTGGATTCATGGATCGCGAGATCTGTCAGGACGATGAGCTTGTCGTGGGTTGCCGCCTCCATTAACGGCGGCGGCACCGCGATTCTGTAGAACCGGCTGCCCGAAACACGGCCAGGGCAGGTGATGGATGGCTTTCACTTTCAGCTGGGGGGAATGGCGCAGCGCTATGGGATATCGGATAAAGAAGGCATCCAGGTTCAAGGCGGACACATGCAACCCGCTTCCGGCGGCATCGGGTCTGCCTGGCCAGGTGGGTATACTCTGCGAGTGCGGCGTTCGGAAGCAACTATCCGGTCCCCGGCACAACTACCAGCAGAAGCGATGAAGCAGGCAAAAAAAGCCATTGAGGGCAACCCGTCCAGCGAAGAGGGCAGCGGCAAGACGCCGGTACCGGCAGCGTTGCTGCACGCTCGCAGCTCGCCCCGAGCGACCGGCAGCGCCACGGTGGCCGATGTCGCCAGCATCGCTGGCGTATCTGCCATGACGGTGTCGCGGGTCCTGAACAACCCGGAACGGGTTTCGCCTCGCACGCTCGCGGTGGTGAAAGGTGCCATCGAGCGCACTGGCTATGTGCCGAACCTGCTTGCAGGGGGACTGGCTTCACGCCGTAGCCGGCTCGTTGCGGTAGTGGTGCCGACCATCGCGAATTCCATGTTTGCCCAAGTCACGCAGGCGCTCACGGACGAACTCGGCAAGGCCGGATACCAGGTGATGCTCGGCCTTTCCGGATACGACGCGTCGCGCGAGCAGGAACTGCTGGACGCCATCCTGAGCCGCCGTCCCGATGGCATCGTCCTGACCGGCACGGTGCATACCGACACCACGCGCACCCGACTGCTCAAATCCGGCATCCCGCTGGTCGAGACCTGGGATATGAGTCCCTCGCCAATGGACATGCTGGTTGGCTTTTCCCACGAGCAGGTCGGGGTGGCCGTGGCGGAGTATCTGTTGGACAAGGGGTATCGGCGATTCGGACTTGTGTTCGCCAATGACCAGCGGGGCGACGTTCGCCGCCGCGGCTTGCTTGCGGCGCTGGCCAGACACGGCATCAGCGACGTGCCCCTCGAGTCGGTGCCGGTGCCAAGCACCATGGGCTTGGGCAAGCGGCATTTCGCCAAGCTACTGGAACGTGCCCCTGGGCTGGATGTCGTGGTCTGCAGCTCCGACCCTTTGGCGCAGGGGGTCATCGTGGAGGCGCAAGAGCGGGGCATTGGTGTTCCGGATCAGCTCGCGGTGATGGGGTTCGGCGACTACGATTTCGCCGCCGAGTTGTCTCCGACACTCAGTTCCGTCAGCATCGATGGGAAGGCGATCGGCAATCGCGCTGCGCGTTTCCTGGTCGCCAGGATCGAGAAGACGGAGTCCGCCGGGTCCGAGACCGTTGTCGATGTCGGTTTCAGCATCATCGAAAGAAGAAGTACCTCAAAAAGCAAATCAAAAGGCTCTATTTGAATGCGGCTAGGGATTTCCCTGCAAAGTTGAGCCTTGAATCTGTCAAATGGTAGCGCTAACATACAGCCGTTGTTGATTGGCAGGCGAAACGCCCAAGTGATTCGCCTCGAAATGTTAGCGCTAACAATCAGCGCGTCTGGTTGATGAAGAGCGCGTTGGCAACGAGTAGAAGGGCTCGCCCAGTTACGCATGAGGCAGCCCAGTCCATCAGGCAGGAGACACCCATGACCATGATTTGCCAGGCGCAGGCGCGCCGTTGCGTTCCCTTGATTTGCGTGGCGCTCGCTGCCGCCACGCTGGCGTTGCCGGCGGCAGCGCAGCAGCCATATCCCGCCAAGCCAGTGAACATCGTCGTGCCGTTCCCCGCGGGGGGCAGCTCCGACGCAATGGGCCGGATCCTGGCTGCAGAACTGCAGGCCCAGCTCGGACAGTCGTTCGTCGTGGAGAACAGGGGCGGCGCTAATGGCGGGATCGGCTCCGTGGCGGTGGCACGCGCGGTGCCAGATGGCTACACCTTGTTGATCTCGGGCGTGGGTTCGAACGCGATCAACTACGGCCTCTACAACAAGCTGCCGTATGCGGACAAGGATTTTGCCCACATTTCCTTGCTGGCGACCGGGCCGAATGTGCTGGTGGTGAACCCCGAGTTTCCGGCCAAGACCATCCAGGAATTCCTCAAGCTCGTCAAAGCCTCGCCCGGAAAATACCAGGCTGCCAATTCCGGCAACGGGTCTTCGAACCACCTGGGCATGCAGATGCTCGAGTCGGCCGCAGGATTCAAGATCACGCCCGTGCCCTACAAGGGCGGCGCCGCAGCCATCAGCGACACGCTTGCCGGGCATGTGCCCATCCTCACGCTGAACCAGGACGTTTTGCTGCCGTACGTCAAGTCAGGCAAGCTGCGGCCGATTGCCGTCTTCAGCGCCGAGCGGAACCCCTCCTATCCGAACGTGCCGACCATCGCCGAGTCCGGCTTCCCCGGTTTCTCTGCGGTCTCCTGGTTCGGCCTGGCAGCTCCCGCAGGCACGCCCAAGGCCATCATCGACAAGCTTGCCGCCGCATCGGAAAAGGCGATGGCCAATCCCAAGGTCAAGGAAAAGCTCGAGGCCGCAGGGTTCGTCGTGGTCGGCAGTTCACCCGCCAAGGCGAACGAGTTCGTCAAGGCCGAAATAGAGAAATGGGGCAAGACCGTCAGGGAATCCGGTGCAATGATCGAGTAGGGCCGGCACCAGGCATCACCATGCATCCCCACGCATCACCTCGCATCACCAGGCGGCCTCGGTGGGCCGCATCTCAAGAAATCAGGAGCACAAGCATGACCACGCAGCACCAGCAGAAGACCGGCGCAAACGACAACATCGCATCGATCCGGCTTTCATCGGTGTACCTGCCGCTCGCGACACCCATCAGCGACGCCAAGGTGCTGACCGGCAGACAGAAGCCGATGACCGAGATCGCGATACTCTTTGCCGAGATCGAGACGGAGGGCGGCGACAAGGGGCTCGGATTCAGCTACGCCAAGCGGGCCGGGGGACCCGGGCAATTCGCACATGCCAGGGAGATCGCGCCGGCGCTGATCGGCGAGGATGCCAACGACATCGCGCGGCTGTGGAACAAGCTGATCTGGGCGGGTGCATCCGTCGGGCGCAGCGGCTTGGCCACGCAAGCCATTGGCGCATTCGACGTTGCGCTGTGGGACCTCAAGGCCAGGCGCGCCAACCTGCCGCTGGCGAAGCTTCTCGGGGCGCACCGCGATTCGGTGAAGTGCTACAACACCTCGGGCGGCTTCCTTCATACGCCGCTCGACCAGCTTCTGGTGAACGCGAGCAAATCGGTGGAGAAGGGCATCGGCGGCATCAAGCTGAAGGTTGGGCAGCCCAACTGCGCCGCCGACATCAAGCGGGTGGAGACGGTGCGCAAACACCTGGGCGATGGCTTTGCGCTGATGGTCGATGCCAACCAGCAGTGGGATCGGCCGACCGCGCAGCGCATGTGCCGCATCTTGGAGCAGTTCAACCTGACCTGGATCGAAGAGCCGCTGGACGCCTACGACGCCGAAGGCCATGCCGCATTGGCCGCGCAATTCGACACGCCGATCGCCACCGGCGAGATGCTGACGAGCGTGGCGGAACACTGGGACCTGATTCGCCATCGCGCAGCTGATTACCTGATGCCCGATGGCCCGCGCGTGGGCGGCATCACGCCCTTCCTGACGGTGGCAACGCTGGCAGATCACGCGGGACTGATGATTGCGCCTCACTTTGCCATGGAGTTGCATGTCCACCTCGCGGCAGCGTACCCGCGCGAGCCGTGGGTGGAGCACTTCGAATGGCTGGAGCCATTGTTCAACGAACGCCTCGAAATCAAGGACGGCCGCATGCTGGTGCCGACGCGGCCGGGGATCGGCGTGAGCCTGAGCGGTCAAGTGGCCGGGTGGACCCGGGAGGAGGCGGAGTTCGGCGCCAAGCGGTAACCGGCAAGCGTGCGGGGCGGTGCAATGATAAAGATGCGATAAAGACGGAGACATGATGCGAAACAGGATCACGACGCTACGCTGCGTGGCAGCGCTTCTGATGGCTTGTGCCGGTGGCGCCGCCACGGCGCAAGCCAAGTTCCCGAACGCACCCATTCGCATGCTCGTAGGCACGCCGGCGGGCGGGACCACCGACGTGATCGCCCGGCTGCGCATTGTTGCTTTCCGCCCTCGCACCTGACAGGTATTAACAATTGATTACAACGGAAGGGGGCCAGTCACACTATGCTCCCCCAGCCCCATAAGACTGTGGCCGCCAATATAGCGGCATGCCGTACAACATGAAACGCAGGAAAATCGCATGAACAAGATCTACTCGTTTGCCCTGATGGCGATTGCCATGCTGGCGGCGACCTCGGGAGCCGCCCAGGCGCAGCATGTTGTTGGGGGGATGGGCGAGGAAGTCAGGATCGGTGCATTCGGTGGCCGTGCGGATAATTACCTTAGCGGCCGCGGCCTGCCCGACAGCCGTGGGCCCAATGCGGCGGGCCGGGACAGGAACCGCACGCGAGCCAATGACCGGCATGCGGTGCGCGCCACCGGTGCGCGCGGAAAGGCGCCTTCACTTCCTGGCAGAAACTTGCCGTAGGCGTCAGAGGCGCCATCTTTGCCCGCTTAAGCGCGGGCCAAGGTCGATAAAGCGTTTCGCGCTGGGCTCACAACTCAAGAAAAGCGGCTCAGAACCGATGCCGCACACCCACAATCGCGCCAACCTGGCTTTGCCCGGCGCCGACTTGTTCCGTGGTATTCACCAGCGTCGTCGCATTGGCATTCAGCGATGGCCCGAACCCGGACAATCCCATCGCAGACCCATCGCGGTTCTTCGCGTAAGCGAGGATCGTGTAGAGATCGGTACGTTTGGACAGCGCGTACGTGCCGGATAAGACAAAGCTCAGCGGATCAGCCGACGTGTTGCGCACGTCGGTGTAGTACGCAGCGCCGGTCAGTGAAATAGCTGGCGTGGCCTGGTACTGCACGCCTGCCCAGTAGAGGTTGGTGCGCAGGGAGCTGGTGGTGAAGTCGCCACGGTAGTAGCGGTAGCCCGCCAGTACCTTGACCGACGAGAAGGCATAGGCCGCGGCCACGGCGGCGCGGCGCTCGCGGTTGTCCTGCAGCGTGACCGTGCTGCCGCGGACTTCGTCGTAGGCCACGCGCATGGACAGGGGGCCGCTGGCGTAGCCCAGGCTGGCGCTCCATTCCCGTCCTGCCTTGGATGCGCCGGCGATTTCGCCGCCGGCGGTGCTGTCGTAGCCGGTGCTGTAGAGCAGGCCGTAGTAGATGCCGCCCGTGGTGCCGGTGAACTTGATGGCGTTGTCGGCGCGGCCCGACATCCATTTGTCGTGCATCAGCAGCGAGTAGCGGGTCGAGATGATCATTGGGTCGAACGCCGACGAGAGATCGTACAGCAGCGTTTGCTGGCGGCCGAGGGTCAGCGTGCCGTACTGGGCCTGCAGGCCGGCGAAGGCCTGGCGGCCGAACAGGCGGCCGCCCTGGTTGACCTTGCCAGTGTCGAGGTCGAAGCCGTTCTCCAATACGAATACGCCCTTAAGTCCGTTGCCCAGGTCTTCCGTGCCACGCAGGCCGAAGCGCGAGGTGGAGAGGTTGCCGGTGGACATGCGCACCGTGGAGTTGCTGCCGCCGGTGGCGTTTGGCACGTGGCTCAGGTATTCGATGCCGGCATCGACCACGCCGTAAAGCGTGATACTGCCTTGCGCCATTGCGGCGCCGGGAATGAGCGGCAACAGCGCCAGCCATGCACGAGATTTCATTGCGTTGATTTCCTTATGATTGGCGGCGCCCCATGGGCTCGGGCATCGCAGCGGCGTCAATGTAGCGTCATAAGGACAATGCAAAAAAGGGCGTTCCCGGAACAGACTGTTCCTGCCTGCGAACAGTCCGTCCGGGCTGCCTTGGCCCCTTTTTCCCGCTTACCGCTTACCGCTTACCGCTTACCGCTTACCGCTTGCGCTGCAGGAACTCGTTCATGTACCGCTGCGGCTCCCCGGTCTCGAAGGCACTGCCAAACTCCGCCACGCTGTTGTTGATGGCCACATCCAGCGGCGCCTCTTCCCACTCGCGCAACAGCCGCTTCTGCTGGCGCACCACGGCAGGGCCGAAGCCGGCCAGCAGCGTGGCGAGGCGTTCGACCTCGGCGTCCAGTTCGGCTAGCGGCACCACCTTGCTCACCAGGCCCCACGCCAGCGCTTCGCGCGCGTCGGAGATCTCGCCGGTCAGCAGCATCCACGCGGCGCGGGCGTTGCCGATCAGGCGGGGCATCAGTGCGGCGTGGATGACCGACGGAATGCCCACCTTGACCTCGGGCATGCCGACGTGGGTGTTGTCCGCGGCGACGCGGATGTCGCAGGCCAGCGCGAGTTCCAGGCCGCCGCCCAGGCACCAGCCCGGCATGCGCGCGATCACGGGCACGGGGAAGTGGCGCAGCGCGTCGCACAGGCCGCGTAGGCCACTGATGAAGCGCTGCGCGCTGTCGCGGGTTAGTGCGGCCATCTCCTTGATGTCGGCGCCGCCGATAAAGCCTTTTTCTCCGGCGCCTTGCACGATCAGCACGCGGATCTCGTCAACGGCCGCGAGCTCGGCCACGGCCTGGGTCAGCGCGGCGATGACCGGTGTGCTGAGGATGTTGAGCGAGCCGGCCTCGCGGATGGTGAGGGTGGCGATGCCGAGCGCATTGATCTCGATGCCGGCGTATGGCTTGTTATCTGCTTGGCTCATGGCGTGGTCTCACTGCAGTTTTGTGAAATGGATATCTTCGACGACCTTCTTCCAGTGTGCGTTCTGGCCGCGGATCAGGTCGGCGAATGCCCCGCGCGTCGTCGGTGCCGGAATGGCGCCTTGCTTCTCGATGGCGGTGACGACCTCGGGATCGGCCAGCACCTGCCGCACTGCGTCGTTGAGCTTGTCCAGGATAGCCGCTGGCGTGCCGGCTGGCGCGCCCAGGCCAAACCAGGAGGGATTGTTCATGGCGGGCAGGCCGGCCTCGGCATAGGTTGGCACATTGGGCAGTACCTTCAGCCGCTGCCTGGCAGCCACCGCCAGCGGGCGCAGGCGGTGGCCCTGGATCAGGCTGGAGGAAGAGGGGATGTTGTCGAACACCACCTGGATCTGGCCCGCCACCGCATCGTTGAGCGCGGGGCCCAGGCCTTTGTAGGGCACGTGGAGCATCCTGGTGCCAGTCTCGTTCATGAACAGCTCGCCGTTCATATGGCTCAGGCCGCCATTGCCCGAAGATCCGAACGAGTACTTGCCCGGGTTGGCCTTGAGCAGCTTGATGAAGGCGGGCAGGTCGCTGGCCGGGAAGGCAGGGTTGACCACCAGTACGTTGGGCACGTCGGCGAGGTTGCTGATGGGGTCGAAATCCCTGACGGGGTCGTAGGCCGTCTTGGCGTACACGTTGGGGTTGACCGCGTGCGAGCTTTCCACTTCCATGACCAGCGTATAGCCGTCCGCGGGCTGCTTGGCCGCATACGCGCTGCCCACGGCGCCGCCCGCGCCAGGGCGGTTTTCCACCACGACGGGCTGCTTGAGCACGGCGCCGAGCCGGGTGCCGACGATGCGCGCGATGATGTCGGTGGTGCCGCCTGCCGCGTAGGGCACGATCAGCTTGATGGGCTTGTCGGGGTAGGCCGAGGCGTGCGCGCCGCTGGCAAGGCTCAGGCCGGCGAGCAGGGTGGTGGCGATGATGCGTTTGTTCAAGCGATGTCTCCGGATGGGTTCTTCTTAGGTGTCGGTGCGCGTCGGCACTAGCTGCCGTTGCGCTGGCCGTGCTCATCGAGCAGCGGCGGCGGCGCCAGTGCTCGCGCGCCGCTGCTGGCCAGCATGGGGTTGCGGATCATCGGCACGCGGCCAAGCACCGGGTGTTCGGCTTGCTGCACCAGTTGGCGGTGCGCCACCTGCGGATGCGCAAACACGTCTTCCATGGAGTGGATCGGGCCCCATGGCACGCCGGCCGCGTCGAAGGCTTGCGTCCAGCTCTGCCGGTCGCGGGTGGGGAACACGTCGGTGAGCCGCTTGCGCAGCGCCGGCAGGTTGGCGATGCGCCCGGAGTTGCTGGCGTAGCGCGGGTCTGCTGCCAGCGCACCCAAGCTGGCCACTTCGCAGAAGCGTGCGAACTGCGCGTCGTTGCCGATGGCAAGGATCAGGTGGCCATCCGCGCAGCGAAAGACTTCGTACGGCGCGCAGTTGGGATGCGCATTGCCGCTGCGTTGCGGCGCCTTGCCGGACACCAGGTAGTTGGAGGCCTGGTTGGCATTGAGCGCGACTGCCACGTCAAGCAGGGCGATATCCAGGTACTCGCCCTCGCCGGTGGCGTGACGGCGCAGCAAGGCCGCCAGCACGGCCGAGGTGGCATACATGCCGGTGGTCAGGTCCACCACCGCCACGCCCGTGCGCAGCGGGCCGGCGCCAGGCTCGCCGTCGGGGTGCCCGGTGTAGCTCATCAGCCCGCCCATGCCCTGGAACACGTAGTCGTAGCCGGGCTTGTCGGCCATCGGGCCGCTCTGGCCAAAGCCGGTGATCGACAGATAGACCAGCCGCGGGTTGAGCGCCTTGAGCGTTTCATAGTCCAGGCCGTAGCGGCGCAGCGTGCCAACCTTGTAGTTCTCCACCAGCACATCGGCTTGCAGCGCAAGCGCGCGGATCTGCGCGGCGCCTTCGGGAGTGGCGTAGTCGATGGCCACGGATCGCTTGCCGCGGTTGCAGCAGATGAAGTAAGCGGAGAGGCCGGTCTCGCTGTCGCCGCCCGCGCTGCCTACGGGGGCGTGCAAGTAGGGCGGGCCCCAGCCGCGCGTATCGTCGCCGTGACCGGGGCGTTCTACCTTGGTGACCTCGGCGCCCAGGTCGGCCAGGTTCTGCGTGCACCACGGGCCGGCCAGTATCCGGGACAAATCCAGCACCTTGATGCCGGCCAGGGCCTGATGAAGCATGGGGTCTCCGCAAGACAGGTAGTGATGGTGCGGGCGAGTGTATCGGCGGCCCCCCGGGCAGGCCAGTTCATAGTTTTCAAGGAAGCGTTCGCCGAATTCGAACGGCCTGGTGAAGGCTTGGTAAGGGCTTGGTGAGGACCGGGGGGGGCGAAGTGAATTCCGGGGCGCTCGGCTGCAAACGGCGGCGCTTTCCCCCCTAGCGGCGTGCGGCACGCGCTACACTTGAGCTACCGCGCCCGCCGCCATCGAGAAGTCAATCGGGCAGACGCATCCGGATCCCGGCGCGGCCAGTTCCCTGCTTCACCTACCCCCAGCGAGGAGATGCATCATGTCGACACCGTCCAATCCGTTCACCGATTTCAGCAAGTTGCTCGAGCAGTACAAGCTCCCCGGGGTCGATATGACCTCGGTAATCGAAGCGCGGCGCAAGGATATCGAAGCCATCGCGGAGGCCAACAAGGTGGCCTACGAAGGCATGCAGGCACTGGTGCAGAAGCAAACGGAGATCCTGAGCAAGACCATGCAGGAGATCCAGTCGGCGGCGCAAAAGATGACCACCGGCGGCAACCCGGCCGAGGCCATGGCCAAGCAAGGCGAGTTCGTTCAGCAGGGCCTGCAGAAGGCGTTCAACAATATGCGTGAACTGGCGGAGATGGCGCAGAAGTCGCAGGCCGAGGCGCTGGCCGTGATTACCAAGCGCGCGGAGCAGAATATCGAAGAGGCGAAAAACCTGATGAAGCCGAAGGGCAAGTAAGCGCGAGCAAGCCCAAGTCCGCGCAAGCGATAAGCCTGTTGCGGACAGCCCCGTCAAGCCAGGATCGCTCCCGATCCWGGCTTGACGGGCGGCGCCACGGCGCCATGCCATCGCGTCCATCGCAGTGCCTGGACGGCACTGCTGTGAAAGGGATCCATCATGATCGCCATCACAAACGCCAGCCCGCTGATCTCGCTGATCGCGGGCATCCTGATCCTGATCATGCCGCGGCTGCTGAACTACATCGTGGCGATCTACCTGATTGTCATCGGCTTGCTAGGGCTGTTCGGCGGGCACCTGCACTAAGAGGCCATTTCAAAAAGACTCTGGCGCGCAGCACGGGAAGGCCGCGCTGCGCGGGCGTGCTTTACTTCAAGATGCCTTGACAGCGCGGCGTGCGCTTTGCTGGGCTGCGCCAGTCGCGGCTGCGGTCGATGCTTCGATGTTGGACTTCACCGTTTCAACCGCTTGCTTCGAGGCCTTCTGCACCGATTCGTAGGTGTTGTTGGCGGCGGCAACCGTCTGCTGCAGCAGGGCGGTGATCGCCTCCGATCCGGCCGGCGCATTCTTTACGAACGTATCGACGAAGGTCTGCACGCTGCGGTTGTGCTGTTCGTATTGCGCTTCCACCGTCTTGGTGAGTTCGGCCTGCGTGGCCGAGGCAATCTCGTACACATGGCGGGCATATGCCAGCGCCTTGTCGGCTGCCGGCTGCGCGAACTTACCCTGTGCGCTGAAGACATCCTTCAGGTCGCCACCGGACAAGGCCGCCTGCACGTTCTCCTGGCTTTCGGCCAGGCTCGACTTCATGGCTTGCAGGTTCAGCTCGGCCAGTTTCTGGAAACCGTCGAAAGCCGTATTCGTCAGCGCGAACAAGTTGGCGAAATGGGCTTTCTGGGCTTCAGCGAACTGGTCGGACGAAAAAACGAACATGCGTGTTCTCCTGTGTATCGCCCGGCAGCCAGGCCGACAGGCACGGCATGTGCCCTCGCGGCAAGCGGGTCGAATATGAGATTCGGAAAGGCGGCGTCATCACTGATTTGCGCAGTGCACCATCCAAGGGCAGATTCTAGAGCCCTCTATTTGGATAGCCCCTAGGGAGATACCCGAACAAACACGGTATCCCGCTTGTTGCTGTGCAGCAAGGTCGACATGAGCTTACCCAACTGTGTGGGGGTGCTTTCAGAAGTACCGTGCGTCCCCGCCATCGCGGGGACGGTTTCCTCCTCCGTTGGCAACCGCACGCATTTCCAATTGCTGCGGCTAAGATGCGCCTGTCTATCCTCCCGGCGTACCCCGTACGGAATCCAGATGACGATCCGGGGCGGGCGCAAAGACCGCGTCCTCCACTTCCGGATGATCGTCTTCCGGCTCCCGCCATGAAGGCAACGTCAACTGCCCGAGCTTATGCTGCCGGCGTCTCGAACGCGCGCAGCGGCTCGAGGAATTCCAGCGTGCGCTCGCGCTTGAGCAGCCTCGGCAATGCCTGCTCATAGGCCTGCCGATAGGGCCGGCTCAAGTGATATGCCTGGAAGTACGCGGGGCTGCAAGCCCAGGTCTCGTAGAGCACCAGCGTGTCGGGGTCTTCGACCGAGCGATGCAGGTAGGTGTTGACGAAATCCGGCTCCTTGGCCATTTGCTCCAGTACTTGCAGCAAGCTGGATTCGAGTTCGTCGCGATGCTCCGGCTTACCCGGCAGGTGGACGATAAAGGCGATGTTTTCACTCATGGTGTTCCGTGCTCCTTGCTGATGCCAAGTCAGTAAATCAGATAAGCCAGCTAAGCCAGCTCAAGCCTCACAGCTGGCTCATGCCGCCATCGACGATGATCTCCGTGCCGACGATGAACGCCGATTCGGTGGCCGAGAGATGCAGCACCGTCGCCGCGATTTCCTTCGGGTCGCCAAAGCGGCCGAGCGGGACCTGGCTCTTGATCTGGGCAGCGGTGTTGGCGAGGGTGTCGGCGTCCAGGCCGAGCTTGCCGTAGAGCGGCGTGCTCACCGGGCCCGGGCTGAGCACATTGACGCGTACGCCACGCGGCAGCAGCTCGGCGGAGAGCGTCTTGGCCAGCGAGATGAGGCCGGCCTTGCTGGCCGCGTAGACCGCAGATGACGGCATGCCGATGTGCGCGTTGATGGAGCCGTTGAGCACAATCGACGCGCCTGGATTGAACAGCGGCGCCAGTGCCTGGATCTGGAAGAAGGGGCCCTTCACATTGGTATTGAAGGTCTGGTCCCACATCGATTCCTCGACATCCGACAGCGGTGCGAACCTGGCGATGCCCGCGTTGATGAACACGGCGTCGAGCTTGATGCCTTCATCGGTGAGGCGTTCTGCCAGCGCGCGGGCGGCGTCCACGGTGCCGGCGTCATTCTGGATGGCTAGCGCGTTAGCGCCCAGCGTGGGCTTGGCGGCTTCCAGCGTCGCGGTGTCCCTGCCCGTCACGATGACGCGCGCGCCTTCGGCGGCGAATGCCTGCGCGGTAGCCAGGCCCATGCCACTGTTGCCGCCAGTGACCAGTACGGTTTTGCCTTCGAAGCGATTCATGGTGTTCTCCTGAGAACGTGGTGTGGTGGTGTGAATGGAGTATGGACAGCGCGGGGCAATAAGCCATACGAAAGAGTTGGCAAGCTCGTTCGATAAGATTGGACATCTTTGGCGGCCTGTCGAAAAGCGCTTCCAACCACACGCGGACTCAGGGAAAAGGAAAAAGGGCGCTGCCAAGCAGCGCCCCCAATGTCTTGCTGCGCCGGCAGCCGTGCCGGCAACGCTACGCCTGCGCCTCGCGCTGCCGCGCCACTTCCTGGCTGCGCAGGATAAAGCGCTGGACCTTGCCGCTTGGCGTCTTCGGCAACTCGGGCACGAACTCGATTTCGCGGGGATAGGCGTGGGCCGCGAGGCGATTGCGCACGTGCAGGCGCAGTTCTTCGGCCAGCGCCGGGCTCGCCTTGTATTGCGGGCCGAGCACGACAAAGGCCTTGATCAGTTCGGTGCGTTCCGGGTCGGGCTTGCCGATGACCGCGGTCTCGACCACCGCCGGATGCTCGATCAGCGCGCTCTCTACATCGAACGGGCCGACCCGGTAGCCCGAGGTGGTGATGACATCGTCGGCGCGGCCGATAAAGCTGATGCTGCCGTCGGGGTTCAGCTCCGCGGTGTCGCCGGTCAGGTAGTACTGGCCGACGAAGGCGCCGGTGGGCGTGCCGTGGTAGCCGGCAAACCAGGCCATCGGCGATTGCGCCATATCCAGCGCGAGCGTGCCAGGCTGGCCAGCCGGCAACTCGCGTGCGTTATCGTCCAGCACCACCACGCGATGGCCCGGGCTGGCGAAGCCGGCCGCGCCCAGGTGCACCGGATGGCGCAGCGCGTGGTGATTGCACAGCACCATGCCGAGCTCGGTCTGGCCGTAGTGATCGTGAATGGTGACGCAGAGCTGGTCGGCGAACCAGCGGATCACTTCCGGATTGAGCGGCTCGCCCGCGCTGCTGACCGCGCGCAGCTTGCCGCGCAGCGGCCCGGCCACGGCCTGGCCAGCCGCGATCAGCAGGCGATAGGCGGTGGGCGAGCCGGCCAGGTTGGTGATGCCGTACTTGTCGATCACCCGGCATGTGCTCTCGATGCTGAACGGGCCATCGTAGAACGTGGTGGGGTGTCCCAGGGCCAGAGGCCCGGTCACCGCGTAATACAAGCCATAGGCCCAGCCAGGATCGGCGAGGTTCCAGAAGGCATCCTCCGGGCGCAGGTCGACCGCGTCGCGCATGTAGCCCGCGAACGCGGCCACGGCCTTGAGCGGCACCAGCAGCGGCTTGGCGGGGCCGGTGGTGCCGGAGGTGAACATCATCAGGAACGGATCGTCGCCGGTGCGCATGACCGGATCGAACCGGGCCGGGTGGCGGTCAAGCTCCGCCCAGAAACTGAAGTCTCCGCGCGCGATGCCGCGCCCTTTGGCGCCGCCAACGGTGAGTACGACGGGGCAGTTCTCCACCTCATCGAGCTTGCCGCGATTGGCGCCGTCGGTCACCACGAGCCGGGCGCCGGAAGTCTGCAGCCGATGCTCGATGGCCTTGGGGCCAAAGGCGGTGAACAACGGCTGGTAGACCGCGCCGGCGCGCCAGGTGCCCAGGATGGTGACAAGCAGCTCCGGCGTGCGCGGCAGCAAGCCTGCCACACGGTCGCCGGGCCCGATGCCTTGCGCCGCGAGGAAGTTGGCGAATTGCGCGGAGAGCTTCTGCAACTGGCTGAAGGTATAGGTCTCGCTGGTGCCGTCGCGGCTCTCCCAGAACAGCGCGATGCGCCCGGGCAGTGCATGGCGGTCGCAGCATTCGATGCAGGCGTTGATGGCATCGAGCTTGCCGCTCAGGCGCTCCGAGAGCGATGCCTCATAGGAAAAGCCGGCGATGGCCTCGGCGTATTCGCGCATGGTGGTCTCCTGGTTTTCTTGTATGAATGGCAGCCGTCCGTATGGACAGGGGGTGCGCAAAATTCTGGGCCACACCGGCGTGCCCGGCAATGGCCAAAATTTCCAGGGTGGCTGAACCCGTTTGCCAGTGTGCGTCGCGAGGGCCGTTTGGGCGCGATGCTATCGGCCACCATGGCCACCATGGCCACCATGGCCACCATGGCCGCCGTGGCCACCATGGCCACCATGGCCGCCGTGGCCACCACCACCGTGACCACCGCCACTGTGACCGCCACCACCACCGTGACCACCACCATGGCCGCCTCCGCCTCCGCCTCCGCCTCCATGACCCGGCGGACGGCCGGGCGGATAACCACCAGGCGGGCGCGCATGTCCGGGCGGATAGCCCGGTCCCGGCCCATATGGCGGACGATGCGCCCAGCGCTCCCGGTCGTGGTACCAAGGCCGCCCGCGATAGTAGCGACCCCAGTAGGCGCCGATGGAGAACGTGATGATGGGAAGGCCGATCACGGTGCCGTAGTTCAGCACCGGAACACTGCCGCCCTGATAGGGATAGCCAAGCTGCCCGGCATAGACCCAGCCACGCAGGTTAGGCAGCGCCACGTCGCACCATGTGTACTGGCTGACGCACCCCATCACGGTGAGCGGCACGCCGCCGGACAGTTGCGCCACCACCGGGTAATCCGGCGCGGGTCCGGCACGCAGGTTGACGGGGGCGGTGGTAAAGGCTTGGGCAGGCTGCGCAAGCGCCACACCGGGCGCTGCCAGCAACGCGGTGATTCCCGCTAGAGCGCACTTAACAGCCACTCGGCGCATCAAGGCCTCCGCGGCCGCTGGTGATTGCGGTTTACCCCACCACGTGCCAGGGCGAGACGGAGAACGCCACCATCAGAACGGAAACGATGGCGGGGGCGCCGTATTTGATTGCGAGCGATTGGGAGAGTGTGCCGAGCAAGACATAGAGGCACACCAAGCCAATCGCGCACATGAAAACAAGGCTTTGATAATCTTGCATGGATGTCTCCGTTAGTCGTTATATTTTTTAACGTTATATCCAATGACATCGTCCGTACTAAGTAACAGCCTTGAGCACGATCAAGCCCATATTAAGTCCGGGCAATCGTGAGTGCCAGAGGGTATACGCGCACCTTTGTGCGCGTGTACCGAATACATTCCACTCATTCCACTCATTCCATTGGAGCGAGACACAAATGAAACGGCGCTGTTCAGATTAAACGTTGATGACCTGCTTGCCGAGAGCTGACGCGATGACATCGTCGGCGGAAACGCCTTCCTTGTTCCAGCTCATCAGCCGTTGCCAAGCCAGGTAGTTCGGCAAGTACTTGGTGGCCACGCCCCTGAGTT
>NZ_JBFRDD010000070.1:0-63530 GCF_052113425.1 Cupriavidus sp. YAF13
AACCCGCGGATATCAGCGTGATCCACCGTCGAGACTTACTGCTACGTCGCCCTCCAGGAAATTGGGGAACAACATGCAACTGTGAAACTGAATCAAACCAATCTCGATTGACACGGGGGAGTCATATCAGCTAGGAGCCACTGGAAGCGGAGCCCTTGGTCTGGTACAGCGCGACGGCGTAACTACCACCCGCCCCGTAGCTCAAACCAAACCTCAGCCCACCAATCAGCCCACCACCATTGGCCGCCCCAGCATCCTCGCCAGCACGGCCTCGGGCGAATGCGTATGGTCCGAGATCGCTTTTGGCGACAGGTAGTAAGTCTGCTCCATCATGGCGCGGCCCCGCATAGCCGCATGCAGCACCTGGTCGCTGAATACGATCCAGGTCGACCCGGGCGGGAACTGAAATTCCTGCTGCGGCACATTGGCCTGATACTCCAGGTCGGCTTTCGCGAGATCGTGCAGCTGCAGCATCCGATGGTCGTACTCCGAGCGCCGGCGCTTGGTGATGTGCAGCATCTCCATCACCCGCGCCTGCCCCGGCCACATGCCCTTGGTCTTCGGCACGAAACGCTTGGCGAAATCGCCAAACGGCTCGCCCACCCGCCACACGCGCGGCGCCTGCGGGTCAATGTTGTGGAACACGCGCAGCAGCCGCTGGCCCAGCATCGGGTTGGACGGGAAGGAATCCACATGCAGCCGCGTGTCGTCCTTGCGCCAGCTCACCGGCCGCCCGGCGATCTCGCTCGGGCGCAGGGAGGTGCCGGCGCGCACCATATGCGGGCCATATTCAGGGAACAGGCTGAGCACCAGCTTCTCGCTGTACTCGGCATAGCGGCGAATCAGCACGTACAGGTCTTTCAGGTCCTGCTCGCCGCCCGTCGCACCGCGCACGGCCTGGTCGTTGGCGCGCAGGTTGATGTTCTTTGACTTGCCGTCCGACCAGCGGCTGTCCAGGAAACGCGCCTCGCCAGGCTCGAACTGGAAGCGCAGCTGGGGGAAGAACAGCACGGCGCCCTGCTCCAGTTCGCGGCGCAACCCTGCCTTGGTGCCGGCATCGAGCTGCGGAGCCCACTCGGTATAGGGCTGGGGCCGGATCAGGTTGAACGCGGGCGCGGCCGCCCCGGGCGCAGTGGCGGGGGTGGGCGTGGAAGGGGTAAGGGTCGAATCAAGTGACATTGGGCATCCTCGGTATGCGGGCTCCGGCGGTCTTGGGCGCGCATGCGCGCACCGCGGCAGGCGAACAAAGCGCCACTCGCCGGGCCGCCTTGCCATCCCGCGATTCTACCCTCGCGGCCATGGCGCGCCACGCCCTGCCTTGCCCCGCTTGATCCAGGACAAGGCCGTGGCAAGCCAGGAATGCCACCGCGAGCGCGAAAAAAAACACCGCCCGAAGGCGGTGTTGGGCGGTGCTTCTCCGATGCGAGGTTCGCGGCAGCCTTACAGGCCGGCAGCCGCGCGCAGCAGCGCGACCTTGTCGGTTGCTTCCCACGAGAATTCCGGCTCTTCGCGGCCAAAGTGGCCGTAGGCAGCGGTCTTCTCGTAGATCGGGCGCAGCAGGTCAAGCATCTGCACGATGCCCTTCGGGCGCAGGTCGAAGTGGTCTTGCACCAGCGCGGCGATCGCCTCGTCGGAGATCTTGCCCGTGCCTTCGGTGTACACCGTCACATTGATCGGGCGTGCCACGCCGATGGCGTAGCTGACCTGCACCTGGCACTGGCGCGCCAGGCCGGCGGCAACCACGTTCTTGGCGACGTAGCGGGCAGCATAGGCTGCCGAGCGGTCGACCTTGGACGGATCCTTGCCAGAGAATGCACCGCCACCGTGGGGCGAAGCGCCGCCATAGGTATCGACGATGATCTTGCGGCCGGTCAGGCCGCAATCGCCTTGCGGGCCGCCGATGACGAAGCGGCCGGTCGGGTTCACCAGGTACTTGGTGTCCTTGAGCATCTCGGCCGGCAGCACCGGCTTGATGATTTCCTCGATCACGGCTTCGCGGATCTGCGCCTGGGTGATATCCGGCGAATGCTGGGTCGACAGCACCACGGTATCCACGCTGTGCGGGCGGCCGTCAACGTAACGCACGGTCACCTGCGACTTGGCGTCCGGACGCAGCCAGGGCAGGCGGCCATCGCGGCGCAGTTGCGACTGGCGCTCGACCAGGCGGTGCGAATAGTAGATCGGGAAAGGCATCAGCTCCGGCGTTTCATCGCAGGCGTAGCCAAACATCAGGCCTTGGTCGCCGGCGCCCTGGTTCAGGTAGTCGTCGGAGGCGCGGTCCACGCCCTGGGCGATGTCGGGCGATTGCTTGTCGTAAGCGACCAGCACTGCACAGCCCTTGTAGTCGATGCCGTATTCGGTGTTGTCGTAGCCGATGCGCTTGATGGTGTCGCGCGCAACTTGGATGTAGTCGACGTTGGCAGTCGTGGTGATTTCCCCGGCCAGGACAACCAGGCCGGTGTTGCACAGCGTTTCAGCGGCCACGCGCGCGTACTTGTCCTGGGCCAGGATGGCATCGAGGACAGCGTCGGAAATTTGGTCGGCGACCTTATCGGGATGGCCTTCGGAGACGGATTCCGAAGTGAACAAGAAGTCGTTTGCCACGAACTTTTCTCCAGGTTTGGCTATTGCGCGCCAACCTCTAAGCCCGGGCGGCGACGCTTTAGCGGTATTTTCATGCCGTTCCGGTAGAACGGTATCGCCCCGCAAGTTGTCAGTTAACTCGGCGATACGCGCTATTATACGCGCCTGCAAGCTACGCTGCAGCACCCCGGTTATCTGGCACACCTGCCAAATACCGGATTGCTGTCGCGGCCAGGCCGCGCCACCCAATCGGCGACGCGGCTCCGGCCTGGCGCGAGCCCGCAGGCAATGCAAGCCGTACGGTGGGCCCGTAACAACACCAGATTCATTTTGATTGCCCACTAACGGCAGCGCCCGGCAAAACATTAATGACCTACCCGGCCCGCCGGGCCGCTATCGCAATTCGATGACCTTCCTGTTCTGGCTGATTTCCCGCTTGCCGCTCTCTTGGCTGCACGCCATTGGCGGTGCGCTCGGATTGCTGGCGGCACGCCTGCCAGGACGTTATGGCACGCGGCTAAGGGAAAACCTTCGCCATGCCTACCCCGACGCCAGCGACGCGATGGTGGCGCAGGCGGCCCGCTCGACGGGCCGCATGATCCTGGAAATGCCCTATTTCTGGAGCCGGCGCAATCCCGAGGCGCGCATGTACGGCTTTGCCGACCGGCTCTGGCCGGAACTCGACAAGCTGATGGCACAGGGCCGCGGGCTGATCATCCTGGTGCCGCACCTTGGCTGCTTCGAAGTGCTTCCACAGGCATTTGCCCTGCGGCATCCGGTCACGGCCTTGTACAAGCCGCCGCACCAGGCCTGGCTGCGCGACTGGATCGTCAAGATGCGCACGCGCCCTAACCTGGCCATGGCACCAGCGCAGCCGCGCGGCGTGCGCATGCTGGTCAAGGCACTCAAGCGGGGCGAGGCCATCGGCATCCTGCCCGATCAGGTCCCAACCGGCGGCGAAGGCGCCTGGGCGCCGTTCTTCGGCAAGCCGGCCTACACCATGACGCTGGTGCAGCGCCTGCAGCAACTCACGGGCGCGCCTATCGCGGTGATTTTTGCAGAGCGCCTGCCGCGTGGCGCCGGCTACCTCGGCCATATGCAGATCATCAAAGACCCGCTGCCCGATGACCAGGCCGAAGCCGTCGCGGTGATCAACGCGGCCGTCGAGAAGCTGGTGAAGGCATGCCCGACGCAGTACCTGTGGGGCTACAACCGCTACAAGCGTCCGGGCGGCGCTGAGCTGCCGCCCGCGGAGCCACCTCGCGCGCCCGCCGCCAATGCCTCGCGCAACCCCCTGGACGTGCCGGCACCGGCACCCGACTCTCTCTCCAACGACCAACGATGAGCCGTATTTTGACCTGGCTTGGCATCGGCCTCCTGACCGTGCTGGGCAAGCTTCCCTATCCGCTCGTGGCACGCTTCGGCGAAGGCCTGGGCAGCCTGCTCTATCTCATTCCCAGCAGCCGGCGCCGCGTGGTGCAGACCAACCTGCGCCTGTGCTTTCCCGAGCGGACCGACGCCGAGATCGAAACGCTCTCGCGGCAGACCTTCCGCACCGTCTTTCGCAGCTTTGCCGAGCGCGGCATCTTCTGGACCGGCAGCGAGGCGCAGATGCGCCGCTGGGTCCAGATCGACGACCAGGCCAACCTGGTGGCGCTGGACGGCACGCCCCACATCCTCGTCACGCTGCATCTCTCCGGCGTCGAAGCTGGCGCGATCCGCCTCACCATCCACCTGCGCGAGCACGTCAAACGCTCCGGCGCGTCGCTCTACACCAAGCAGAAGAACGACCTGTTCGACGGGTTCCTCAAGCACGCGCGCGGCCGCTTCGGCGCCAAGATGATCGCCCGCAACGACAGCGCGCGCGACATCATCCGCTGCCTGCGCAAGGGCGAGGCCCTGCAGCTGATCGCCGACATGGACTTCGGCGAGCGCGACTCGGAGTACATCCCGTTCTTTGGCGTGGAGGCCCTGACCCTGACCTCGGTTTCACGCCTGGCGCGGCTGACGGGGGCCAAGGTTGTGCCGATCTATACCGAAATGCTGCCCGACTACCGGGGCTACGTGCTGCGTATCCTGCCGGCTTGGGAAAACTACCCCGGCGACAGCGTGACCGAAGACACCCGGCGCATGAATGCCTTCTTCGAAGACTGCATCCGCCCCCGCGTGACTGAGTATTACTGGGTGCACAAGCGCTTCAAGCACCGCCCCGACGGCGAGCGCGAAAACTACTGACCACGTGGGCGCGGCGGCGGCATCGCCAGGCAAACATGCAGCCCGCGCCACCCTCGACACGCCGCCAGCAAGCGCCGGACGGCCCGACTACAATCGCACTATGAAACTCCAGTTCACCAAGATGCACGGCGCCGGCAACGACTTCGTCGTGCTTGACGGCATCCACCAGACCCTGAACCTGAGCCCGGCCCAGTGGCGCGCGCTCGCCAGCCGGCATTTCGGCGTGGGCGCCGACCAGATCCTGGTGGTCGAGAAACCCACCCGGGACGACGTCGACTTTCGCTACCGCATCTTCAACGCCGACGGCGGCGAGGTGGAGCACTGCGGCAATGGCGCGCGCTGCTTCGTGCGCTTCGTCACCGACCACGGCCTGACTGACAAGCGCTCGGTGCGCGTGCAGGTGATGAACGGCGTGATCACCTTGACGCTGCAGGACGACGGCCAGGTCACGGTCGACATGGGTGCGCCGGAACTAGAACCCGCCCGCGTGCCGTTCCGTCCCGAAGGCCTGCCGACCAAGGCCGAAGGCCGCGATACGCTGTACGGACTGGAAGTAAACGGCCGCACCGGGTGGGTTTCGGCAGTCTCGATGGGCAACCCCCACGCGGTGCAGGTGGTGGACAACACCGAGGCGTTCCCGGTGCTGCAGGACGGCCCCATCATCGAGCACCACGCGAGCTTCCCCAACCGCGTCAACGCCGGCTTCATGCAGGTGGTGGAGCGCCACACGATCCGCCTGCGCGTGTTCGAGCGCGGGGCCGGCGAAACCCTGGCCTGCGGCACGGGCGCATGCGCGGCGGTCGTCGCCGGCATTCGCCGCGGCCTGCTGGACTCGCCGGTGCTGGTGCACACCCATGGCGGCGACCTGACGATTGCCTGGGACGGCGAAGGCGAGCCGGTACGCATGACCGGCCCTGCGACCACGGTGTTCGAAGGCAGCATTGACCTGGACCGGCTGCCTGCCTGACCATAGGGGCTTGCGGCCAGCCACGGCCGCGCCCTCTATGGAGTGCCAATGTCGCTCGCCGATTTCCGCATCACCTCGGGCAAGAACTTCAGCCTGGCCGACTTCAACCCCGAGGCCAAGCCGTTCTCCAGCGGCGACAAGGCCGCCGACCAGGCCCGCCTCATCGAACTGAGCACCCAGCTCGACGCGCAGCAGGACATCTTCTATGCCGAGCACCAGCGCAAGCTGCTGATCGTGCTGCAAGGCATGGACACCAGCGGCAAGGATGGCACCGTGCGCGGCGTCTTTCGCAGCTTCGACCCGCTCGGCATCCGCGTCGTCAGCTTCAAATCCCCCACCGCCGAAGAACTCGCGCACGACTACCTGTGGCGCATCCATGCCCAGGTACCGCGCGCCGGCGAGATCGTGGTCTTCAACCGCAGCCACTACGAAGACGTGCTGATCACGCGCGTGCACGAGTGGATCGACGAAGCCGAATGCGAGCGCCGCTACAAGCAGCTACGGGCATTCGAGACGATGCTGCTGGAAACCGGCACCACCATCGTCAAGTGCTTCCTGCATATTTCCAAGGACGAGCAGAAGGCCCGGCTGGAAGCGCGGCTGGCGGATCCGCAGAAGCATTGGAAGTTCGACCCGAAGGATCTGGAAGAGCGGCAGTACTGGAAAAACTACGAGACGGCCTATGAGGCCGCCGTTGCCGCGACCAGCACGCCGGAAGCGCCGTGGTATATCGTGCCCGCGAATTCGAAGTCGCACCGGAACCTGATGGTGGCGGAGATCCTGATGGCGGTGTTCGAGAAATTGAAGCCGGCGTATCCGCCGGGAAAACCGGCATTGGCGAAGCTGAAGGTGGTCTGAGGCACCAGGGCGACGCGAAGGGACCAGGCCAGCCCCTTCGCGTTGAGTCAGGCATGCCCGTTGCCGCGATGGATGTCGTGCGTGACAAACGGCTTCTCGTGCGTCGGCATGGCCAGCCACTCCGGATGTTTCAGCGTTTCCCGGATGTCGTCCAGCCCGCTGGTCCAGTGCTCGTTCATCGTCAGCAAGCCAAACTGATAATCCTTGGCGTTGCCTTCAAACGTCTTGTCGCGGTAGATCAGCTGGATCACGTTGCGGCGCGCATCGCATGCGTACTCCGCCGCCTTGCGGTACCAGTCGTTGTTACGCTGCCCCTGCGGCACCAGCGCCATCACTTCGCTCAGCATGCGCCGGTAGTTCTGCTGCTCGCTCATGTAATCCGTGATGGTGCGCGTGCGGCTGGAGTACTGGATGTCTTTCTGCCGCTCGGCCACGTCCAGCAGGTTGTGCGGCAGCTTGCCCCGCGCGCTCCACAAGTCCACCTGGAAGATCAGCGCGTCGCGCCGGGGCTGGGCCGTCAGCACTTCAGACAGCGGCGTGTTGGACACCAGGCCGCCATCCCAATAGAACTCGCCATCGATCTCCACCGCGGGAAAGCCGGGCGGCAATGCGCCGGAGGCCATGAAATGCTCGGCATGCAGTTTGCGCCGGGTGTTGTCGAAATAGGCGAAATTGCCGGTCCGCACATTCACCGCGCCCACCGACACGCGCATCTCGTTATGGTGCGAGTTGATGCGGTCAAAATCGGCAAAGCGCTCCAGCGTGGCCTTGAGCGGGCTTGTATCGTAATAGCTGGCATTGGCGGGCCCGCACTGGCGCTCCACCAGGCTGGACCACGGACGCGGCTGGAAGAAGCCCCGCTGGCCCTCGAAGATGGCACGCGCGGCCTCGATGCCATCGAACCAGATGCGCAGCGGATCAGGCCAGTGCGCGGCGCCCTGTGCTGCCACCTCGTAGGGCAGCAGGCTGGGCAGCCAGGGCTGCTGGCAGATGTAGTCCCAGAAGGCACGCAACTGCTCGACCCTGCGCTCGGGCGCATTGCCCGCGATCACCGCTGCGTTCAGCGCGCCGATTGAAATCCCGGCCACCCAGTTAGGCTGGATGCCCGCCTCGGCCAGCCCCTGGTACACGCCCGCCTGATACGAGCCGAGCGCGCCACCGCCCTGCAGTACCAACGCCCTGACCGTGTATTCATGGTGAACCGGCCGCCTGCGGCCGGCGCCCTCGGGCGCGAGGTCCGGCGGCGCGCAGCCGCCGGGAGGCAGGAGGTTGGGCTCCGGCTCTCGTAGCGCTTCGGGCTTTAGCGCCTCGCGTTTGAGCGTGGGCGCCGCCGGGTTCGCGACCACGGCCGCCGCGGCGCTTTTTACAGCCTGCTTCGGCGTGCCCTTTTTCTGTGCCGCTGTATTTTCCTGTGCCACTTTATCCAGCTTCTGCCGACGTCCACCTGCCACGACCCCTCCTTGATGACGTTGCTTTCCGACCTTGCATGCGGCCATGCCGGCCGGGCGGCGGTACCGCCACCCGGCCGCTTTTTTGCCGCTTACTGCATGTACCAGCCGTGGCTGACGATAAAGGACTGCCCGGTCAGCGCCGCCGACGGGAAGGCGCACAGGAACAGCGCGGTCTGCGCCACGTCGTCCACGGTGGTGAAGACGCCGTCCACGGTGCCGCCGAGCATGACGCGGCGAATCACCTCTTCTTCGCTGATGCCAAGCTCCTTGGCTTGTTCCGGAATCTGCTTGTCGACCAGCGGCGTGCGCACGAAACCCGGACAGATCACGTGCGAGCGCACGTTGTACTCCGCCCCTTCCTTGGCCAGCACGCGCGCCAGGCCAAGCAGCGCATGCTTGGCGGCAACGTATGCGGACTTCAGTGGCGAGGCCTCGTGCGAATGCACCGAGCCCATGTAGATCACGGTGCCGCCGCGCTTGTCCTTGTACATATGCTGGAGCGCGGCCTTGGTGGTGAGAAAGGCGCCATCGACGTGGATGGCCTGCATCTTCTTCCAGTCGGAGAAGGCGTAGTTCTGGATCGGGTTGACGATCTGGATGCCGGCGTTGGAGATCAGGATGTCGATGCCGCCAAACGCCTTGGCCACCTCCTCGGTAGCGCTGTTGACCGCGTCCTCGTTGGTCACGTCCATCGCCACGGCGATGGCGCGCCCGCCGGCAGCTTCGATATCGGCGGCGGCCTTCTGCGCAGCCTCGAGATTCAGGTCGGCGATGGCGACCGCAGCGCCTTCCTTGGCCAGCAGCTCAGCAATGGCGCGGCCGATGCCGCTGGCAGCGCCGGTCACGATGGCGGATTTTCCTTGGAGCTTCATGGACGTTTCTCCTGTCTGGATGATTCAGGTTAGCCGGGCCGGCCGGATGGGCCGGGACCGATGGAAACCGATGGAAACCGTTGAAAATCGTTGGATGCGTGGCCGCTCAGGCCAGGTAGTCGAACACCACCTCGCCCAGCCCCAGGGTGAGGTCGGCAACGTAATGCTTGGCGCCGAGGACTTCCAGCACCGGAAGGCCAGCCACCGGCGCGAGCGCATGGGGCGACAGCGACAGCGCCGCCGGCCCGGTCCAGGCGCCTTTCATCTGCACGTCTTTCAGGAAGTAGCAGACCAGCTCGCAGATGCGAGCGGAGCCGTCCACGTGCGGAATGATCTTGAGCAGGTAGTTGGGCGTGCTCGCCAGCGCCAGGCCCAGCGCGTCCTTGTCGAGCTCGCGGTGCTTGTAGCCCATCGTGCCGGTGGCGACGCGCACCGGGCCATAGTCGAGCGTGCCGACCAGCGTATCGGTGTGAACCGCCAGCGTGGGGCTGGCCAGCTTCTTCGGAAAGCCCCATAGCTCGCGCCCGCCCGCCAGTGGCGGATGGTCGTCGAGGTACATCGCGTGGGTGTAGTTGCCGGGCTTGCCCTGGTAGGTGACGGGAATCACCTGGCCCGATTCGGTGTAATCGCCAAACCCGGTGGAGTCTGGCATGCGGATGAATTCGTAGTTGACCACCGCGTCGGCGATCTCGAGGGGTTCCGGCACCACCGCGCGCAACAGCTCGGGATCCGTACGGTAGGAGATGATGAAGAATTCGCGATGGATGAAGCGGTACGGCCCCATCGGATAGGCCGGATTGGTGAGCGGCATGGCGAATGCCTGCTCGCGGATCGTCTTGATGTCCATCGCCAGCCAACCTCCTGAAGAGATGCTGCGCCGCCTTGCCGGGCGGCAAGGCGAATCGCTGGCGGCCCCGGGTATCCGGGGGCCGGCCAGCGAGATCAGTCAGACCGGCGATTTTCCTGCGCGGTTCCCTGTTATCTGCTGCATTGCGACAAAGCGTTGCAAGCGGCAGGCAACAGATTCCAGACTATACGCCGTAGCGCTGCCGATAGGCAGCCACTGCCTCGCGCGAGCCGCCCAGCGCGGGATCCTGCGATGCGTCCAGGTAAGCAAGCAGGTCCTTCAGGCTGGCGATGGAGATCACCGGCACGCCATATTCGCGCTGCACATCCTGCACTGCAGAATGCGTCCCGACCTGGTCGGCGGTGCCACTTTTTTCCATGCGGTCGAGCGCGATCAGCACTGCGGCCGGCTCCGCGCCAGCCGCGCGGATCATCGCCATCGACTCGCGCACCGAGGTGCCGGCCGAGATCACGTCGTCGATGATCACGACCTTGCCCTGCAGCTTGGCGCCCACCAGCGTGCCGCCCTCGCCGTGGTCCTTGGCTTCCTTGCGGTTGTAGGCGAAGCCGACGTCACGTCCAAGCCCGGCCAGCGCCACCGCGGTGGCGGACGCCAGCGTGATGCCTTTGTAGGCCGGCCCGAACAGCACGTCGAACTCCAATCCGGATGCCAGCAGGGTTTTCGCATAGAATTGCGCCACCTGGCCCAGCATCGCACCCTGGTTGAACAGGCCTGCATTGAAGAAGTACGGCGACTTGCGGCCCGCTTTGGTCACGAATTCGCCGAAGGACAGTACGCCAGCGTCGAGCGCGAAGCGGATGAAGGTCTGGCTCAGGTCGCCAGCGCCGGGCTGCGGCGTCGTCTGCTGCGTCATCTTTTCTCTCTGATTTCAAAATTTCCCGAGATGTTACGGATTATCAGCGCCAACCTCAACGGCATCCGCTCCGCGGCCAAGAAAGGCTTTTTCGAATGGATGGGCAAGCAGGACGCCGACATGGTCTGCGTCCAGGAGCTCAAGGCGCAGGCTGCCGACATGACGGAAGCGTTCCTGGCGCCACACGGCTACCACGGCTACTTCCATTATGCGGAGAAAAAAGGCTATAGCGGTGTCGGCCTTTACACGCGCCACAAGCCGGAGCGGGTGATCACCGGTTTCGGCGTCGACGAGTTCGATAACGAAGGCCGTTATGTCGAGGTGCAGTATCCGCACCTTGCCGTGATCTCGGTCTATGTGCCCTCCGGCTCCAGCGGGGAAGAGCGCCAGCAGGCGAAGTTCCGCTTCATGGAAGCCTTCCTGCCCCACCTGCTGCAGCTCAAGGCCAGCGGGCGCGAGATCGTGCTGTGCGGCGACGTCAACATCGCCCACAAGGAAATCGACATCAAGAACTGGAAGGGTAACCTGAAGAACTCAGGCTTCCTGCCGGAGGAGCGCGGCTGGATCGGCGAGCTGTTCGACGTGCACGGCTATGTGGACGTGTTCCGCAAGCTGGACCCGCGCCCCGAGCAGTACACCTGGTGGAGCAACCGCGGCCAGGCCTATGCGAAGAACGTCGGGTGGCGCATCGATTACCATCTGGCCACGACGAAGATCGCCGAGACCGCGCGAGCCACGTCGATCTACAAGGACGAGAAGTTCAGCGATCACGCGCCACTGTCGATCGACTACGACTTCCCGCTGTAGCCGGTACGGCCGAGGGCGCACCGGCTACGCCGTGCGCACCTCTTCCAGCACTTCCAGCAGCGCCGAGACCGCGGGAACGATGCCCGTTTCGCCCTTGTCCATATCGGATACGTCGGGGCACGTCGGGGCACATCGCGCTTGTCCTGCACCAGTTCCCCCCAACGTAGTTACAATGCTGCTTCCCATCCGATTCCGGCATGGGACCTTTCGTATTTCCGAGTGAGTCCGCCATGGTTTTCAAAGTGTTCGTAGATGGTCAGGAAGGCACCACCGGTCTCCGGTTGCTCGACTATCTCTCCGGCCGTTCCGATGTGGAGCTGCTGCGTATCGCCGATGACAAGCGCAAGGACCCGGCCGAACGAGCACGCTTTCTGAATGCTGCCGACGTCGCTTTCCTGTGCCTGCCCGACGTTGCCTCCCGCGAGGCCGTGGCGCTGGTGACCAACCCCAATACCTGCGTGATCGACGCCAGCACGGCGTTCCGCACCACGGACAGCTGGGCCTACGGCTTGCCGGAACTCACGCGCGGCCAGCGCGAGAAGATCCGCACCAGCAAGCGCATCGCGGTGCCGGGCTGCCACGCCAGCGCCTTCCTGATGGCGGTGCGCCCGCTGGTGGAAGCCGGCGTGATGCAGGCCGACTACCCGGTCTCCGCGTTCTCGCTGACCGGCTATAGCGGCGGCGGCAAGCAGATGATTGCCGAGTTCGAAGCCGGCGGTAACCCGAAGCTGGACAGCCCGCGCCCCTACTCGCTTGGCCTCGCGCACAAGCACCTGCCCGAGATGCGCGTGCAGGCCGGCCTGGCGCAGGCGCCGATCTTCAACCCGATCGTCGGCAACTTCCTCAAGGGCCTGGCCGTGACGGTGCCGGTGTACCCGGATCGCCTGGCGCGCAAGGTCACGCCGGAACAGATCGCCGATCTGTACCGCAAGCACTACGAAGGCGAGCAGTTCGTGCGCGTGATGCCGGTGGGCGACGAGGCCAACCTGGACGGCGGCTTCTTCGACGTGCAGGCCAGCAACGACACCAACCGCGTGGACCTGTTCGTGTTCGGCTCGGCCGAGCGCATCGTGCTGATGGCGCGCCTGGACAACCTGGGCAAGGGCGCTGCCGGCGCTGCGGTGCAATGCATGAACGTGCATGTCGGCGCGGACGAGGCGACTGGCCTGAGCGCCTGATCCGCTCAAGCGCTAATGCCGCGGCACCAGCCGCGCGCATGAAAAAAAGCCGGCGATGGTTTCGCCGGCTTTTTTTCGCCCCCGGGAAATCCCTTCGGTCAGATCCCGGCCTTGACCACGATGCCCTTGAGCGCGACGCCGAGGTAGGCGCTGCCCTTGGCGCAGACGTAGGTGCTGTCGCTGGCGGTCTCGTCGTCCTTCCAGTTGCTGCGGATATCGACCACGGCGTTGCCGCCTTCCTTGGTCGCGCGCTGCTGCAGTTCCTGCACCGCCTGGATGAAGATGGTGGCACACAGTTCCTCGTCGCCCGGCGGCGGCGGGCCACCGGTGGAACGGCTGTTGTCGATAGGCCGGCGCATGCGCTTGACCGTCTTGAAAGACTGGCCGTCCTGCGCGCCCGGCAGCTTGTTGAAACCGAACAGCAGCCTGATCGACGGGTCCACGCGCTCCTTGGCCCCCGGTGTCGCCAGCGCCTTGTCGATCGGCATGCTCAGCAGCTGGTCGGCCGCCTGCGCGCCGCCGCCTGCCAGCAACGCGCCGGCCATCAGGCTGAATCGCACACAACGCTTCATGGTCTTCTCCTCATTGCCCCGGTTCGATGGTTTTATCGTACAGGATCCGCCATAAAGAGCGCCTCTCGGGCGTCTTTACTTTTTTAGTGGCTTTTGCCGGTCGTCGTCGCCGCTGTCGACCGGCGCGCCGCTCAGGTTGGCCATATTGGCCCGATAGGACGGCAACTGGCCGACGCTGGAATCGATCGCGCGCGCGTAAAGCGGCAACACCTCGGGCAGGTGCTTCTCCAGCTCAGCGATGCGGGTGCGGCCCGACGGATGGGTGGAGAGGAACTCCGAGCCCGACTGCGCCGACGATTGCGAGACCGCCCCCATCTTTTGCCACAGCGACACGGCGGCGCGCGGGTCGTAGCCAGCACGCGCGGCGATGTCCATGCCGACCAGGTCGGCCTCGGTCTCGTCCGAGCGCGAGAACCGCAGCGTGAGCAGCTGCGCTCCGGTGCCCAGGGCCATATTGCCGAGATTGCCGAAGCCGAACAACTGCGAGATCACGTTGGCGCCCAGGTTGGTGATCTCGGACTTGGCCGCCCGCTCGCGCGCATGCTCCTGCAGCGCGTGGGCGATTTCGTGCCCCATCACCATGGCAACTTCGTCATCGGTCAGCTTGAGCTGATCGAGCAGGCCGGAGTAGAAAGCGATCTTGCCGCCGGGCATGCAGAACGCATTGACCTGCTTGGAGTTGATCAGGTTGACTTCCCACTTCCATTGCTTCGCGCGCTCGTTCCAGCGCGGGGTCTGCGGCAGGATGCGCTTGGCGATGGCGCGCAGGCGCACCAGTTGCGGGTTGTTGTCGCCGGCCAGGGTCTTCTTGGCCTGCGCCTCCTCCTTGAGTTGCTCATACTCCTGCGAGGCCTGCTGCTCGATGACCTCGACCGGCACGATCTGGCGGATGGACGCGCCGCCGCGTTGCACGCGGATGCCATCTTCAGCGTCCTGCGGCTGGGCCTGGCCCTGGGCCTGGACCGCGTTCATGCTCAGCGCGGCGCTGGCCGCCAGCGCCAGCGCGGCCAGTCGACGTGGCAACGCAATCCCGGCCCGCTGGTGGCGGTACTGACAACGCTGGCGATCGGACATGGACGATTCCTTGGATGCGGTTTTCGGCAAGCAGGGTGAGCAAGAGTTGATGCGGCCAGGATGCGAGCCAGGTCCGGGTCCGGGCCCGGGCCCGGCGCACCCCGCGCATCGGGGCGGCGCTGACGGTAATGCAATAATACACGGCGCCTTGCCCAGCCTGATTGCCCCGATTGCCCCGATCGCCCCGCTTGCCATCCTGATTCATGACCTTTCAAGCCTATCTCGACATTTTCCGCAATCGCCGCATCGGCGCCATGCTCACGCTGGGCTTCGCGTCCGGGCTGCCGCTGGCACTCACCTCCGGCACGTTGCAGGCCTGGATGACGGTGGAAGGGCTGGATATCAAGACCATCGGCTTCTTCTCGCTGGTGGGCCAGGCCTACATCTTCAAGTTCCTGTGGGCCCCGCTGATGGACCGCTATACGCCGCCGCTGCTTGGCCGGCGCCTCGGCTGGCTGCTGGTGACCCAGATCGGCCTGGTGCTGGGCATCGCGGGCATGGCCTTCTGCCCGCCGCACGAGGCGCTGTGGACACTGGCGGCGCTGGCCACGCTGGTGGCCTTCTTGTCCGCCTCGCAGGACATCGTGTTCGACGCCTACAGCACAGACGTGCTGCGCGCGCCGGAGCGTGGCGTGGGAGCGGCGGTCAAGGTGCTGGGCTACCGGCTGGCGATGCTGGTATCGGGCGGGCTGGCACTGTGGCTGGCCGACCGCGTGATGGGCTGGCAGCAGATGTACCTGCTGATGGCGGGGTTGATGGGCATCGGCATCGTCAGCCTGCTGTGGGCGCCCGAGGCGGAATCGCCAGCGCGCACGCCGCGCTCCATGGAGGAAGCCATCCTGGGCCCGCTGCGCGACTTCTTCTCGCGCCCGGGCGCCTGGTGGCTGCTGCTGCTGATCGTGCTCTACAAGCTGGGCGATGCGTTTGCCGGCAGCCTGTCCACCACCTTCCTGATCCGCGGCGTGGGCTTTTCGGCCGGTGAAGTCGGCCTGGTCAACAAGACGCTAGGGCTGGCCGCCACCATTGTGGGCGCGCTGTTCGGCGGCACGCTGATGGTGCGCCTGGGCCTGTACCGCTCGCTGATGCTGTTCGGCATCTTGCAGGGGGTGTCCAACCTCGGCTACTGGATCCTGGCGGTGACGCCGCCGCACCTGTGGACCATGGGCGCCACCATCGCAGTGGAGAACCTCTGTGGCGGCATGGGCACGGCGGCCTTCGTGGCGCTGCTGATGACGCTGTGCAACCGCTCGTTCTCGGCCACCCAGTACGCGCTGCTCTCGGCGCTGGCCTCGGTCGGGCGCGTCTATGTTGGCCCCAGCTCGGGCTACCTGGTGGAGGCTTTTGGCTGGCCGGCGTTTTACCTGAGCACCGTGGTGGCGGCGGTGCCCGGCGTGGTGCTGCTATGGGCGATGCGCAACACCGTGCATCGCTACGAAGCCAGGGCCCGCGCCGCGGCCTAGCCCCCCACACCCGGCAGCGCGAACGCTGACTCGCTTACTGCTTGTAGTAGACGATCTGGTGCGAGGTCGCGAGCAGTTCTCCCTGCGGGCTCCAGATCTGCGCGCTCTGGTCGAAGAAGCCCTGGCGGAACACCTGCGCCTGGGCGCTGCCCAGCACGTGGCTGTTGCCCAGCGCGGCCAGGGTCGGGGCATCGGCATGGAAATACGTGGTCAGCGATACCGTGCCGGCCGGCACGAAACCGGCGCGCTTGAGGAAGATGCGCGGGTAGAAGGTGTCGCACCATGCCGCCATCGCGGCGAAGTCCGGCGTGCGCGCGGGCGCATCGCGCAGCCAGAACTGGGTCACGCTGTCCGGGTTCTCGGTGCCGGCCTCGACATTCGGCTTGGCGCCGCGCACCGGCCGCAACTCATACGCGTCCAGCCAGCGCACCGGTGCGAAACCGGCCATCGGGGCGACATCGCTGGCCGGCGGCACCTGCGGGAACGCGGCCTCGCCGCAATTCCAGGTCTCGCGGCGCACGGCGAAGAAGGCGGTGGCCGTGGTCGCCACTTCATCGCCCTGGCGCAGCTCGATGGTCCAGTGCTGGGTGTTGCGGTTGGTGCGCACCGGACGCGCTTCGATCACGAACGGCCCTTCGACGATCGGGCCGGCAAAGTTGACGGTCAGCGCTGACGGATCGCCCAGCCGCTCGGGATGCTGCAGCACGGCTTGCAGCAAGGTGGCCGCCGTGATGCCGCCGAAGGGGCCGATCATGTTCCAGTAGGCCGGCGTGGTGCGGCCGTGGAAAAGGTTGCCTCCCGCCGGCTCCAGCGCGATTGCGTGGTCGAAGGAATGGACGGTCTGGCTGGCTGGCGTGGCGGACATGTTGTGGACCAAAAAAGTACGATCGTTCGATAATACTGCAAACGGCGGACCGGCGCTGGCACCGCGTCAACCGGGCGCCCCCTCCAATCCGCCGCCGGGTCAGCCTCCCGCCCGCGCCCGCCGCAGCGGATTCCAGCCGAGCTGGTTGCCGATCACCGCCAGCAGGATCAGCGCCATGCCAGCGAGCTGCAGCGGCGTGAGCACCACCCCGAACACCAGCACGTCAATCACGATGGCCACCAGCGGATAGACAAACGAGAGCGTGGCGATCGACAGCACGTTGAGGCGCTGGAAGGCGCCATACAGCAGCGTGTACATCACGCCGGTATGCACGAGGCCTAGCGCCAGCAATGCCCCCCAGGTCCGCCCGCCGAACGTCTCGACCGCCGGATGCGCGAGGGGGAACAGCATGACCACCCCCATCGCCATCTGCAGGCCCGCGATCTGCCCTGCCGGAATCCCCCTGAGGCGGCGCGTGGCCATGGTGGTGATGGCGTACAGCAGCGCCGCCAGCATCGCCAGCCCGACCCCGGCCAGCATGCCGCCGGTGGCGCCGCCGTGCTCCAGCCCGGTAATCAGCACCACGCCGCCGAAGGCCAGCACCAGCCAGGCAAGCCGCCCGGGCGCGATGGCCTCACGCTGGAACAGCGCCGCCAGCAGCAGCAGGAAGAAGGGCTGGGTGTGATAGACAACCGTGGACACCGAGATGCCGCTGTACGAATAGGCGGAGAACAAGGCCAGCCAGTTGAGGATCAGCGTAACGCCGCCCAGCGCCAGCCAGCCCCAGTCGCGGGCGCGCATGGGCTGCCAGCCGCGCCGCAGGGCGAGCGTGCCCAGCAGCGCGGCGCCGCCGAAGATGCAGCGGAAAAACACCACGTCCAGCGGCGACTGCCCGCTGGTCACCACGAACCAGCCGATGGTGCCCGACAGGGCCATGGCGGCCACCATGCGCCAGGCGCCGCCCCGCCGGGCGGGTTCCGTGGCCTGCGGCGAGGCCGGGGTGGCGGCCGGGGAGGCCACGGCGGCGCCAGATCGATCGATATTCATGGATGTCTCCTACGGAGCTTCGTACGCTTGGACGTCATTGTTCCATCGTGCAGTCAGGTCAACAATCCACCCAATAAGCAATTACTATTTGATCTCTGATCACAAATGCGAGAGCCAGCCCATGCCGGTCGCGCAACTCAACGCCATGGCCGTATTCGCCCGGGTGGTGGAATGCGGCAGTTTCTCCGCCGCCGCCCGCGAGCTTGGCATGACCCCCTCCGCCGTCAGCCGCCATGTGACGCGGCTGGAAGCGGCCATTGGCGGGAGCCTGCTGCAACGGACCACGCGCGCCTTCACCCTGACTGAGCTCGGACAGGCAGTGCACGCCGCCTGCGCCCGGATGGTGGCCGCGGCGCAGGAAGTCAGCACGCTCGCCAGCGACCACGGCGGCGCGCCGCACGGCCTGCTGCGGGTCAGCGCGCCGGTGGTGTTCGGGCAGGCCTGGCTGGCGCCGCGGCTGCCGGCCCTGCTGGACCGCTTTCCCGCGCTGGACCTGCAGCTCACGCTGGCGGACCGCCTGGTGGACCTGGTGGAAGAAGGCGTGGACGTGGCCATCCGCATTGCGCGCGAACTGGCGCCGGGGCTGGCGGCGCGGCCAATCCGCGCGGTGCGTTACCGGCTGGTGGCGGCACCCGGCTGGCTGGCGCGGCATGGCACGCCAGCCGAACCGGCGGCGTTGGCCGGGCATCGCTGCCTCTACCTGGGCTATGGCGCTTTCGGCGAGCGCTGGAGCCTGCGGCGCAAGCGCGACGGGCAGACCGTGGCGCTGCGCATCCCGCCGAAGGTCACGCTCAACAACAGCGCGGCCATTGTCGCCATGGCGCAGGCCGGCGGGGGCATCGGGCTGGTGCCGGACTTCTCGGCCGCCACGGCGCTGGCGTCAGGCAGCCTGGTGCCGGTGCTGGACGACTGGGAAATCCTCGAACCCTACGTGGGCACGGCTTTCGCGGTCTACACGCCAACCCGCCACCTGGCCCCAAAGGTGCGCGCCTTTATCGACTACCTGGTGGCACAGGCCGCGCTGGAGAGCGGCGACTAGCGCGGCGGGCGGCTAAGGCGCAGCGCCCCCGCCCTCGCCGGCTCAGGTGGCGCAGACCCGGTACACCGCCAGGCTGCCGCGCCAGTTCGAGCCCCAGTTGACCGTTACACCCTCGTGCATCACCACGCGGTCGAGGATGCGCAGGCCGACCTTGGACGCCAGCGATTCAAAGTCGCTGATGGTCAGCACCCGCACGTTCGGCGTGTTGTACCACTGGTACGGCAGCGCCTCCGACACAGGCATGCGCCCGCGAAACACCGACAGCCGGTGCGGCCAGTAGCCGAAGTTGGGGAAGGACACGATGCATTCGCGCCCCACCCGCAGCGTCTCGCGCAGGACCTGCGCGGTGTTGTGGATGGTCTGCAGCGTCTGCGACAGGATCACCGTATCGAAGCTCTTGTCCTCGAACAGCGCCAGGCCGCCTTCCAGGTTCTGCTGGATCACGTGCACGCCCTTCTGCGCGCATGCCAGCACGCCTTCGTCCTGGATCTCGATGCCGTAAGCCTGTACGTCGAGCTCGTCCTGCAGCACGCGCAGCAGGCTGCCGTCGCCGCAGCCCAGGTCGAGCACGGTGGAATTGGGCTCGATCCAGCGCGCGATGGCACGGAAGTCTGGGCGCAGCGCCAGGATATTGGGGTTGGCCGCGGCATTCATGCGCCTATCTCCTCGGCGATGCGTTCGTAGTAGGCGCGCATCAGGTTGTGATAGCGCGGGTCGTCCAGCAGGAAGGCATCGTGCCCGTGCGGCGCATCGATCTCCGCATAGCTGACCGGGCGCTTGTTGTCGAGCAGGGCCTTGACCAGCTCGCGGCTGCGATTGGGCGCGAAACGCCAGTCGGTGGTGAAGCTGGCCACCAGGAAGCTGGCCTGCGTGCGCGACACCGCGCGCGTGAGATCGCCGCCGAAGGCCAGCGCCGGATCGAAGTAGTCGAGCGCGCGCGTGATCAGCAGGTAGGTGTTGGCATCGAAGTACTCGGCGAACTTGTCGCCCTGGTAGCGCAGGTAGCTCTCCACCTGGAACTCGACATCGAAGGAGAAACGGATGTCATCGGTCTTGAGCTCGCGGCCGAATTTCTCCGCCATGTCCTCGTCGGACAGGTAGGTGATATGCCCGATCATGCGCGCCACGCGCAGGCCGCGCTTGGGCTTGACACCGTGCGCGTAGTAGTTGCCGCCGTGGAAATCGGGGTCCGACAGGATGGCGCTGCGCGCAACCTCGTTGAAGGCGATGTTCTGCGCCGACAGCTTGGGCGTGGAGGCCACCACGATGCAGTGGCGCAGCCGATCCGGGTACATCAGGCTCCAGGCCAGCGCCTGCATGCCGCCCAGGCTTCCGCCCATCACCGCCGCGAACTGGGTGATGCCGAACCGGTCCGCCACGCGCGCCTGGGCATTGACCCAGTCTTCCACGGTGACCACCGGGAAGGTGGCGCCGTAGGGCTGGCCGGTGGCGGGGTTGGCACTCATCGGGCCCGTCGAACCGAAGCAGGAGCCGAGGTTGTTGACGCCGATGACGAAGAAGCGGTCGGTGTCGAGCGGCTTGCCCGGGCCGACCATGTTGTCCCACCAGCCGACATCGCGCAGGTCGTGCTCGTACACGCCGGCCACGTGGTGCGAGGCGTTAAGCGCGTGGCACACCAGCACGGCGTTGGAGCGGGCGGCGTTGAGCGTGCCGTAGGTCTCGACCATGAGGTCGTAGTCGGCGAGCGCGGTGCCGTTGCGCAGCTTCAACGGCTCGGTGAAATGCATGCACTGCGGCGCGACGATGCCGACCGAGTCGGTCGGCAGGGCAAGCGCGGCAGGAGGCGGAGCTACGTCTGTCATGGAATAAGCCCGTTGGCGAACAGGCGTAAAAAAAACCCGACCGGCCTTGCGTGGACGTTGCCTGCGGATGACATCAAACCTGACATCAAGCACAGCATCAACGACGGCGCAGCCAAATCGGGTTTTGCACGGGTCTCGCGTCCCGCGTGCCGGTGCCTTGCGTGGCAGGGAACCGACCCACCTCTTTAGCCGCATTTATATTGGCTGCCGGAACCCCCAAAACCAATCGTCCAGGGGTTACCATGCCGCCGCGCGCCCGCAAGCCAGTCTTCAAATCGGCGCGACCCGCTTATTATAGAGCAAACAAACGCGCCGGCGGCGGCGCGCCGCCAGTCGCTAACCAAACACCAATCCAGCCTTGACGAAACCACCCAGCATCCTGGTCATCGAAGACGAATCCGCGATCGCGGACACCATCCTCTATGCGCTATCCACCGAGGGCATGACGGTCGAGCATTGCGCGCTCGGCAGCGCCGCGCTGGCGCGCCTGCGCGCGCAGGCGCCGGACCTGGTGATCCTGGACGTGGGCCTGCCCGATATCAATGGCTTCGAAGTCTGCCGCACGCTGCGCACCTTCTCCGATGTGCCGGTGATCTTCCTCACCGCGCGCAACGAGGAAATCGACCGCATCGTCGGCCTGGAGATCGGCGCCGACGACTATGTGGTGAAGCCCTTCTCGCCGCGCGAGCTGGCGGCGCGGGTGCGCGTGATCCTGCGGCGTGCCGGCAAGCGCGCAGCACCGCAGGAGCCGGTGCCAGCCCCGGCGCCGCCGGAAGGCTTCACGCTCGATGCCGACGGCGCGCGCCTGGCCTGGCGTGGCCAGTGGCTCGACCTGACCCGCTACGAGTACCGGCTCCTGGCCTTGCTGCTGCAGCACCCCGGGCGCATCTATTCGCGCGCGCAGCTGATGGACCTGGTCTGGCACGACGCGGTCGACACCATCGACCGCACCGTCGACACGCATATCAAGACGGTGCGCGCCAAGCTGCGCGCGCTCGATCCCGAGTGCGATTCGATCCGCACCCATCGCGGCATGGGGTATTCGCTCGAAAGCTGAGCCCCGCTTCCACCTGATTCACAACCCACCAACGGCCACGCATGCATATCGGGCTTCGCATCTTCCTCGGCTTCTTCCTGATCGTCGGGCTGGCGGCTTTCCTCACGCTGCGGGTGTTCGTGCAGGAGGTCAAGCCCGGCGTGCGGCAGGCCATGGAAGACACGCTGGTCGACACCGCCCACGTGCTGGCGGTGCTGGCCGCCGACGACATGAAGAACGGCCGCATTGCCAACGGCGCCTTCGCGCGCCGCCTGGCGCGGCTGCGCGAGGACAAGGTCGACGCCAATGTGTGGGGCATGCACAAGGATGCGGTGGGCTACCGTATCTACATCACGGACGAGCGCGGCATCGTGCGCTTCGATTCCGGCGAGGCAGCCGTGGGCGCGGATTACTCGCGCTGGAACGACGTCTACCGCACGCTGCGCGGCGAGTACGGCGCGCGCAGCACCCGCGCCAACCCCGACGACGACGCCAGCACGGTGATGCACGTGGCAGCACCCATCCGCGATGGCAACAAGACCATCGGCGTGCTGACCGTGGCCAAGCCCAATGTGACCATGGCGCCGTTCATCGAGCGCAGCCAGCGCAAGATCCTGCTCAACGGCCTGTTGCTGATGGGCGGTGCGTTCGTAATCGGCCTGGCCTGCACGCTGTGGCTGGTGCACGGCCTGCGCCGCCTGCAGCGCTACGCGCGTGCGGTGGCGTCGGGCGAGCGCGCCGAGATGCCACTGCGCGGCGCCAGCGAGCTGGCCGAGCTGGGGCGCTCGGTGGAGAGCATGCGCCTGCGGCTGGAGGACAAACAGTACGTCGAGCACTATATCCACACGCTGACGCACGAGATGAAGAGCCCGCTGGCGGCCATCAGCGGCGCCGCCGAGCTGCTGCAGGAGGACATGCCGGCCACCGACCGCGACCGCTTCGTCGCCAATATCCGGCGGCAGGCGCAGCGGCTTGAGCAAATGATCCGCAAGCTGCTGGCGCTCGCGGCGCTGGAGCAACGCCAGAGCCTGGAGACCCACTCGCCGGTTGCACTGGAGCCGCTGATCGAGCAGTTGCTGCATGAGCTGGAGCCGCGCGCCCGCCAGCGCGACCTGACGCTGCGCTTGCTGCCGCCGGGCCAGCCCGCAGCGGTGGTGAGGGGCGATCCGTTCCTGCTGCACCAGGCGCTGGGCAACCTGCTGGAGAATGCCATCGACTTTGCGCCAGCGGCCAGCACGGTCGACGTGTCCGTGGCGCACGGCAGTGAGCCCGCCCACATGATCGCCGTGCGCGTCACCGATCACGGCCCCGGCGTTCCCGACTATGCGCTGCCGCGCCTGTTCGAGCGTTTCTATTCGCTGCCGCGCCCCGGCGGACAAGACAAGAGCACCGGGCTGGGCCTGTGCTTCGTACGCGAGATCGCCACGCTGCATCGCGGTGATATCACGCTGGCCAACCGCGCCGAGGGCGGCGCGTGCGCGACGCTGACACTGCCCGCGGCCTAGCGGCTTCACACTCACCACACAATCGCGCGGATCGCTTCACGCAGGCTTCCGCGGCGGCTCACATGGCAAGCCTAAGCTAGTGGCATCGTCACTCCCGCGCGCCTGCCGCCATGAACCGAATCCTGATTTTCAAATCCACCATCACGGCGTTCCTGATCCTGCTGATCCTGATCCCGCTGCACCTCGTGGGCAACGCCGTGCAGGACCGCAAGCACTATCGCGAGGAAGCGGTGCGCAGCGTCTGGCAGAGCTACGCTGGCCCGCAAACCCTGACCGGCCCGGTGCTGGTGCTGCCGTACAAGGAGATCCTGCGCGTGACGGACAGCAGCGACCCCAAGCGGCCGAATGCCACCGTGCTGCAGGCGGAGGCCGGGCAGCTGCTGGTCTTCCCCACCACGCTGCGTGTCAAGGGCGAGGTCACGCCGAGCGAGCGCTACCGCGGCATTCACAAGGTGCTGGTGTACGAGATGCAAAGCCGCTGGCAGGGCACCATCGCGCTGCCCGATCCGGCCGAGCTGCCGCGCTCGGTTGGCCACGTCGGCTTTGAGGTGGGCCAGCCGTACATCACGATCGGCATCAGCGACACGCGCGGCCTGATGGCGGCGCCTGCGTTCGAGCTGGACGGCAAGCCGCTGAAGCTGGAGCAAGGCGCACTGCTCAAGAGCCTGTCCCAAGGCCTGCACGCCGAGATCGAGCTGCCGCCCGCCAAGGCCGCCAAACCCGGCCTGGATGGCAGGTCCGCACAGGCACAGCGCGTGGTGCCGTTCTCGCTGACCTTGCCGCTGCTGGGCGCGCAGTCGCTGGCCTTCACCCCGGTGGGCGACCAGAACGATATCTCGCTCGATTCCGCCTGGCCACATCCGAGTTTCGACGGTGACTTCCTGCCCCGCACCCGCAGCGTGACCGCGCAAGGCTTTCGCAGCAACTGGAGCGTGACCTCGTACAACACCAAGGCTCGCGGCCAGCTCGCTGGCTCGGGCGACGGCACGTTGGAAACGGTGTCAGTGACCCTGATCGATCCGGTCAACATCTACCTGCAGGCGGAGCGCGCCGTGAAGTACGGCGCCATGTTCGTGCTGCTGACCTTCGCCGGCTTCTTCATGTTCGAGCTCGTCAAGCGCCTGCGCATCCACCCGATCCAGTACCTGCTGGTCGGCCTGGCGCTCGCGGTGTTCTTCCTGTTGCTGCTGAGCCTGTCCGAGCATATCTCGTTCGCGCTGGCCTACCTGGCGGCCAGCGGTGCCTGCATCGGGCTGCTGGGCTTCTACCTGTCGTTCGTGCTGCAGAGCTGGCGGCGCGGGCTGGCCTTTGCCACGCTGCTGACGGTGCTGTACGGCGCGCTCTATGGCCTGCTGCTGTCGGAAGACAATGCGCTGATGCTGGGCTCGCTGCTGATGTTCGTCATCCTGGCCGCCATCATGGTCATGACCCGGCGCATCGACTGGTACGCCGCGGGCGCCGCATGGCAGCCGCTGCGCGACAAGCCTGCCGCCCCGGCCGGCGATGAAGACGCTGCCGCCTCGGCATCAGCCTGAACGAAGGCGCAACGCCATGCCAACCTACCTTCATTGCGCCCCGCCACTCGCGCTGGCGGCCGTGCTGGGACGGCGGCGGGTGCCGGCCGGCCTGCTGCTGGCTGGCGTCGCGGCGAGCATCGTGCCCGATGTCGACATGCTCAACGTCTGGTACGCCGGGGTGCGCTACAACACCTTGCTGGGCCATCGCGGCCTGACCCACTCGATCGGCTTCGCGGTGGCGTTGGGCCTGCTGGCCGCGCTGGCGGCGCGGCGCTGCGGCTGGCAGCGCGGCATCGCGTTCCTGTTCATCGCGCTGAGCACGGTGTCGCATCCCTTGCTGGACCTGCTGACCGACCGCGGCATCGGCACGGCGCTCTTCTACCCGCTGACGGCGCAGCGCGTGACCTTGCCATGGCGGCCGCTGCCGCTGGCCGGCGCGGGCCTGTTTGGCGCTGCGCGCTTCTGGCTGGAGTGCGCATGGATCGGACTGCCGCTGCTGGCGTTCGCCGCGTTCGGTGCTGCGCTGCGCCGCTGGTGCGATCGCATCAGGCCTGTCGATCGCCGCGTGCCGGTGCGCGCCTGTGCGGACTGACGCCAGCATGTCAACCACCGCTACACGCAGGCGCGATTCGCTCGGCTTGCGCCCTGGGCCGCACTGCGGCCATGGCCCCGCGCATAACCGGCTCGACCGCATCCTGACCGCGCCACGCCCCGGCCTTGCGCTGACCGGCGCGCGGCGCGGGCTGTGCGAGTTCCTGGCGTTCGGCGTCAAGGAGGCGCGCTCCTGCCTGTTCGCGGGGCTGTTCTTCCTCTGCGTGTTCGCTGTCCCGCGCGGCGGCTTGCTTGGCATCCCGCGCTACGATCTCCTGCTGGGAGCCGCGCTCGGCATTCAGGCGGCGATGGTGTGGGCGCGCCTGGAAACGCTGGACGAGCTCAAGGCCATCAGCCTGTTCCACGTCGTGGGCTTCGCGCTGGAGGTGTTCAAGGTCTCGGGCGGCATCCAGTCATGGAGCTATCCTGACTTCGCCTACACCAAGGTGCGGGGCGTGCCGCTGTTCTCGGGTTTCATGTACGCGGCGGTGGGCAGCTACATCGTCCAGGCCTGGCGCATGCTGGACGTGAATGTGCGCCATCACCCGCCGTACTGGATGGCTGGCCTGATGGCGGCGCTGGTCTACGCGAACTTCTTCACCCATCACTTCATCGGCGACTACCGCTGGTACCTGGCTTGTGGCATCGCCGGGCTGTACGCGCGCACCACCGTGCGCTTCCGCCCGCTGGACCGCGAGCGCGAGATGCCGCTGTTGCTGGCCTTCGTGCTGATCGGGCTGTTCGTCTGGATCGCGGAGAACATCAGCACGTTCTTCGCGGTATGGCACTACCCCAACCAGCTCGGCGCGTGGTCGGCGGTGCATGTGGGCAAGTGGAGTTCCTGGTCCCTGCTGATCGTGATGACGTTTACCATCGTGGCCAACCTGAAGCACATCAAGGCCAGCATCCATGTGCCGGCGGCCTGAAAACGAAAAAGGGCAGGCGCAAGCCTGCCCTTGTCCATGACCGCCGGCGCAGCCTAGCCGAGCAACACGCGCAGCTGCGCGTCCGCGTTCTCGCTGGGCAGTTTGCGAAAGCCGCTCTTGGCATAGCGATGCCACTGCCCCTGCACGGTCGCCACGATCAGCGCGGCGCGCACCGGCACATCGGCGTCGGGCGGAAACGCACCCTGGCTGATGGCGATCTTCAGGCACTGCCGCAGCGAGGCCTCGATCCGGTCCACTACCTGGTTGATGCGCTCCTGCAGGCGATCATGCTCGCCCACCAGCGCTTCGCCGGTCAGCACGCGCGTCATGCCGGGATTTTTCTCGGCAAAGGACAGCAGCATGCGCACCACGGCGTGCGCCTGGCGCAAGCCATGCTCTTCCTGGGTGGTGATCTGGTTGATCAGTCCGAAGACGGTCTGCTCGATAAAGCCGATCAGGCCTTCGAACATCTGCGCCTTGCTGGCGAAATGGCGGTACAGCGCCGCCTCCGATACGCTGAGCTTGGCAGCCAGCGCCGCGGTCGTGACCTTTTCCCCGCGCGGCACTTCCAGCATCCCGGCCAGCGTCTGCAGGATCTGCACCCGCCGCTCGCCTGGACGCGGGCGTTTGCGTGCCGGCGCCCCGTCCGCGCCTGCGCCCTGCCCGGCAGCGGCCGGAGCCGCACCCGATGGGTGCCCGTTACTGTGCATCATGACCCGATTCTCCGCATTCGTCGTTGGAGTTGATGCATGGATTGTACTTTTACGTCCACATAGCCGGGGCGATTTACGATCCGCGCCCGCACACGCGGCGCCGATGCCGGCAGCGCCTGCGGCGCTGTCGTGCCCGACGCCAGTGCGGGTGGATCCTGCGTTTCGGCCGCCACCAGCGTCACCGAGTGTTCCTGCGCGGCGTGGCCGGCGTGCTGCCGGTCCTCCGCGTCCAGCGTGCTGCGCAGCACGGCGTCGCCGCTGGCGCCCGCCACGGCGGCGCCCGCGGGCATTGGCACGTCGTGCGGACGCGATGGCGCCAGCGTGCGCAGGTAGCCCGTCACCCAGGCCGTGCGAATGCCCGTGCCCGCGTAGCGCTTGAGGTGAGACAACGTGTCTTCCACCAGCACCGCGCGGTGCGGCGCCACCCGCTGCTGTACCAGCAACCGGCGCAGCATGCGCCGGTCCGGCTTGGGCCGCAGATGGCCGTGCACCCACATGTCCTCGATGGCGACCACCCGCTCGAAACACGGTTGGATGCCAGCCACCTTCATGACCGCGCGCGCGTATTGCTCCGGCGCGTTGGTCACCAGGATCTTGCGCCCGGGCAGGCGGCGCAGGTGGCCGACCAGGCCGCGCTGCACCCGCACCATCTCCGCCAGCTCGGGGAAATCATGCGCGGCGCGCAGGAAGTCGGCCGGGTCCACGTTGTGGTGGCGGATCATGCCCAGCAGCGTCGCGCCATAGCGCTGCCAGTACTTCACCCGGACCTCGCTGGCGGTGGCCTCGTCACTGCCCAGCACGCGCGCGACATACGCCGTCATCAACTGGTTGATGGCGGGAAAGATCGCATGCGACGCGTCGTGCAGCGTGTTGTCGAGGTCGAACAGCCAGACCGTGCGGCCGGAATTGTCGCCCGCGGGGCGGCGTCGGCGCGCACCGCGCAGGCTGCGGCGCAAGGGCGGGGAAATAGAGGGCACGGGGGAAGAAAAAGAAGTGGAGCGGCAGCGCGCGGCGCGCGCTGCCGTAGATGCGTTCTAGTGCGAACGGATCATGGTACCGAACGCTTGTTCGGTCAGGATTTCAAGCAGCAGCGAGTGTTCGATGCGGCCGTCGATGATGTGTACCGAATTCACGCCGCTCTTGGCCGCGTCCAGCGCTGACGAGATCTTGGGCAGCATGCCGCCGGAGATGGTGCCGTCCGCGAACAGTTCCTCGATCTCGCGCGCCGACAGGTCGGTCAGCAGGTTGCCGGCCTTGTCCATCACGCCCGGGATGTTGGTCATCATGACCAGCTTCTCGGCCTTGAGGATCTCGGCCATCTTGCCCGCCACCACATCGGCGTTGATGTTGTAGGCCTGGCCGTCGTCGGAAAAGCCGATCGGCGAGATCACCGGGATGAAGGCGTCGTCCTGCAGGGCCTTGACCACCGCCGGGTTGATCGCCTCGATATCGCCCACGAAGCCGATGTCGATGAAGGCGCCGGGGCTTTCGCGGTCCGGCATCTTGAGGCGCTTGGCGCGGATCAGGCCGCCGTCCTTGCCGGTCAGGCCCACGGCCTGGCCGCCATATTGGTTGATCAGCATGACGATGTCCTGCTGCACTTCGCCGCCAAGCACCCATTCGACCACTTCCATGGTCTCTTCATCGGTGACGCGCATGCCCTGGATGAACGTGCCGACCTTGCCGACCTTCTTCAGGGCTTCGTCGATCTGCGGGCCACCGCCGTGAACCACGACCGGGTTCATGCCGACCAGCTTGAGCAGGATCACGTCGCGCGCGAAGCCGTGCTTGAGCTTTTCCTCGGTCATCGCGTTTCCGCCGTACTTGACCACAATGGTCTTGCCGTGGAACTTGCGGATATAGGGCAGCGCCTCGGCAAGGATTTCGGCCTTGAGGGCTGGGGCAATTGCGGCCACCGCGGTAGCGGCAGGCCCAGGGGTGTCGGCGTTCATGGCAAGGGACATCCGTGAGATTCAACAGGTATCATGGCAATTCTGACCGGCGGTGAGCCAATGGTTATGGGGCTTTTTACCCCGAATAGGCCACCTCCGGCCGCGGCAGGCGCCGATTTTACAAGAAACCGCGGCGCACGCGTGCAGACGGTGGTGCAGCGGGGGGTCAAAACCGGTGCATGCGTACTGCGGCGCACCATGGCGTTCTATCCACGCAACAGTTGTCCGACAGTAGTCCAACAGTCGCATCGCCACCGAATAGCGGCAACACAATGAGCCTGCACCCCGACGATCTTAGCGCCCTGCGCCCCCATTTGCTGCGCTTTGCCCGCCTGCAACTGCGCGACCAGGCACTGGCCGAGGATACCGTCTCCGACACCCTGGTGGCCGCGCTGGAACACCCGGAGCGCTTCAGCGGCCAGTCCGCGCTGAAGACCTACCTCATCGGCATCCTCAAGCACAAGATCATCGATGCGCTGCGCAGCGGCCGGCGCGAAGTACGCCTGACGCTAGGCGGCGGCGACGAGGACGGCGAGGCGCAGTCGGATATCGACGCCTTCGACGCCCTGTTCGCCAAGAACGGCCACTACCATACGCCGCCCACCGACTGGGGCAACCCGGACCGCACGCTGGAGCGCCGCGAGTTCTTCGAGATCCTCCAGCTGTGCGTGGACAAGCTGCCCGCCAAGATCGGCCGGATTTTCATGATGCGGGAATGGCTGGAGCTGGAAACCGAAGAAATCTGTCAGGAACTCGAGATCACGACGACTAATGCCTGGGTCATGCTGTACCGAGCCCGCATGCGCCTGCGCGAGTGCCTGGAACTGAACTGGTTTGGGCACAAGGCGTGAGCGCCCGACGCTCGCCTGGCCTTGTCAGCAGGCCGGGGCAGCCAGGCAAGCTGCCCCGGCCCGAAACCGCCTCTCCGACCGAAGGAAGCCATGCCTGATACGCCATCCCGCCGCCGGCTGCTGCCAAACTGCCGCGAGATCCACCACCTGACCATGGAAAGCATGGACCGGCCGCTGAGCTGGTTCGAGCGTGTGCGCATGCGCGGGCACATGGCCATTTGCGACGCGTGCACCAATTTTTCGGGCCAGATGCGGCTGATGCGGACCGCCATGTCCCGGCTGGGCCAGGAAGACGAGCTGCCCAGGGACAAGCCGTGAGCGATCCGGCCACGGTGCTGACGGGGCAGTTGCGCCCCATCGAGCATTGCAGCGCCTGCGGCGCCGGCTTTGTCTGCGGCTATGCCGCCGGCCTGCCCCACTGCTGGTGCGCCACCCAGCCGCTGCTGCCCGCCCGCCAGATCGTGCCGGGCCAGCACTGCCTTTGCCCAGCCTGCCTGGCGCGCCGACGTGAGGCTGGCGGCCAGGCGCAAGCCAAAGGCTGATCAGTTCGCCGCCTGCGCTGGCGTTGCGCTGCCCGCGCCCGCCGCGGCGAACTGCATCACCACCACCCCCAGCACCACCAGCGCAGCGCCGGCCAGGCGCCCCGGCGTCACGGCGCGCGCCGCGAAGCCCGCGAGGCCGAACTGGTCCAGCAGCAGCGCGCCCACCATCTGCCCCGCCACCACCGCCGCCATAAAGCCGCCGGCGCCCAGGCGCGGGGACAGCACCAGCGCCACGGTAATGTAGAACACGCCCGCCACGCCGCCGGCCCAGATCCAGGCCGGCCCGCCCGCCGCCAGCGAGGGCAGCGGGACCTTCAGCAGCCACAGCAGCGGCAGCACCACCGCCAGGCTGACCAGCAGCGACACCAAGGTGGCCCACAGCGGATGGCCCAGGCTGCGCCCGAGCATGGCGTTGGCGCCGCCCTGGAAGGGAATCAGTGCCCCCGAAACGATGGTCACCAGGACAGGAACGAGGCCGGCAAGCGCCGGCGAAAAGTGATTGAGACCAGGCATTGAGGCATCTCCTTCGCCAAAAGTTGGATGCCTCAGTGTGAAATATTGCGCCGCGAATTACCAATTCTCGTTTCGTAGCGTTAATATGCGCCGCATGAATGATCTCCGCGGTATCGACCTGAACCTGCTGGTGGTGCTGGAAGCCCTGCTGGCCGAACGACATATTTCGCGCGCGGCGCTGCGCCTGCACCTCAGCCAGCCTGCGGTGAGCCACGCGCTGGGCCGCCTGCGCCAGTTGCTGGACGACCCTTTGCTGGTGCGCGGCCAGGGCGGCCTGGTGCCGAGCGCGCGCGCCCATGAACTGGCGGGCCCGTTGGCCGAGGCACTGGCGCAGGTGCGCATCCTGCTGGGGCCGTCCGGCTTTCAGCCCGCCACGGCGCGCCGCAGCTTCCGCCTGGCCATGTCCGACTACGGCGCCATGGCGCTGCTGCCCGGCCTGCTGCGCGCGGTGCGCAAGATCGCCCCGGGCATCGACCTGGTGGTCAGCCAGGCCAGCCGCGAAGCCATGACAGCCAAGGTCGCGGACGGCGAGATCGACCTGGCGCTAGGCGTGTTCGGGCAGCCCCCGGAAGGCGTGCACTGCACGGAGCTGTTCGAGGAAACCTATGCCTGCATGGTGGATGCGGCCACGGTGCGCGGCCTGGGCAAGCTCGACCAGGTGGCGTACCTGGCCCGCTCGCATGTGCTGGTGGCGGCCCACAGCGAGCGCGTGGATGCCATCGACGCCGCCGTGGCCAAGGTGGGCGGGCGGCGCAAGATTGCCTGCGTGCTGCCCCACTGGAGCGTGGCGCCAGCGCTGATTGCCGGCACCAACCTGGTCCTGACCACGGCGCGCCGCAGCCTGGCCGCGTTCGAGGAGGACCCGCGCTTCGCAGTGTTCGATCCGCCCTTCCCCCTGCCGGGCTTTGGCTTCAGCCTGATCTGGCACGACCGTACCGACGCCGATCCCGGCCATAGCTGGCTGCGCGACCGCGTGATCGCGGTGGCCGCAGGCGACGAGCCGGACGACGCGATCAGCCTGCGCAGCTAGGCAGCCCGGCTGGCTGCCTGTACGGCTTCAGTGCTTCAGTGCTTGTGGTCACCGTGCGCGCCGGCGGCCGGCGCCGTTGCGGTGAGGTCGCGCACTTCGGCGTCCACCTTCTGCTCGGTCACCTTGCCGCCCTGCTCGATCTTGAGCGTCAGCGGCACGGTGTCACCCTTCTTCAGCGGCGCCTTGAGGCCCATCAGCATCACGTGATAGCCGCCCGGCTTGAGCTCGACGTCCTGCATGCGGGGCAGGTCGAGCGCGCCAATCGCGCGCATGCGCATCACGTTGCCATCCATCTTCATCTCATGCACTTCGGCCGTGGCGGCCGCCGGCGTACTGACGCCGATCAGCTTGGCGGGCTCGTGCGCGTGCAGGGTCATGAAGACGCCGGTGGCGGTCTGCGCCGGCACGGTGCCGCGCGCCCAGGCGTTGCTGACATCGACCTGGGCGAAAGCCGCGGTCGAGCACAGCGCGGCGAGCAGGGCGGTGGGCACCGCGGCGAGGAATCTGGCTTGCATCTGGACTATCTCCACTGAGATTCAAAGGACTGCACAAAGAGAACATTAGACCATGACACCCCTGGCGACGTGAGCCAGGCGGCGCAAATCGAGGAACCGGCCGGTTGGCGGTCCGGCAGCGAACCGTTCAGTCTGGCAGCGGCCCCGGCACCAACCAATGCGGCACGGTGTCGCACGCGGCAGGCCGGGCGCCGGTCGTTGTTAAACTCGCGGCATGGATACCATCGCAGCCGTGCCGCCAGACACGGCCCCCTCCCGCCCCGGCTCTGCCACGAGCATCATCCCGGTCCGCCACAACCTGATGAGCCTGCGCCGCCTGTTCTGGCTGCGCTGGGCGCTGATGGGCGGGCAAGCGGTGCTGCTGGTCTCGTGCGAGGCCGTGGCCGGCGTGATCCTGCCGTACAGCCCCCTGCTGGCGATCCTTTCGCTGCAAGCGGTGTTCAACCTGCTCACCGGCCTGCGTCTGCGCATGCACACCGGCCGCGGCGCCATGCCGAGCGACGCCGAGCTGATGGGCCAGCTGATGGTCGACCTGACGGCGCTGTCGGCCAACCTGTTCTTCACCGGCGGCGCGACCAATCCTTTTGTCTCGTTCTACCTGCCGGGCCTGGCGATCGCCGCCGCCATCCTGCCGTGGCGCAACGTGATCGCGCTCGCCGCCTACGCGATGGCCTGCTACAGCCTGATGCTGATCGAGTATGTGCCGCTGAACCTGCACAACCCGGACAACGCCATCAACTATCACCTGGCCGGCATGTGGCTCAATTTTGTCGCCAGCGCCACCATGATCGCGGTCTTCGTGGCGCGCCTGTCCGGCGTGCTGCGCCAGCGCGACGCGGAGCTCAACCTGGCGCGCGAACAGTTGCTGCGCGACGCGCGCATCGAAGCGCTGAACGACCAGGCCGCGGCGGTCGCCCACGAGATCGGCACGCCGCTGGCCACGCTGGCGGTCATCGCCGGCGAGCTGCGCGCCGATGCGGCGGACCCGCGCCTGGCCACCACGCAAGTGTCCGCCTACCTGCCGGACCTGCAAACCATGGAACAACAGCTCGAGCTGTGCAAATCGATCCTGGCCCGCCTGCGCGACGACCACGAGACCGCGGCGGCGCAGCGCATCGATGCGTGGCTGGACGGCTATGTGGAGCGCTGGCAATTGCGCCACCCCCATGCCCGCCTGGAAGCCAATGCCATTGGCGACGCCGCGGCCCTGCCGGTGGAGGCCGCGCGCGTGGGGCAGATCCTGACAATCCTGCTGGACAACGCCGCGCGCAGCCAGCTGGCCGCGGGGCACGAGCAGATACCGCTGCGCCTGGCCATCGCGCTGGAGGACGATCGCGCGCTGCCGACGCTGATCTTCCGCGTCACCGACCGCGGCCTGGGCATCCCAAAATCCCAGCGCGCGCGCCTGGGCGAAGCACCGATGACCAGCATGCATGGCGGCCAGGGCATCGGCGTGTACCTGGCGCAAAGCGCGGCCCTGCAGATGGGCGGCCGGCTGGCCTGGCATGACCACCATGAGGGCGGCACCGTGGCCGAGCTGCGCCTGCCCGCGCCCTCCCTGGCAGCCTTACCGGCCGCCTCACCGTTTGCCTCACCCCTGACAACGAGCCCGCGATGACCGACGCCCTCCACGATCCCGCCGCCGCTGGCGCACAGCCCGGCGCCAGCGATGCCGCTCCCTTCCTGGTCGTCGACGACGATGCCGTGTTCGCCGGCGCGCTGGCGCGTGCGCTGACGCGCCGCGGCTATGCCGTGCAGATCGCCCACAACCGGCAGCAGGCGCTCGCGCTAGCCGCGCAAACGCCCTTTGCCTACATCACGCTGGACCTGCACCTGAGCGCGCCGCCGGAAGCCGGCAACACCGCGCCAGCCGAATCTGGCCTGCAGCTGGTCGCGCCGCTGCGCGCGGCGTTGCCCGATGCGCGCATCCTGGTGCTGACGGGCTATGCGAGCATTGCCACCGCGGTGGCCGCGGTCAAGCATGGTGCCGATGAGTATCTGGCCAAGCCGGCCAATGTGGATTCGATCCTGACCGCGCTGATGGCCGGCATATCGGAAGACGCGGCCGAAGCCGCCATGGAGGAGCCGGTGCCGCTATCGGTGGCCCGGCTGGAGTGGGAACACATCCAGCGCGTCCTGTCCGAGCATGAGGGCAATATCTCGGCCACCGCGCGCGCGCTCAATATGCACCGGCGCACGCTGCAGCGCAAACTGGGCAAGCGGCCGGTATCGCGCTAGCTCAGAGGCGCAGCTGCACGTAGTCCCAGTCCAGATCTTCTTCCCGCCCAGGGGCTTGCTCGGCAATGCGCAGCGCGTCGCTGGCATGGCGGTCGGCGCGCGAGCCGAGATCGCCGGCTTGCACGGCCAGTTCCACCGCGGCCCTCGGTGCGGTGCTGGCCAACACGGCGCGCTTCGCCACCACCGGCGCGCTCGCCTGGCGAAGTACGGGCGCGGCCTCCGGGCGCACGCAGAGAAAGACAGTTGCCGCGGCAAGGCCGCACAGTACGCCGAACGAGGACAGTAGCTCGCGTTTCATTTCGTTTCTCCTGCCAGGTTGGTGGTTGAAAATGCGGGTGCAAATCGGCCGGCTACGATCCTTCGATCGTGCCGGCCGCCACTTTGGCATTGCATCGCAACACGCACCAGCGTGCTTACGAATGCTTACCTGTCTTACGCTTCTCTTTACCAGCGTGTCTTATCCGCGTCTCTTACCAACGTCTCTTGGTAGCGTCTCTTACCAGCGTGAATCACGCTCCCACGCCTTCAACTCCTCTTCGACACGCTCCTTGGTGTAGCCATAGCGCTCCTGGATCCGGCCGGCAAGCTGGTCGCGCTTGCCCTGGATCTGGGTAAGGTCGTCGTCGGTGAGCTGGCCCCACTTTTCCTTGACCTTGCCCTTGGCCTGGTCCCATTTGCCTGCGATCTGATCCCAATTCATGGTCGCTTCCTCTATCGTGGATGGGTGACATGCCGACTTGGCGTGCTGGCCAGTTACTTGGCGTACTTGGTCTTCACGTCAGCCACGCACTTGTCCTTGGCATCGCCGGACAGTGCATCGCACTTTTGCTTGTCTGCCTTGTAGGCGGCGTCCACGGTGTCCTTCTTGGCGTCGGCGCGCGCTTCGGCTACGTCGGTGCTGGTGCCGGTGGCGGCAGCCTTCTCGACCTTGGCCGAACCCAGGGCCCGCTCGTGGGCAACCTTGGCTTCCTTCACGCACACGGCCTTGTCATTGCCCTTTACGTCCTCGCATTTTTCCTTGGCCACGCTGTAGTCGGCATCGGCCTTGACCTTGTCCGCCTTGGCGCGCGCCTTGGCCGTGCCATCGCGGGTCGCTTCGGCGTTAGCCTTGGCCACGTCCTCGTCGCGCTTGGCTTCCTTCACGCACACGTCCTTGGCGTTGTCCTTGAGGCTGTCGCACTGGGCGCGCGCGGCCTTGTAGTTGGCGCTGGCGGTCTTCACGGCCGCGTCGTAGTCCGCTTTGGAACCTGCGGGTGCGCCATGCGCCAGCGTGAAGGCGGCAGGGCCGGCAAACATCATCGAACACACTGCTGCGCTCAGCCATTTCTTCATCATGTCGTGCTCCTTTTTCAGTGGCGGATATTGTGGGAGGGCGATCTCGCTCTTGGCCTTTGCCAAGTGCGATCCGCGTTTGCCCACTCCGTATGTACAGAGTACGCATGGGCGCCTCCGAAAATCAGGCGTGGCACTCCGAAAGCCGCGTAAGACAAATCCGACATGATTTCCGGGACACACGATGCCTGCGGCGCTAGACTGACGCGCTTCCCAGGAGAATCCACATGACCGCATCCCGCCTGCTGCCCGCAGTGACCATCGCGCTGGCCTCGCTTGGCGCAAGCTGGACGCCCGCCGCGTTCGCGCACATCGTGTTCGAGCAAAAGGCCGCGGCGGCAGGCAGCTACTTCAAAGGCGCGCTGATGGTGGGCCATGGCTGCAACGGCAGCGCCACCCGCGCCATCACCGTGACCATCCCGGAAGGCGTGCAAGGCGCCCATCCGCAGCCCAAGGCAGGCTGGCAACTGGAAGTGAAACGCGCGCCGCTGGCCAAGCCTTATGCCTCGCACGGCAAGACCGTGAGCGAGGATGTGCGCACGCTGCGCTGGTTTGCCGGCTCGCTGGCCGACGCGCACTTCGATGAGTTCGTGATGCTGATGAAGCTGCCCGAGCAGGCCGGCAAGCTGTATTTCCCGGTGGTGCAGGAATGCGAGGACGGCCGCACCGAATGGACGCAGATCCCCGCGGATGGCCAGAGCCTGCGCGAGCTGAAGACGCCGGCGGCAGAGCTGGAGCTGACCGCGCCGATGCCGGCGGGGCATGCGCACGCGCACTGAGCGGGCGCATTGCCAGACGGCAAAAGGGCAAAGGGCGCACCGAAGTGCGCCCTTTGCCGTCTGGATCGTCTGGATGCCGCTGAACCGGGCTAAGGCTTACAGCACGTAGCGCGACAGGTCCTCGTTGCCGGCCAGGTCGCCCAGGCGCTCATCCACATAGGCCGCGTCGATGGTGACCGTCTCGCCCGATGACTTGGTGGCATGGAAGGACAGGTCCTCCAGCAGCCGCTCCATCACCGTGTACAAGCGGCGCGCGCCGATGTTCTCGACCTTCTCGTTGACCGAGAAAGCGATCTCTGCCAGGCGGCGGATGCCATCCGGCGCGAACACCAGCTGCACCTGCTCGGTGTTCAACAGCGCCTGGTATTGCTTGGTCAGGCTGGCGTCGGTCTGCGTCAGGATGGCTTCGAAGTCGGAGACCGACAGTGATTCCAGCTCGACGCGGATCGGGAAGCGCCCTTGCAGCTCGGGGATCAGGTCGCTCGGCTTGGACAGGTGGAAGGCGCCCGAGGCAATGAACAGGATGTGATCGGTCTTGATCATGCCGTACTTGGTGTTCACCGTGGTGCCCTCGACCAGCGGCAGCAGGTCGCGCTGCACGCCCTGGCGCGACACTTCGGCGCCGCCCACGTCGCTGCGGCTGGCGATCTTGTCGATCTCGTCCAGGAACACGATGCCGTTCTGCTCGACGTTGCCGACCGCCTTGTGCTTGACCTCTTCGTCATTGAGCAGCTTGGCGGCTTCTTCGTCGATCAGCAGCTTGAAGGCTTCGTGCACCTTCATCTTGCGGCGCGCCTTCTTGCCCTGGCCCAGGCCGGCAAACATGGTGCGGATCTGCTCGGTCATGTCTTCCATGCCCGGGGGACCCATGATGTCCATGTTCGGCGAGCCGGCGGCAACCTCAAGCTCGATCTCCTTGTCGTCGAGCTGGCCTTCGCGCAGCTTCTTGCGAAACACCTGGCGCGTGTTGGAATCCTTTTCCTCGGGCTGATTGAAGCCGATATCGCGCGGCGGCGGCAGCAGCACGTCGAGCAGGCGGTCCTCGGCGGCTTCCTCGGCCTTGGCGCGCACCTTCTTCATTTCGGATTCGCGCGCCTGCTTGACCGCCATCTCCGCGAGGTCGCGCACGATGGTGTCCACGTCGCGGCCGACATAGCCCACCTCGGTGAACTTGGTGGCCTCGATCTTGATGAACGGCGCATCGGCCAGCTTGGCCAGGCGACGCGCGATCTCGGTCTTGCCGACGCCGGTCGGCCCGATCATCAGAATGTTCTTGGGCGTGATTTCCTGGCGCAGGGGCTCTTCCACCTGCTGGCGGCGCCAGCGATTGCGCAGCGCAACCGCTACCGCCTTCTTGGCCTTGTTCTGGCCGATGATGTGCTTGTCGAGTTCGGAAACAATTTCCGACGGGGTCATGGTATGCGACATGGTATCCGTTCAGAGGAAGACGACGGACCGGAGCGGTAAGGCATCCGGGCCCAGGCGGCCGTGCGTCAGGTCATTGCGCAGCCGGCCGACGCTCATTCCAGCGTCTCGATGACGAAATTGGTGTTGGTGTAGATGCAGAGCTCGCCGGCAATGCCCAGCGACTTCTCGACGATGTCCTTGGGCGAAAGCTCGGTGTTCTCCACCAGCGCCTTGGCGGCCGACTGGGCGTAGGCGCCGCCCGAGCCAATCGCGGCCACGCCGCCTTCGGGGTCGAGCACATCGCCGTTGCCGGTGATCACCAGCGTGGTGTCGCGGTCGGCGGTAATCAGCATGGCCTCGAGCCGGCGCAGCGCGCGGTCCGAGCGCCAGTCCTTGGCGAGGTCGACGGCGGCGCGGGTCAGGTTGCCCTGGTACTTCTCCAGCTTGGCCTCGAAGCGGTCGAGCAGCGAGAAGGCATCGGCGGTGCTGCCGGCGAAGCCAACCAGTACCTTGCCGTTGTAGATGCGGCGGACCTTGCGGGCAGTGCCCTTCATCACAATATTGCCAAGTGTGACCTGGCCGTCACCGCCAACTGCAACCTGGTTGCCGCGCCGGACGCTGACGATGGTAGTGCCGTGATACTGTTCCATGATGGCTTCGCGAGAATGTGTCAGGGAGGTAGGTGGCGACGGCTGCGGTGAATTCAAGGGCCGCCGCAAGCGGCCCTCCGTGCGCATCCGTTGCCGCACCGAAGGCAACCAGAACAATATAGACGAGGCGGCGTTGGGCGCGCGCGCTTCTTGATCACCGGGCTCCACTTGCCGATTTCCCCGGCCAGGAAGACCTTCAGCGATTCCGGCGTGGCGCGCTGCGCGGGCACGGCTTCGGCGCCCAGCTCCGCCATCTTGGCGCGGAAGTTGGGGTCCGTGACCGCCTTTTGCAGCGCTGCCGAGAGCTTGTCCACCACCGGCTTGGGCGTGCCCTTGGGCGCGTACATGGCGTGCCAGATCTTCACTTCGACGCCCGGCAGGCCTTGCTCGGCGGCCGTCGGGATGTCCTTGAAGGCTTCCACGCGGCGGCTCTGCATGGCGGCGTACGGCTTGAGCGCCCCCGCCTTGAGCTGGCCAGCGATATTGGTGGTCTGGTCGCACATCAGGTTGACCTGGCCGCCCAGGATATCGGTCAGCGCCGGCGCCGTGCCCTTGTAGGGCACCGTGGTCAGGTCGGTCTGGATCGCGCTCAGGAAGAGCAGGCCGCACAGGTGCGAGGCCGAGCCGATGCCCGCGTTGGCCAGCGACAGCTTGCTGGCATTGGCTTTGATATAGGGCAGCAATTCCTTGAAGTTGGCGGGCGGCAGGTTCTTGTTGCCAATCATCACCATCGGCACGTCGGCGATCTCGCCCACGGTTTCGAAGTCCTTGAGCGGATCGAAGCCGAGGTTGCGGTACAGCGCCGGCGCGGTGGACATGCCGATATGGTGGATCAGGATGGTGTAGCCGTCTCCCTTGGCCTGCGCGACCTTCTTGGCGCCGATGGTGCCGCCGGCGCCGCCCAGGTTCTCGATCACCATCGTGGTACCCAGGTGCTTGGACATGATCATGACCAGCTCGCGCGAGACCTTGTCGGTAGGGCCGCCCGCGGCAAAAGGCACCACCACCGATACCGGCTTGCTGCCAGGGAATTCCTCTGCCTGCGCGCCCGCATGCACTCCCATTACGCCGACCGTCAGCGCGGCAGCCACAAACTGTGCAACTCGTTTCATGCTATCTCCTGGATACCCTTCTATTCCCGTCCCGACACTGCCCCGGCCGGAGTGGCGCGCCCTGTCGGGTGCTGCCATTCCTGCGCTGCCGGCCCGATCCGGGCGGCAGCGCCGACCATGACGCGGGCACAGCGCATACGGCCGCCGCGGCTTGGGCCGCGCGACCGGAGCGCAATGCTATCAATGTCGAAAAGTGGCAAATATCCGGAATAACCCGCTAAGACATTTCTTCGCAAAGGTACGCTAAATGTATCGAACTCGACGCAGCCTGCGGGAATCGGTGCTCAACAGGAGAACCACGGGAGGCCAACGAAAGATCAACAGAAGAAGCCGAGCATTTCCTCCTGCAGCACCCCGGGCGCCTCCTCCGGGATGTAATGCCCGCAGGGCACCGCGCGGCCGCTGACGTCGCTCGCCACCTCCTGCCACAGCGCCAACGGCTCGAAGCAACGCGCCACCACGCCATGCTCGCCCCACAGCACGCGCAGCGGGCAATCCAGCCGGCGGCCATCCGTGCGGTCCGCCCGGTCATGGTCCAGGTCGATGGTGGCTGCCGCGCGGTAGTCCTCGCACATGGCGTGCACGTGGGCCGGATCGCGCATGGCGGCGGTGTAGGCGGCCATCGCCTCGGGCGCGAACGGGCTCAGCCCGGCGTGGCGCAGGCCCATCAGCTTGTTGAGGTAGAACTCCGGCTCCGCGTTGATCAGCGTTTCCGGGAACGGCGCCGGCTGGATCAGGAAGAACCAGTGCCAATAGGCGGCGGCAAATGCCATGCTGGTGCGCTCGTACATGGCCAGCGTGGGAGCGATGTCCAGCAGCATGGCGCGCGTGACCCGGCTGGGATGGTCCGCGATCAGCCGGTGCGCCACGCGCGCGCCGCGGTCATGGGCGCATAGTGCGAAGCGGTCGAAACCCAGCTGCGCCATCACCGCCACCTGGTCCTGCGCCATCGCGCGCTTGCTGTAGGTCTCGAAGCCGGCCGTGCCCGGCGGCGCGCTGCTGCTCCCATAGCCGCGCAGGTCGGTGGCGATCACGGTGAAGTGGTCGGCCAGCGCGGGTGCCACCTTGTGCCAGATCAGGTGGCTCTGGGGATGGCCATGCAGCAGCAACAGCGGCGGCCCGGAGCCGCCGCGCACGCCGGCGATCCCCACGTCGCCGATGTGCAGGCGAAAGGGCTCGAAATTGGGGAACAGCAGGGCGCTGGCGTCGTTCTGCATGCGGTGTCTCCTCGGGTCTCGGGGGCCTGCTGGCGATGATAGACGCAAACCGCGGGCGCGATGGGGCGCACGCTGCTGACGGCCGCCAGGGCGCCGAGTTGACGCAACTGAATTGCATCACCCGGGGCACTATGGTTAAATCGGCCCATGAGCAGCAGCCCCTCCCCCACCCAGGCCATGCCTGGACCCGCCATGCCCCCCGCGCCGGCCATCCTGGACGCCGCCCACGAACGCCTGCGCGAGCTGGGCGCGCGTGTGACCCAGCCGCGCCTTGGCATCCTGGCATGCCTGATGGAAAGCCATGAGCCGCTGACCCACCAGGCCGTGATCGACCGCATGCCGGCCGATGGCGAAGCGATCGACCGCGTGACCGTGTACCGCGTGCTCGACTGGCTGGTCGAGCAAGGGCTGGCCCAGAAGCGGGCCGGCCACGACCGGGTCTTCCGCTTCAGCCTGGTCGAGCATGAGGCCGCGCGCGCACAGGTGCACCGGCAGCACAGCCACTTCCATTGCAACCGCTGTGACCGCACTTTCTGCCTGGACGGCGTCAGCGCGCCGGCGCAAGCCGCGCCCAAGGTGCCGAGCGGCTTTGCCGTGGAGCATGTGGAGCTGACCGTGAACGGCGTTTGCGCCGAATGCGGCGCACGCACCCCTGGCAAGCATGGCTGAGCGGCGTCACCGCCCGCTCGCTAGACGAACGAACAAGTTATCCAAACCCGACTTACCCCGCGCACGACAGGCCAAAGCGGCATCCCTTCCCGGAGAAAACAATGTCTAAACTGATCCCGGTCACGATCCTGACCGGCTTCCTCGGCAGCGGCAAGACCACCCTGCTCAAGCGCATCCTGAGCGAGCAGCACGGCATGAAGATCGCCGTGATCGAAAACGAGTTCGGCGAAGAGAACATCGACAACGAGATCCTGGTGCAGGATGGCCGCGAGCAGATCGTGCAGATGAGCAACGGCTGCATCTGCTGCACCATCCGCGGCGACCTGGTGGCAGCGCTGTCGCAACTGATGACCCGCCGCGACGCCGGCGAGATCGATTTCGACCGCGTCGTGATCGAAACCACGGGCGTGGCCAATCCGGGCCCGGTGGCCCAGACCTTCTTCATGGACGACGAGATCGCCCAGCGCTACCTGCTGGACGCCGTGATCACCCTGGTGGATGCCAAGCACGCCCACCATCAGCTCGACAAGCAGGAAGAAGCCCAGCGCCAGGTTGGCTTTGCCGACGCCATCTTCGTCACCAAGGCCGACCTCGTGGCGGAAGGCGAGATCGCCGACCTGCGCCACCGCCTGCTGCACATGAACCCGCGCGCGCCCGTGCGCACGGCGCATTTCGGCGAGGCGCCGATCGACACAATCTTTGACCTTCGGGGCTTCAATCTGAACGAAAAGCTGGAAATCGACCCGGATTTCCTGCGTGCCGAGGCCGAAGAGCACGATCACGACCATGCGCACGAGCACGCGCATGGCGACCATTGCGCCGATGACTGCGGCCATGACCATCATGACCACCACGATCACGGTCATGATCACAAGCACGACCATCACCATCACCACCACCACACCGACCGCATCGGCTCCTTCGTCTTCCGCAGCGAAAAACCCTTCAATTACGCCAAGCTGGAGGAATTCCTGTCTGGCATCCTGTCGGTCTATGGGGAAAACCTGCTGCGCTACAAAGGCGTACTCTATATGGACGCGGTGGACCGGAAAGTGGTCTTCCAGGGCGTGCATCAGCTGATGGGCAGCGATATCGGTGCAAAATGGGGCGAAGAAACCCCCGGCACCAAGATGGTCTTCATTGGCCTGGACCTGCCCAAGGACGCCATCCTGAAGGGCCTGGCCACCTGCCTGGCCTGAAGCCGGCAGGCTGCGCCGCCCGCCCTGCCGCCCCCCCTCGTCGGAGGGGGGCTGGGATATCAGGGAAAACTCCCCGCTTTTCTCCCATATCTCCAAAATTTTTGTTCAAGTACAATAGGCTGGATTTAGTGCGGGGAACGTAGCCTTTTGTCTTTTGGCCATTTGGTCATTTGGCGATGGTGCCCGCAATGCAGGGCGGCGGTCGTCGTCAGCATGAGGCGGGCTGCCGGCAGGTGCGGTCGCAGTGCTTTATGCGGAGACCGCCCTCCGCTCGGGGCACCCGTCACGCGCCGTCATCGATCGACGCGAGAGAGAGGTGTCCCATGGTAGCCGCAACGAAAACGAAACAAAGCCGCAGCAAAAGCAGCAGCGCTGCGGCCGAGACGCTGAAGGCGCAGTCCATGGAGGCTGCGCCTGCTCCCCGCGGCAGTACGGCGCACGCCGGTGCGGGCGAGGCCAAGGGAGGCACGCACAGCAGCCAGTCTGCAGCCAGCCAGAGCGAAACCTCCGCGCCGCGCAAGCGGCCGGACACTGCACCCGAGCGGACCAAGACGCCGCCGGTCGCACCAACAAGAGAATCAGCAGCAACCATGAGCAGCAATAAACTTCTGACTGAAGCTGAAATCCTGAAGATGGGCGACAAGGATTACATGAACGAAGCGCAGCTCGGCTTCTTCAAACATCGCCTTGAGCAGCTGCGCGACGATATCCTGAAAAACGCCGACCAGACCACCGAGCACCTGCGCGAAACGGTCATCGTGCCGGATCCCGCCGACCGCGCCACCATCGAAGAAGAGCACGCGCTGGAACTGCGCACGCGCGACCGCGAGCGCAAGCTGCTCAAGAAAGTCGAGCAATCGCTGGCCCGCATCGAGTCCGGCGACTACGGCTGGTGCGAGGAAACCGGCGAGCCGATCGGCGTGCCGCGCCTGCTGGCCCGGCCCACCGCCACGCTGTCGCTGGAAGCCCAGCAACGCCGCGAACTGCGCCAGAAGCTGTTCGGCGACTGATTCGGCGACTGCCCGGGGCTGTCGCCCCGCGCGCCAGACGGCCCGGTTCTCCGGGCCGTTTTGTTTGAGCGGCACGACACCTGCAGGCATCGCCTGCCATTCATCATTCGCCTTTGTGGTGTCACAGGCACGGGCCTATCATTAGGAACGGCGGGATTCGTGCGGCCATCGCGCTCCCCGAATTGCCTGCTTTCCCCCTTGCTTTCTGATACAGTCGCAACTTTGTTGCAATAACACGCGCCCCAACCCCGGCGCGACTCGATGCCATGGCCGATCGCCTGCCCGTCACCGTGCTGTCCGGATTCCTCGGTGCCGGCAAGACAACCCTGCTCAATCATGTTCTGGCCAACCGCGAAGGCAAGCGGGTGGCAGTGATCGTCAACGACCTGGCCGACGTCAACATCGACGCCCGCCTGCTTGGCGACGGCATGCTGGCGCAGGCTGGCGAGCGCCTGATCGAGCTGACCAATGGCTGCATCTGCTGCACGCTGCGCGAGGACCTGCTGACCGAGATCGGCAAGCTGGCACGCGAGGGCCGCTTCGATTACCTGCTAGTCGAGTCGACCGGGGTCGCCGAGCCGCTGCCCATCGCGGAGACCTTCACCTTCGAGGATGAGCAAGGCGTGGCACTGGACACCGTTGCCCGCCTGGATACCATGGTGACGGTAGTCGATGCCGCGCACTTCCTGCAAGACTTCAACGAAGCCGACTTCCTCCAGGACCGTGGCCAGGCGCGCGACGAGGACGACGACCGCACGGTGGTCGACCTGCTGATCGAGCAGGTCGAATTCTGCGACGTGATCGTGCTCAACAAGCTCGACCTCGTCAGCGAGGCCGAGCGCGAGCGCCTCGCCGGCATCCTGCATTCGCTCAACCCGCGCGCGGCCATCGTGCCGGCCAGCTTCGGCAAGGTACCGCTGGACAGCATCCTCGACACCGGCCGCTTCGACTTCGACGCCGCCGCCGCCGCCCCGGGCTGGCTGGCGGAACTGCGCGGCGAACACGTACCGGAGAGCGAAGCCTACGGCATCGGCAGCTTCGTCTACCGCCGCCGCCGCCCCTTCCATCCGCAGCGCTTCGCCGACCTGATCCACACCGAATGGCTGCGCGAGCATGGCAATGTGCTGCGCTCCAAGGGCTTCTTCTGGCTGGCCACGCGCATGCACGCAGCCGGCACCTGGGGCCAGGCAGGCGGCGTGTGCCGCCACGGCGGTGCTGGCGCCTGGTGGGCCGCGCTGGATTCGTCCGAATGGCCGGACGACGAAGCAGGCCGCGCCGAGCTCGAAGCCGATATGACCGTGGATGGCAAACCCGCGCCCTTCGGCGACCGGCGCCAGGAACTGGTGCTGATCGGCCAGGACCTTGACCGCCCCGCGCTCGAAGCGCTGCTGGACGCCTGCCTGCTGACCGACGCGGAAATGGCTGCCGGCCCGGATGCCTGGGCGCAGTACGCCGACCCGTTCCCGAGCTGGGACGACGGCCTGGACGATGACGGCCACGAGCATGGCGACGACTGCGGTTGCGATGACCACGGCCACGATCACGGCCACAATCACGGCGGGCATGGCCACTGACGCCGTTCGGCCCTGGCAGCGCCTGCAGCGCTGGCGCGAGCGCGGCCTCGGCCTATGGCCGGCGCTCTGGCTGGCGCTGTGCCTGCTGCTGGCCCAGCATGCCGGGCTGACGCACCGCATTCATCACGGCGGGCTGTTCAGCCCGGCGCTGCAGGCCGCCGCCAGCAACCGCGAGGCTGCCCTGCCTGTTACCGGCGCCGACGACAACGAGATCCATGTCACCGATAGCGCCCGGGCCGATCCCGGCCTGCCGCTCTCGCTCAAGCTGGCGGGGCACTTCTGCGTCTTGTTCGACGGCGCCACGGTGGCCGCCAGCCATTGCGGCACGCCGGTCATGCCGGCGCTCACGCACCTGCAGTCGCCGGTGCCGTTCAGCGTGGGCTGGCGCCGGCCCGACCTGCAACATCCCCAGCCTTTCCGCTCGCGCGCCCCTCCGGCCGTTCACGCTCTCGCCTGAAACCCGGGCCGCGGCTGCCAAGCCGCCGCCCGCCGCCTGCCGCATCGCGCCGCGCTCCTGAACCTTGCTGCCCGCCGCCGTGCCGCGCATTTTGCGCTCATCACAGCTAACCCGCTGGGCAGCGAGCTCACCGACCTGGTGGCGCCAGTCTCCACCCTCAGCGGCGATGCCCTTGCCGTGCGCCAGGGCAGCACGCTGGGCGACACCCTGGACAAGCTGCCGGGCGTGTCCTCAAGCTACTTCGGCCCGAACGCCAGCCGCCCGATCATCCGAGGCCTGGACGGCGACCGCATCAAGGTGCTGCAGAACGGCGGCACCACCGTCGACGCCTCCACCCTGTCCAACGACCACGCCGTGCCAGTTGATCCGCTGGTGGCCGAGCGCATTGAAGTGGTGCGCGGCCCGGCCGCGCTGATGTACGGCGGCAACGCCATCGGCGGCGTGGTCAACGTGATCGACAACCGCATCCCGAAGGAGCCGATCCAGGGCATCGGCGGCGCGGTGGACGCCAGCGCCACCGCCGGCGGCGACAGCGCGCGCAACGCCAGCGGCCTGCTCGAGGCCGGCAATGGCCAGATCGCCATCCATGCCGACGCCTTCGCCCGCAAGACCAGCGACCTGCGCATCCCCGGCTACGCGCGCAGCGCCAGCCTGCGCAACAGCCAGCCGCTGCCGGAAGGCGAAAACGAGGCCTACGGCCGCCTGCCCAACAGCAACGCGCAGCAGTCGGGCGGCTCGCTGGGTGGCGCTTACACCTGGGCCGACGGCTTCGTCGGCGCCAACTACAGCGAGTACCACAACGAATACGGCACCCCCGCCGAAGACACCGTGCGGCTGCAGATGCGCCAGCAACGCTTCGCGCTCGAAGGCGAGGCGCGCAACCTGGCCGGCAATACCGGTGGCTTCATCGAATCGGTCAAGGGCAAGTTCAGCTACACCGACTACGAACACAAGGAGGTCGACTCCGGGCAGACCGGCACCATCTTCAAGAACAACGGCTGGGACGCACGCTTCGAGGCCAAGCACGCGCGCATCGGCAACATGATGGGTGTGATCGGCACCCAGTTCGGCTCGACCCGCTTCTCGGCGCTTGGCGAGGAAGCCTTCGTGCCGAGCACCGACACCGACAACGCGGCCCTGTTCATCTTCGAGGAAATGCCGCTGACCGCTAGCGGCGACCTCAAGCTCAACCTGGGCGGGCGCATGGACCACACCAGCGTGAAGGCGCAGGCCAACGGCAACGACCGCTTCTCCGACGCCAGCCGCAGCTTCAACGCCGGCAGCGCCTCGGCCGGCCTGCTCTACAAGCTGGCGCCGGCCTGGTCGCTGACCAGCAACCTGGCCTACACGGAGCGCGCCCCGACCTTCTACGAGCTGTACGCCAATGGCCCCCACGTGGCTACCGGCTCGTGGGAGCAAGGCGACCCCAACGCCAACAAGGAACGCGCAACCTCGCTGGACCTGGGCGTGCGCTTCAAGTCGGGCCCGCACAGCGCCGGCCTGTCGGGCTATTACAGCCGCTTCGCGAACTACCTGGCGCTCACCAACACGGGCACCGCGCGCGACGCGGAGGGCGATTCCGTCACGCCCGGCAGCGCCGGCGCATTGCCCGTGATGCAATACATGGGCGTGCCCGCCACGCTGTACGGCTTCGAGGCCGAAGGCAAGACACGTGTGTGGCAGAAGCTGCTGACCAGCAGCGACACGGTGGACCTGGAGGCCCGCGCGGACTACGTGCGCGGCGAGAACCGCAACACCGGCCAGCCGCTGCCGCGCCTGTCCCCGTTGCGCCTGGGTGGCGCGGTGGTGTACGGCGCCGGCCCGTGGGGGGCGCGCGCGGACGTGACCTACGCCGCCCGCCAGACGCGCGTGCCATCCAATGACACGCCCACCGATGCATACACCTTGCTTGGCGTGTCCATCACGTACAAGTTCAAGATGGCAGGCACCCAGACGCTGGTCTACCTGCGCGGCGACAACCTGACCAACCAGGACGCCCGCAGCGCCACCTCGATCCTGCGCGACGTCGCGCCGCTGGCAGGGCGCAGCGTCAAGCTGGGCGTGCGCACGACGTTCTAAGCCTCTGCGCAACTGGCAAGAAACGGGGCGCGTATTGCGCCCCGTTGTATTGCGCCCCGTTTCTTCACTCAGGCAATGCCGTTGCACCCGTGGCGCGCAAACCCTTCCCGCTCGCCAAGCCGCTCGAAGTATTCCGCCACCGCCGGATAGTCCGGATGCGGCAACGGCGTGGCGTACCACCGGTTTACCGACAAGCCGATCGGAATATCGGCGAGTGTGAAGCGCTCGCCCGCGACATAGCCGCCCGACACCGCGAGTTGACGCTCGAGGATGCCGATATGCCGTGACCAGCTGGCAATGGAAGCCGCGATCTCCCGCTCGTCCCGGTGCAAAGGCGATTGCCTGACCAGCGCCATGAACGCGTAGCGCCACGTGTTGTTCAGCTCCGTCGCCTGCCAGTCCATCCATTGGTCCACCCGCGCGCGCTGCTGCGCGGCAGCCGGGTAGATGGCGCCATCGCCATAGCGCGACGCCAGGTAGCGGATGATGGTGTTCGACTCCCAAAGCACAAAGCCCTCGTCGTCGAGCACCGGCACCATCGCGTTCGGATTCAGCGCGAGGAATTCCGCCGTATCGGTGGGGCGGTAGCCCGAGCCCCAGTCCTCGCGCACGAACGGCAAGCCGAGTTCGTCGCAGCACCAGAGCACCTTGCGGACGTTGATGGAGGAGGCCTTTCCAAGGATCTTGAGCATGGGCGGGGAGGCGCGCGTGGCGCAAAGAGAATGGCTTCCAATATAAAGCCGGGCTGTCAGGTCGCACAGGCACAGTTGCGCCGGTTTGCGGCCTGACAGTTGGCATTTGACCGTTGACAATTGCAATTGAACAGTCCGAAGTTTGTGCCACGCCGCAGGGCAAACACCCCGCAAAACCGCACGCCCGCTGTGCACGGCCGCCTCGCCCCGGTGCATCCGGCGCTGCGGGTCTGCCCGCCTTGACATGGATGTCTGCATCTCCTGACAATGCCTGCACCGCATCTTGCCTACCAGGGACCCATCGATGACGATCATCCGCCGCGCCCTTGGCGCCGCAGCACTTGCCACGAGCCTCGCCTGCGCCGCGCTCTCCCCAACCGCGGTTGCTGCCAGCCTCACCATCGGCATGTCGGGGGACATCACCTCGCTGGACCCGCACTATCACAACGTCACGCCCAACGCGAACGTGGCCGAGCACATGTTCGAGGCCCTGATCGCCAAGGACGAGACGATGCGCTTCAAGCCCGCGCTGGCGCTCTCGTGGAAGCCGGTCGATGACACCACCTGGGAAATCAAGCTGCGCCCCGGCGTGAAGTTCCACGACGGCAGCGAGTTCACCTCGGCCGACGTGGTCTACTCGCTGAACCGCCCCGCCACGGTCAAGAACAGCCCGTCGCCGTACACCATCTACACCAAGGGCTTCAAGGACATCACCGCGGTCGACAAGCTGACCGTGCGCATCACCACCCACGGCCCTTACCCGCTGGTGCCCAATGACCTCTCCACCATCTACATGCTGTCGAAGAAGGTCGCGGAGAACGCCAGCGGCGACGACTTCAACAGCGGCCGCGCCATGGTCGGCACCGGCCCGTACAAGTTCGTCAGCTTCCGCAAGGGCGACCGCATCGAGCTGACGCGCAACGACAGCTACTGGGGCAACAAGCCGGAGTGGGACACTGTATCGCTGCGCATCCTCACCAACGACGCGCCGCGCGTGGCCGCGCTGCTTGCCGGCGACGTGCAGGTCATCGAGAACGTGCCCACCTCGGATATCCGCAAGCTCTCCGCCGATCCCGGCGTGAGCGTGTTCAAGGTGCCGACCTTCCGCATGATGTACCTGCACCTGGACAGCAACCGCGACGTCACGCCCTTCGTCACCGACAAGACCGGCAAGCCGCTCGCCAGGAACCCGCTCAAGGACGCGCGCGTGCGCGCCGCCATCTCGCACGCCATCTCGCGCCAGGCCATCGTCGACCGCGTGATGGAAGGCGCCGCCGAGCCCACCGGGCAGCTCGTGAACTCCACCTTGTTCGGCCATGTGCCAGGCCTCAAGCCCGACACCTTCGACGCCGCAGGCGCCAGGAAACTGCTGGCGGAAGCGGGCTATCCCGACGGCTTCGCGCTCACGCTGCACGCGCCCAACAACCGCTACGTCAACGACGAACAAGTCGCGCAGGCGATTGCCTCCATGCTGGCGCGCGTCGGCATCCAGACCCGGGTCGAAGCCATGCCGTCCGCCACCTTCTTCACGCGCGCCAACAAGCTGGAGTTCTCCTTCATGCTGGCCGGCTGGGGCGCGGACACGGGCGAGGCTGGCTCGTCGCTGAAGTCGCTGCTGGCCACCTACGATCCGGCCAAGGGCTGGGGCGCATCCAATCGCGGCCGCTACAGCAACCCTGCGCTGGATGCCAAGCTGGCCACGGCGCTGACCACCATCGACGATCGCGCGCGCGAGAAGCTGCTGCAGGACGCGACCGAGATCGGGATCAAGGATGACGGCGTGATCCCGCTGTATTTCCAGATCAACGTATGGGCAGCGAAGAAGGGGTACAAGGTGGTGCCGCGCCAGGATGAGCGCACCTACGCATTCGCCATCAGCAAAGGCTCCTGACCGCTAGCGCGCGACCCCGATGACCGGCGCACCAGCGCGCCGGTCACGCCCTCGCCGCGCGCCATGCCTCACGCGAAGGTGATGAACTGAGCCGACGACCACACCTTGCCGTCGTCTCGTTCCCGGCCATGGAAGTACACCGGGCGGTGGCCATGGGGTCCGTTCACCGGCTCGACGTCGACCACGCCGCTCACGTCCACCGGCAATGCCTTGTCGGTGAGCCGCTCCAGCGCGATAAACAGTTCCGTGCCACCCAGCTCCAGCCGCAGGCCGTCATTGGCAAGCAGTTCGGCGCCGCTGACCTCCCAGCGAAAATCCGGCGCATGGGCAAAGGGATTGCGCTGCAGCGGATCTCCCACCTTGATGAAGCTGTCGATGTGCCCTTCGATCACGATGCGCGCGGCAGCGAGGTTGCTCACGTCGATTTCCACGCTGTCCGCATCGCCATAGGTATCGCTGCGAAAACCGATGTCGGTCGCGCCTTCGCGCCAGCAGGCTTCTTCCTGATGCTCGAAGCCGTGCCCGCCGAAGCGGTGGATCGTGCCATTGAGAATGCGGATGCGGCCTTGCCAGGCGGCCCAGCGATAGCGGTCGCGGATCCGCGCGCCGCCCCAGCGCACGCGGATCAGGCGCTCGGAGAAGCCGGCCTCCCGATGCAGGTTGCGCTCCCAGATCAAGCCATTGTGATCATAGGCCGCCAGGTACTCCCAGCCAGTCTGGCCGAGGAAGCGATAGTCGAGCCGGGCCGGGCCGCGATGCGAGGCCGGCAGCGAGAACGCATCGCCCTGCACGAAATCGCCGCAGCGCACCAGCAGCGCCGTATGCTCGCCGGTACTAGCCCAGGTGTGGCGCGCGCGCAGGGCACGGCCAATCGCCTGCCGGTCCAGCCGCTCGGCCAGCACGCCGGTCAGGCCGCCGCGCACGCCGAACACCTGCACGCCGGGCGGGCCGCCGCCGGGGCGGCCGCGGTGCTCGTCGCCGCTGGCTGCCACGCCCAGCTGGTAGCCGCGCGCCATCACATCGCGGTACAACCAGTCGAAATGCCCCCAGCTGGAAGCGATTTCCACCAGTCGTTCCAGCTCGGGATGATGCCAGTCCGGGATGTAGCGCCGCCCGCCCACGTGCGGCATGATCAGGTGCTGCTCGGGCGCGCCGACATAGGCGTCCCATAGTTCCTCGACCGGCCAGCGCCCCAGCTCGGCCGCGGTGCCCTTCATGTCCTCGTTCCAGACCAGCGTGCGATTGTGTTCGCCGCGGGCGTTGTAGGGAAAATCCGGCGCGCCGTCGCCAAGGAACACGACGTTGTGATCCCCCCCGGCCGTGGAGCTGCCGCACCACTCCTGCACCGGGTATGCGACAAAGCGGCCGGGCTCGTTGAAGGTTTCCACGGCTTCCAGCCCAAGCTGCCAGTTGGCATCGGTAATCTGGAAATCGTTGACCGTGTAGCCAAACACATCGATGCCGCCCACGTCGCGCGCATAGGCCGCGTTGTAGGCCGGGCTATTGGTGCCGACCGTGTCGTGCGCATGCACATGCAAGTCGGCGTAAAAGGCGCGCGGCGCACCGGCTGCGTCGAAGACCGATAGCCAAGCCGAGCCCTTGGCGACGCGGGGCGCATCCGTCAAGGTGGCTTCCAGGCGCAGCGTGCCAGTGCTGGCGGGCAGGTCGTCGATGCCCACCGATGCCCAGCCCGCCTGGGGCATGGGATAGTCGCGCTGGAGGATAAGCTCGTTGCCTTGCCACGCGGCAAGGCGGATCGAGCCGCCCGCCGCGGCGCAGATATTGCCCCACCTGTCCATCAGCGAAGCCCTGAGCGGCAACGGCGTGCCCGGCCGGGCAAAGCGCGGCGCCTGCAGCAGGACCTGCGCCGGCTGCCCGGCATGGATATCGATCACCGCATCGCCCGGCACCGCGACGAAGCGCGAAGTGCCGAGCGGGTCCACATAGAGCCGGAAGCGAAAGCTGTCTTCGATAAAGGTCTGTACGCGCGTGCCGGGCCCACCGCGGCGCCGGTCGCCAAGGCGGATCAGGATGTGATCGCCGGCATTGAGGTAGCCATCGACAACGTCGACGATGATCGCCTTCTGGAACGGACGCTCATGCCCCTTCTGCTCGAAGCGCACGTTGAGCGATTGCACGCTCGCTGGGCTCTGGCCGGGCACAAGCGGCGCGGCCTGGTATTCGGCGCTGATGTAGTTGGCGCCGCCCGGGTCGGTGGTCTGGAACAGCGCCCAGTCGGAGTAGAACTTGAAGGTCGCCTTGAGCCACGCGCCATCCGCCACGCCGGAGGCACCGACCTCGTAGTCGAGGATGATCTCGGCCCATTCGCCCGCTTCCAGCCGGCTCACGGAGCAGCTCACCCGGCCGGCGAACGGCAGCGCCTTGTTCTTCTCGTACAGGCCGGCGGGCGCGTGATGCGTGCCCAGGCGCTCGCGCAGCGCGGCGTAGCGCGCGGCCAGTGTTGTCTTGTCGGTCATTGGGGGGGGAACTCCGATGTCAATGAAATGGCCACGGCGCGCTGGCATCCCACACCGGGATGCCCAGGTAGGCGTACCAGGGCGCCATGACCAGCAGGCCGTAGGCAATACCGATCAGCACCGACACCACGCCCACGCGGGCATAGTCCGACGTGGTGAAGGTGCCGCTGCTATAGGCCACCACGGCCGCGGTGATCTGCGTGGGCAAGATGTAGGCAAAGCTGTCGCTGTCGCACACCAGCAAGGTGAACGCGGCGGGATGCAGCCCGAGCTTGGGTGCCAGCGCCAGCATGATCGGCGCGATCATCGTCACCGCGGCCACGTTGGACAGCATGGCCAGGCGCGCCACGTGCGTGCCGAGCATGACGATCAGCAACGCCAGCCACCACGGATGGCCCGCGGCGAAGCGGTACAGCCAGTCGGCCACCCACGGCGCCAGGCCGGTCTCGCCAATCGCGGAGGACAGGCTCAGCGCGCCAGCCAGCAGGAAGAACGTGCCCCAGATCGTGCGGGCCTGGATATCTTTCCAGCCCAGTCCCGTCCACCCGGGCACGAACAGCGCCGCCAGCCCGAGCAAGGCCACGATTTCGGAAGGCAGGCCATGCCACGACTCGGTCGCCCACAGCACGGCCACCACGGCAAACACCGCCAGGATCGTCTTGGATTGCACACCTGCCGGCGGCAACGCGGCACGCTCGGCGGCAATCGCAGCCTGGCCGCCAGGCAGCCGGACCGCGCGCGACCTGAAGTAGGACTGCACCCACAGCTGGGTCAGCACGAACATGCCCAGGTACGGCCATTGCAGCTTGAACCAGTCGAGATAGGAAATGTGCAGGCCGAGGTTCTTCTGCAGCAGGCCGACGATCACCATATTGGGCAGGTGCGCGGTGAGAATGCACATGCCGCTGATCATCGAGCCATACACCAGCGACTGAATCACGATGGCCTTCTTCGCGCTGCGCTCACGCGGCGAGTCGCCGAACAGGCCCACGATGCCGTTGACGACCGGCAGCAAGGTGGCCGCGCGGGCATTGGCCGCCGGCACGAGAAAGCCCAGCACGAAGTTGACCACGAACATCACCCAGATCACGCCGTTGGCGGTACGCGTCTTCAGCTTGTCGAGCAGGAACAAGGCGATCCGCCGGTCCAGCCCGGCCGCCTGCATGATGGCCGAGAAGATGAACGCCGCCAGGCACAGGAACACCACCGGCGTGGCAAAGCCGCTGGCCGCCTTGGAGAACGGCGTCACCGCATGCGCCAGCACCAGCAGCGCGGGGATCAGCATGCCGCTCACGCCGACCGGCACGGCCTCGCTCATCCAGACCAGGCTGGCCCAGGCCACCACGGCCAGCGTGGCACGGCCCGCGGGCGGCAAGCCCTGCGGCTGCGGGAGCACGAACAGGATGACGAAGAAGGCGATCCACGCGGCCACGAAGCCCAGCTGCGCTTTGCGCAATGGCCCCAGCCGGAACCAGGCCGGCGGCTTGTACAGGTATGCTTGCCAACCGGCTCGCGAATGCGCCGATGGCGGGTTGAGGGGAGAGTTCACTGCGGCTCCTTGGCGGTTTCCCGATACGCACGTAAGACGCCGCACTGGTCAGTCCGGCCTTGGAAGGCAATAATACGTTTTAATACAAGATGTCCAACGAAGGCATTGGCATATTGTTATGCTGTTTTTCACAAGCCTTTGATACAACAGGGTTTTACATGAGTGTTGCGCGTGAGAACGCCATTTCACTGTACGAACAGATCGCAGATTTGTTGCGCGAAGAAATCCAGAAGCGGCGCTTCGACCCGTCCGGAAAGCTGCCTTCCGAGGCCGAGCTGGGCGAGCGTTTCGGGGTGAGCCGGGTCACGGTGCGCCTGGCGATCACGCGGCTGGTTGACGCTGGCCTGGTCGAGCGCAAACAAGGCAAAGGCACCTTCGTGGTCGACAAGCGCCTGCGCCATGGCCTGGATACACTGCGCGGCTTCTACGACTCGCTGGTGCTGCAGGGACACGCGCCAGAGATGCAGCTGGTCGCGCTGGAGCGGATCGCCGTGCCGGCCCGGCTGCGCGGTATCTTTCCCGCCGCGCTCGGCCACTGCATCGCCTTGCAGCGCCTGCATCGTCTCGATGGCGAGCCGATTGCGCTCGCCGAGACCCACATCGCGTGTGATGCCACGCCTGGCTGGGAAGATGCCGAGCGCAATCCGTCCTACACCTTGATCGGCCAGTTGCTGGGCATGCAGGTCGACCGGGCCGACCTCGTCATCCGCGCCCGCTCGGCGGGCCAGCACCTGGCTGCCGTGCTGCAGACCTCGCGCACGCATCCGCTGCTGGAACTGGAGCGCACGTCGTTCCTCGCGGATGGCGCGGTTTGCGAGCACACGCTGTTTTCCATACGTTCGGAGCGGTATGAGTTCGCGCTCAATAGCGCGGGGGGCGTGCGGGTGCCGGCGTGAGTGGCTCGTGAGTGGCTCCCTTCATCTCGCCTCCCCCTTGTCTTGATCCTTGCCTTTGTCCCTGGACGGGCCGGCATTGCCGTACCACGGCGGCACCAGCGAGTACATCGCCGCCGAGCACGGCACGCCGTGCAGCACCAGCCGGTTGCGGGCGATGCATTCGAACTGCGCGCCGATCTTCTGCGCGACGGCGCGGCTGACCACGTTGTGCTCGGCGGCGACCACTTCCAGGCGCGTCAGCCCGAGGCGGTGAAAGGCATAGCATGCCATCAGCTCTGCCGCGCGCGCGCCCAGTCCCTGCCGCTGCCGGGTCTGGCGGATCCAGTAGCCGAGGTTGCCGAAGTTGTAGTCGCGGTTGATCTGGTTGATGGAGACGCCGCCATATAGCTCCCTGCCGTCCGGGGCGAATACGCCGATGTCGTAGGCCTCGCCCATGGCCATGCTTTCCCTGCACAGGTCGACCCAGTTCTCGGCATCGCGCACGCTATAGCCCGCGTGGCACCACGGCAGCCATTTGCCCACGGTCTCGAGCGATTCGTGCACGGCGGCCACGAACTGGGGCACGTCGGGATAGCGGAAGGGGCGAAGGAGGAAGCCTTGGCCGTGAAGGGCTTGCATGGTGCATCCTTGGGACTCGGTCAGCGCGGGACCTTGCCGGCGCGCGCATCGTGGGGCATGACGCGCCCGGCGTGCATGCCAGTGCGGCGAGCGTCGTGGCCAGGCCGCCTCATCTCGGCCTCATGGCTTCGCCAATCAGCAGCCTGGCCTGCACGCGCGCATGCAGCAGCGCCATGTCGGCATGGCGCAGGCTCGGGTGGCGGCTCAGCGCGGCCATCACCTTGCCGGACTGCTGGATCGAGCCAGCGCCGGCATCGGCGGCGGCACGGTCGATCAGCGCGTCGATCTCCGCGTCGGACAAGGGTCGGGCGATGCAGGCGGCCAGGCTCAGTGCCGTGTCGTCGAAGCGGGCGCCGTCGTCGAAATGAATGCAGCCCTCGATCATCACAGGCAAGCCTTGCTGGTCGATCTCGCCAAAGCGCAGCTCGCGGATGTCGACCGCATGATGGCGGCCGTCGAGGTAGAGCGAGCCGTCGATGTAGCCGGGCTCCGGGTTGAGCGGGAAGACGAGGCGCTTGCCCGCCAGTTGCTCAAGGCTGTAGGTGGGCAGGTCCATGCCGTCGAGCCGGATCGCCGTGCGCACCGGCGCGCCGCCGAGCACGAATGGCGCCAGTTCTATCTCGAGGTCGGCGCCGTGCGCGTGGATCGTCGAGGCGCAGAGATGCGCGACCAGCGGGTGAAGCAGTGCGACGGGAAAGGCAGGCATGGACGGTTTCCTCGCAAAGGGTCAGGGACAGGCGCCTGGGCATGGTGGCGCCCGCATTACCAGCGTTACCGCTCAATCCCGGTTGTACACCTCGCCGCCTTCCTCCGCCAGCGCGCCGGCGGCGGCCAGCGACGCCAGGATCCGGTCCAGGATGGCCGCCATGTCCTGCGCGGGCATGAAGCGCGCATGGATGCGCTGCATCAGCGGCGCCTGCGCCATCCACGCCAGCAGCGCGTCGCGCCGCATGCGCTGCTGCTCCAGCAGCTTGAACTTCACCAGCACCTTGATGGCATGCGTGGCGTTGCGCCCGGCATCGGCGCTGAGGTAGGCCAGCCGCCCGGCAGCAACGTCAAGCGCGGCCGCCACGTTGGTGAAGGGCCGCCCGTGGCCGGGAATCACCACGCGCACATCCAGCGTGGCGATGCGCGCCAGCACGGCCGCCTGCTCGGCGAAGCCGCTCTCGCCGTCGAGTTCCGGGAAGATCACGCCAAAGCCGTTTTCCCACAGCGCATCGCCGGAGATCAGGATGCCTTCCTGCGGGGCGAACAGCATCACGGCATGGGGATCGTGGCCGGGCGCGCCTACCACCTGCCAGTCGAGCCCGCCCAGGCGCAAGGTGTCGCCGTCCTGCACCACGTCATCAAAGCTGAAGCGGTCGCACTGCTGGCCGGTGGCGCGGTAGCTCAGGGCGTCCACGTCCCAAGCGCGCACCGCCTCGGCCTCCGCGGCGGGGATCAGCGTGCGCGGCTGCCAGCGGCGCTGCAGCGTGGCGTTGCCGCCGCAGTGGTCGGAGTGCAGGTGCGTGTTCACCAGGCGCCGCAGCGCCCGCCCGCCGAGGCCGGCCTCGACCAGCGCCAGCGTCTGTGGCGCATGCGTGACGTAGCCGGAATCGACCAGCGCGGTGTCGTCGCCATCGATGAACAGGATGTTGTTGGCGGATAGCCAGCCGCGCTCGAAAACGCGCATGGTGCCGGGCAGGTTTGGAGGCGTGAAAGTGGTTGGCATCGGGGTGTCGGCAAATCAGCTAGTCAGCGCGCGGCGTGGGAGGCGGCGGTGCATCGGCGCGCCCCGCGCCAACCGGCAATGTGGCGGCGGCACGGAATGCGTCCGAGGCAAAGAAAGGATCCTGGGCAAGCCGCGCGGTGAGCATGTCGAGCGCATCCAGGCCCCAGAACAACTGCCCCCCGGCATCCCCTTGCAGCGCAGCAGTAGGTACGCCGAACACGCCGCGCGCCAGCGCTTCGTCCCCGTTTTCCCGCAGGCGCGCCTTGACCGCCTCTTGCGCCAGCGCAGCGGTGGGTACGCCCAGCGCACCGCACAGCGCATCGAACTCGGCCTGCTGCTGGGGCACGTGGCCTTGCTGCCAGACGAAGCGGAAAACCGGTGCCAGCGTGGCGTGCGAGAGCCGGCCTTCGAGCTCCAGCGCGACCGCCAAGCGCAGCAAGGGCAGCGGATTGAACGGGTGCACGGCGGGCATGGCGAGCGGCGTGCCGTCGCGGTGCGCGATCCAGGCAACGTGCTCGAAGGTAAAGCGGCGCTTGGGCGCGATCTCGGCCGGGCCGACGTTGCCCCAATGGCGCAGCAGCCCGGCAAACAGCAGCGGCACGTAGCGCACCGAGACATCGGCTGGCAAGGCCCGGGGCAAGCGCTCGAACGCCAGGTAGGCGAACGGTGAGATCGGGTCGAAGTACCAGTCGATGGCGGTTGTCATGGCCGGGTCACGCGGTGTTGTGGGTGCAATGCATCATGGCGCCGCCCTTGCGGCCAACGCCGCGGCGCGCTGCGGCAGCAGCAGCCAGATCCTGCGCCGCCCGGCCTCGTCGCTGCCGGACCATGCGGCGATCTCCTCGATGGTGCGCAGGCAACCTTCGCAATAGCCGCTCGCGGCGTCCATGCGGCACACGTTGCGGCACGGCGACGGCACGGGCTGCGCGCGCTGGGCGGCTTGCGCGCCTCGCGTGAGCTCGGTGACGAGGCGGGTGGCTTGCGACATCGCCTTAGCCCTCGTCCGGGATGCCGCGCATGACACGCCTCATGCGCATGAGGCATGTGACGCGTACAAGCAGCGGCTTCATGCGGACTGGCGCTGCGCCACGTCGGCCACCTCGGCCCCGGTCATGCGCTGCAGCTCTTGCGGGGTGAGGTTGAACACGGCGTGCGGATGGCCGGCGGCGGCCCACAGGCTGCCGTAGCGGAACAGGTCGCTGTCGAGCAGCATGACGGGCGCCACCGCGTGGCCGATCGGGCAGACGCCGCCAATGGCGTAGCCTGTCTTCTCGCGCACGAACCTGGCATCGGCCTTGCCGAGCGGGCCCACCACGGCGGCGACCTTGGCTTCGTCGACGCGGTTGCTGCCGCTGGCGATCACCAGCACCGGCGCGTCGTCGGCGACGCGGCGAAAGATGATGGACTTGGCGATCTCGGCCACCGAACAGCCGAGGCCGGCCGCTGCCTCGGCCGAGGTCTTGCCGGTGGCGGGCAGCATGACCACGGGCTTGTCGTGGCCAAGGCCGGCCAGCAGGCCGGCCACGCGCTGCGCCGCTTCGGGCAGCGCGGCGGTGTCGTTGGCGTTGTCGGGAGAGTGAGCGTTCATGTCGATAAGGTTCCTTATACGCAGGCAGGCGCAGCGTCCGCGGCGGCGCCCCACTTGGTCAGCAGCGCGCGTCCCACGCGCGAGCTGTTGGCGCGGCCGATCGACTGCGAGATGAAGTCGCCCGCGCGCACCACCTGCTCCAGGTCCACGCCGGTGTGGATGCCCATGCCATGCAGCATGTACAGCACGTCTTCGGTGGCCACGTTGCCGGTGGCGCCCTTGGCGTAAGGACAGCCGCCGAGTCCTGCCACCGAGGCGTGGAAGATCGAGATGCCGACCTGCAGGCTGGCCAGGATGTTGGACAGCGCCTGGCCGTAGGTATCGTGGAAATGGCCGGAGAGCCGGTCGATGGGGAATTCGGCGGCGACCGCGTGCATCACCTCCTGCACCCGGCCCGGCGTGCCCACGCCGATGGTGTCGGCGATGTCGATCTCGTCGCAGCCGAGATCGCGCATGCGGCGCACCACGTCCACCACCGCGTGCACCGGCACCTCGCCCTGGTAGGGGCAGCCCAGCGCGCAGGAGATGCTGGCGCGCAGGCGCAGGCCTTTCTCCTTGGCAGCGGCGGCGACAGGCGCGAAGCGCTCGATGGATTCGGCGATGGAGCAGTTGATGTTCTTTTGCGAGAACGCCTCGCTGGCGGCGCCGAAGATCACGACCTCGTCCGCCGACGCGGCCACCGCGCCTTCGAAGCCCTTCATATTGGGCGTGAGCACGGAGTACAGCGTGCCCGGCCGGCGCTGGATGCGCGCCATCACGTCGGCGCCATCGGCCATCTGCGGCACCCATTTGGGCGAGACGAAGGAGGCGGCTTCGATGTTGACGAAGCCGGCGTCGCTGAGGCGGTTGATCAGGTCGACCTTGACCTCGGTCGGCACCATCGCCTTTTCGTTTTGCAGGCCGTCGCGCGGGCCGACTTCTACGACTTTTACATAGTGGGGCAGGGTCATGATGTCTCCTCGCTGTCTGGTTGCTGCGCACGCGTCGCAGCGTGCGCGATTTAACTAATGTGCGGACATTGGGCCAGGGCACCCGGCGCAAACGCTCCGCCCCGGCGCCCGGCTTGCTCAATAGCCGCGTTGCAGGTCGACCACGCCGGCGATCGGCTGGCCCGCGCCCAGCGCGCGGATCTTGGCCGCGATCTGGGCGACGCTATCTTCGCGCAGCGTCAATGCCGCGATATGCGGCGTGATGGTGATGCGCGGCTCGGCCCAGAACGGATGCCCGGCGGGCAGCGGCTCGGTGCGGAACACGTCGAGCGTGGCGCCGGCGATCTGTCCCGACTGCACGGCAGCCAGCAGGTCTTGCTCGACCAGGTGCGGGCCGCGCGCCACGTTGACCAGGTAGGCGCCCTTGGCGAGCTTGCCCAGCAGGCCGGCGTCCAGGATGTTCTCGGTTTCCGGCGTGAGCGGCAGCACGTTGACCAGCACGCGCAGGCCATCCAGGAACGGTGCCTGGCCAGCTTCGCCGGCAAAGCCCTGCACCCCTTCGATATCGCGCGCCGTGCGGCTCCAGCCGCGCACCGGGAAGCCGAAGCCGGCCAGCGCCTGCGCGATCTGCGCGCCGAGCGTGCCCACGCCCATCACGCCCACAATGAAATCGGCGCGGCGATGCGGCTTGAGAAAGCGCCAGGTGCCGGCCTGCTGGGCCAGCGCGTATTCATCCAGGCGGCGGAAATAGCGCAGTACCGCGTGCGTCACGTAATCGATCATCTGCGCGGCCATGCCGGCATCGTCCAGGCGCACGATGGGCACGCCGGCCGGCAGCGCATCCGGGTCGGTGTCGCGCAGGCTCAGGATGCCGTCCACGCCGGCGCCCAGGTTGAACACGGCTTTCAGGTCGGTACGCCCGCGCAGCATCTCGAGCGGCGGGCGCCACACCACGGCGTAGTCGACCGGCTCGTTCTTGCTGTCTTCCCAGGTCAGGCATTGCGCTTCGGGCAGGGCCTCGGCAAAGCCGTCGATCCAGGGCTGGTAACGGCCGTCCGGTACATACAACTGCAACTTCATCTCATCTCCACTCTGGTCTTCTTTCTCTTCCATTTTCGCAGAGGATGGGCACGGCCTGCGGTTTTCTTGCAGCGGGAGCCGCCTGAAGCGGCGGCTCAGCCGTTGCCGGCTTCGAAGGACAGCAATTGCGCGCCTTCGCCGACCTGCTCGCCCACGCCATACAGCACCTCGCCCACCACGCCGTCGGCCGGCGCGCTGATGGTGTGCTCCATCTTCATGGCCTCCATCACCAGCAGCGGCGCACCGCGCGCGACCCGGCTGCCGGCCTGGACCATGACCGCGATGACCTTGCCGGGCATGGGCGCGGTGAGCTTGCCGCCCTCGCCTTCGCCCTCGGCGGCATGCGCGAGCGGGTCGATCCAGGTGAGAGCCACATGGCGGTGGCCGCTGAACACATGGAAGGTATCACCTTCCGCGTGGACCTGCCCACGGGCGCGCCGCGTGCCGAGATCGACACGAATATCGTCCGCCGCGCACTGCGCCCGGAACGGCGCGGCCTGGTCGGCGAAGAACAGCGTGCTGCCGCGCGCATCGGTGGCGAGCGTCACATCGGCAACATGGCTGCCCGCCAGGCCATCCACCGAGAAACGCAGGGTGCGCCGCTCCCCGCCATTTAACCGCCATGCGCCCGCATGCTGCCAGGGCGAATGCGCGTCGGCCGGGTCCACGCGGCGCGCGCGGGCTTGCGCATCCAGCAGCGCCGCCACCGCCAGCGCGATCACTTCCATGCCGACCGGCGCAGGCGGCGGGAACAACGCCGCCTGGTTGCGCTCGATCAGGCCGGTGTCGAGGTCCGCCGTGCGGAACGCCTGCGAGGTCACCAACCGCCGCAGGAAAGCCACATTGGTGGACAGGCCCACCACGTGGTATTCGGCCAGCGCCTGCGCCATGCGCGCCAGCGCTTCCTCGCGGTCGCGGCCCCACACGATCAGCTTGGCGATCATGGGGTCGTAGTACGGGCTGATGGTGTCGCCCTCGCGCACGCCGGAGTCGATGCGCACGCCGGCCGGGCCGTTGCCGTCCTGGCCCAGCGCGAACGCGACCGCTGCCGGTGTGCGCAGGTAGCGCAGCGTGCCGGTGGAGGGCAGGAAGCCCTTGTCGGGGTTCTCGGCGTAGACGCGGGCTTCCAGTGCATGGCCGCGGATTTGAAGCTGATCTTGCCTGAGCGGCAGCGGCTCGCCCGAGGCCACGCGCAACTGCCACTCCACCAGGTCCTGCCCGGTGATCATCTCCGTGACCGGGTGCTCCACCTGCAGGCGGGTGTTCATCTCCATGAAGTAGAACGAGCCGTCCTGGTTGGCGATGAATTCCACCGTGCCAGCGCCCACGTAGCCCACGGCCTGCGCGGCGGCTACTGCGGCTTCGCCCATGGCGCGCCTGCGTTCGTCGCTCATGCCGGGGGCCGGCGCTTCTTCCAGCACCTTCTGGTGGCGGCGCTGCACCGAGCAGTCGCGCTCGAACAGGTAGACGCAGTTGCCGTGCGTGTCGGCAAAGACCTGGATTTCGATATGGCGGGGGCGGGTCAGGTATTTCTCGACCAGCACGCGGTCGTCGCCGAAGCTGGCATTGGCCTCGCGCTGCACGGACGCCAGCGCGGCTTCGAAGCCTTCGCTGGCTTCCACCACGCGCATGCCCTTGCCGCCGCCGCCGGCGCTGGCCTTGAGCAGCACCGGGTAGCCGATGCGGTCGGCTTCGCGGCGCAGCAGGGCGGGCTCCTGATCCTCGCCGTGGTAGCCGGGCACCAGTGGCACGGCGGCCGCCTCCATCAGGCGCTTGGCCGCGCTCTTGCTGCCCATGGCGCGGATGCTGGAAGCCGGCGGGCCGATAAAGACGAGGCCGGCTTCGGCGCAAGCTTCGGCGAAGCCGTCGTTCTCGGAGAGGAAGCCGTAGCCGGGATGGATGGCCTGCGCGCCGGTGGCCTTGGCCATCTCGATGATGTGATCGCCGCGCAGGTAGCTGTCGCGCGCTGCCGCGCCGCCGATATGCACGGCCTCGTCGCACAGCGCCACGTGGCGCGCGTTGGCGTCGGCGTCGGAGTAGACGGCTACCGTGCGGATGCCGAGGCGGCGGCAGGTGGCTGCCACGCGGCAGGCGATTTCGCCGCGATTGGCGATCAGGATCTTGTTGAACATG
>NZ_JBFRDD010000071.1:0-37370 GCF_052113425.1 Cupriavidus sp. YAF13
CACACGATTGGAAGGCTGCTATGAACCAGTTCGCGATCCTGTACGAGGAGCGCTTCAATTGGAAGGCTGCTATGAACCAGTTCGCGATCCTGTACGAGGAGCGCTTCACCCATCCGCATCGTTGAGATAATGCTGCACTCACCGCTCAAGTCGACGGTGAGTCTATACCTGCCCTGCACACAAAAAAACTGACAGGCCCGCCCGGCCATTTGATGCCCTGCCGTACCGGCGCGAGCGGCACCTTGCTATCGCCCCCTCCGGATTCGTGGTGGGCACCGTGGCCCGGTTCGCGAGGGCCGTGCTCGCACCTCACGGTGCTCGTCCTCCGAGACAAAACCACGAAACCAGCCACACCCGAAACGGCGCAGCACTTCGCCCCGCGAACGGCAGATGTGGGAACGGTCACCGCAAGCGAGGTCAGGGGCCGCACCACGTAACCCATGGGTCATGCAGTTGAGATGCCCTTCGAGCCGGTTGGACACGCCAGCCAACACTCCGGGCCGTACGACGCAACCACCGCCCCACATAAGCCTTATTGCTCTGCTCCCGGCAGGGCGGCTTTCTTTTCGTTAGTTTTCTTTGCCGGTCAAAGAAAAGTGACCGGCAGCCCCCGCAGGGGGATGTCGTATGGCCCTTGGGTCCAAAAACCATCGCCGATCAAAGAATGCTCAACCAAGGCAACAAGAGCCCAATGTGCTGCCCTTGCGCCCAAAAGCCATCGCCGCAACAAATCCGACCAAAAAACGCCAACCAACCCAGCCCCGCACCCCTCAAGCAAACGTAATAGCATCCCGCCGATCACCCCGATCCAAATGCGGCAAACTATTAAAACTCAGCAACCTCTGCGTCCCGCGCCCAGAAATAATCTCGCAAAACGCCGTATTCCGAAACTGCAAATTCAACTCGATCGCAGTCTGCGCCGGCGCACCCAGCAAATCCGCGGTAGCCCGCCCGATAGCCCCGCCAGAGCTGACAACCAACACCGCATCCTCTCGCGAGGCCCCTTCCGTGGCATGCAGCAAACTATCGCGGATCCGCCCGCCAAACTCCGCCCATGATTCCGGCATGCCCACCAGCTGATCCAGCGTCCAGGCCTGATAGGCCGCGCGGAATGTGCGCCAGTAGTCGTTGTAGTCAGCGTTCTGGTGCGCGCGATGATCCGCCCCACCGGTATGGCTGCGATACAGCGCTTCGCCATCGTATTCGTTAAGGCCGAGGTGGGTTTCGATATCCGTCTGGACCGGCACATCGCCAGCCCGCATGCCGGCCAGGATCTCCAGCGCGGTGTCTTGCTGGCGCACCAGCGAACCGGCAACCACGCGCTTGAACGCGACGCCGCGCTCGCGGAAATATTCGCCCAGCCAGCGGGCCTGTTGCCGGCCGGTGTCGGAGAGGCAGTCGTAGTTGGCGGCGCCGAACGAGGCTTGACCGTGCCGTACCAGGAAGAGCGTTGCCATGCGTGATGTCGGCGCCGGTAGGCACCCGGGAAGCGGTAAAACGGGAATCGGCACGCGAACGCGGGGGCGCCGCGCGGGGTGCAGCCATTGTATGAGTGCCGGGCGCGGCGGCCAAGCTAAGCCGCGCCGGATTCATAGCGGTCATTGCCGCGCTGCATTATCCCGCTGCGCGGCTACTGGGTCAGTCCAGCCTGGGTCAGGCCTTAGTCCAGCGTGACGCCGGTGTCCGCGGTCAGCTTGAGCACGCCTGGCAGGTAGGCCTTGTAGGCGGTCAGGGCTTCTGCCGGCAGGTTGCCGATCGGCTCGGCGCCCATGTCCTCGATGCGCTGGCTGATCTCTGGTGTCTTCACCAGTGCGCTCACCTCGCGGCCCAGGCGCTCGACGATGTCGCCGGGCGTGCGTGCCGGGACCAGCAGCGTGATGGGGCCGGTCAGCTTGTACGGCTCGTCGGGATAGCCGGCTTCGGCAAAGGTTGGCACGTCGGGCAAGGCCTTGGCGCGCCGGGTGCCGGTGACGGCCAGCGGGCGTAGCTTGCCGCTGGCGAAGTGCTGCTTGAGCGAGGTCACCGAGCCAACCGTCATGTTGACCTGGCCGGCGAGCAGGTCGCTCACCATCGGGCCTTCGCCGCGATACGGCACGTGCAGGATATCGACGCCGTAGGTTTTGTCGAGGTAGGCCTGGATGGTGTGCGGCTGCGTGCCCGGGCCCCAGGAGCCCATGCGCAGCTTGCCGGGTTCCTTCTTGGCATAAGCGATCAGTTCCGCCACGGTCTTCACCGGCAGCTTGCCGTTGACGGCTAGCACCGTGCGCGCCATGGCGATGTCGGACACCTGGCGCAGATCGGTGCGCGGGTCGTAGGGCAGCTTCTTGTAAAGGGCGAGATTGGCGGTGATGGGACCGGGGATGGTCAGCAGCAGCGTGTAGCCATCGGGCGCCGACTTGGCCACATAGTCGGTGCCGATGATGCCGCCGGCGCCGCCTTTATTCTCCACCACCACGGTTTGTCCCAGCCGCTTTCCCAGGCCTTCGGCCAGCGTGCGCGAGAGCGTGTCGGTGAGGCCGCCGGCCGGGTAGGGCACGATCAGGTGCAGGGGCTTGGCGGGATAACTGGCTTGCGCCTGGGCTGCCAGCGGCAGCAGTGCCGCGCAGGCGTAGGCCAGCAGGACGGCCGCCTTCCCGCAGAACGGGCTGCGTATTGTCATGTTTAGTCTCCTCGGGTTTTTATAGGATCCGGCGCGCGCTCCGAGCAAAATGCGCGCGCCGATACTGGGCAAGGCTTGATGACGGCGGGAAACCACGCGCGGGACCGCGCGTTGTGATGTTGTGATGTTGTGACGTTACGGCGTCAGGCCGGCAGCGCCAGGTAGCCGGCTACCAGCTGGGTCATCTCGCCGGGCAGCCGTTCGTCGTCGAGCGGCAGCGGACCGGCGTCGTTGAGGATGGCATTGACCACGATGCTGAACACGGCTTGCATGGCAAAGCGCACGCGCATCTCCGCTTGCTCCGCTGGCACCGGCATGCGCGGCACCAGCAGCGCCACCATGCGTTCCACCACGTCTTGCCCGCTTTCGCGGTGCGGCAGCCACTCTTCCGGGCGGACAGAGGCGTGCTTGAGCGATGCCTTGATCACGCCGCGGTTGGCGTGGCAGCCGAGCACCACGTAGCGCATGATCTTTTCCAGCATCACATCGGTGGGCACGTCCTCCCAGCGTTCCACGCGCAGGTAGCGCGCCACGGAATCGCCGGTTTCCTGCATCACCAGCGCGCGCAGGGATTCGAAGAACGCCTGCTTGTCGCGGAAGCGGCCGTAGAAAGCCCCGACCGACACTTCGCAGGCCGAGGCGATCTGCGCAACCGACACCGCGGAGAAATCCCGCTGCGCGAGCAGCTCGCGGCCGGCGTCCAGCAGGGCCTGCTCGGTCTCGCGCGCACGGCGCTGGCGCGGCGGCTGCAGGATCGACGGGGTCGCTACGGTAGGGAATGCGGAAGTCCCCTTGGACGGCTTGGCGGGGGACGCGGCAGAGGACGAGAGGGGCATGGTAATTCCGTATGCGAATTCTGATTCGGTTTTGTGAACCATATGGTTACCACGGCGTTTCGTCAAGAAACGGTCTACATTTCCAATATGTGGAAATACATACCGTTCTTTGACACAGAAAATGACGCCGCCCACACTGCGGTGCAAGGAGACAAGATGAACACGCCGGTCGAACAATTCATAGCCGAGCGCAGGAAAGAGGATCCGTCCTTTGGTGGCTTGCTGGCCAAGGGCTTTGCCTTGCTGCGCTGCTTCATCGACGAGCCGCGTCCGCTTGGCAACGGCGAGCTCTCCGAGCGCCTGCAGATGCCACGCGCCACGGTGTCGCGCATCTGCCGCACGCTGTTCGAGCTGGGCTACCTGGATTGGGACCCCAAGCTCGACAAGTATTTCGTCGGCGCCCAGGTGCTGGCCCTGGGTTATCCCTACCTGGCCGGGCTGCAGGTGCGCCATGTGGCACGCCCGCTGATGCAGGCACTGGCGGATCGGATCGAAGGCGCCGTGTCGATGGGCGTGGCACACCGGCTGGACGTGACCTACCTGCAGAGCTGCACGCATCACGAGGGCACGGCGGCGCGCCCCGGCGTGGGCGCGGTGCGCTCGGTGCTGAGCACCGCGATGGGCCGTGCCTTCCTGTGCACGCTTTCCAAGAGCGAGTTCGAGCAACTGATGCAGGCCGCGCGCCACGAACGCGCCGAGGAGTACGCCGCCTGCTACGACACCATTTGCCACAACGTGGCGCATTACCCCAAGCGCGGCTTTGCCATCAATGAAGGCGACGCCGGCAGCGGCGTGCATGGCGTGGGCGTGTACTCGCGCATCGTCTACCTGAACCGCCCGCTGCTGTTCAACTGTGCGATCGCCGGCTCGCAAACGCGGCGCGGCATGCTGGAAAAGAAGATCGCGCCGCTGCTGATGGAGATGACCCGCACCATCGAATCCATGACGGGCCTGCGGCAATAGCCCGGCCGGCAGAGCAAGGCACACGAAGCCACACACACATACACAGCGCCGGCACAGGCGCAACCAGAACAAGCCAATCAAGGCCATCCGGAGACAACGCCATGCCCAATCTAGATTTCCTGCTGAAACCGCGTTCGGTCGCGGTCATCGGCGCGTCCACGCAGCCCGAGAAGGTAGGCGGCATGCCGATTCGCCTGCTGCGCGAGCTTGGCTACGCCGGGCGTATTTTTCCCGTGCATCCCACCGCCAGCGAGATCCAGGGCTTGCCCGCTTACGCGACGCTGGCCGCCATTGGCCAGGCCGTGGACCTGGCCATCGTGGCGGTGCCGGCGGTGGCGACGGAATCCGTGATGGCGCAACTGGCGAAAAACGGCACGCGCGCCGTGATCTTCTTCACCTCGGGCTTTGCCGAAGTGGGCGATGAGGGCCTGGCCATGCAAGTGGCGCTGGCCGAGAGCGCGCGCCGCCACGGCGTGGCCCTGCTCGGCCCCAATTGCCTGGGCGTGATGAATCTGCGCGCGCGCATGTTTGCCACGTTCTCGCCGATCCCGCTGACTGGCGTGCCGCCTGCGGGCGACGTGGGGCTGGTCAGCCAGAGCGGCGCGTTTGGCGCCTACGCCTTTGCGCTGGCGCGCGAGGCCGGGCTGGGCCTGAGCCATTGGGTGACCACTGGCAACGAAGCCGGCCTGCAGGTGGCAGACGTGATCGAGTGGATGGCGCAGGACGCGGATACCCGCGTGATCCTGGCGTATATGGAAGGCTGCCGCGATGGCGCGCGCCTGCGCCGGGCGCTGGCCGCGGCGCGCGCCGCCGGCAAGCCGGTGGTGATCACCAAGGTGGGCACCACCGAGGCAGGGGCGCGTTCGGCGCAGTCGCACACAGCCAGCCTGGCAGGCGAGGATGCGGTGTATCAGGCGGTGTTCGACGAGTACGGCGTGCATCGTGCCCATACGCTCGAGGACTTCTTCCGCCTCGGCTACACGCTGTCGCGCGGGCGCCGCCCGGCGCGCTGGGACAGCCCGAGCGGGTTGATGGCCGACGCGGTGGCGCCGGTGGCCATCGTCACCGTGTCCGGCGGCGTCGGCATCATGATGGCCGACCGCGCCGAAGAGCTTGGCATGCCCATGCCGCCCATGCCCGCGGCGGCCGCCAAGGTGCTGCGCACGAGCATCCCCTTTGCCAGCACCGCCAACCCGATCGATGTGACGGGGCAAGTGGTGGCCCAGCCCGCCGTGCTGCTCGACGCGATGGCCGGCGTGGCCACTTGCGGTGAGTACGGCAGCGTGGTGGCCTTCCTCGCCGGAGGCGCCAATGCACCGCGCTTGTGGGAAGCACTGCAGCGCACCATCAGCGCGCTGCACGAGGACAAGCGCGCCGCGCCGCTGCTGCTTTCCGGCGTGGTCGACGACGACAAGCGGGCGTGGCTGGAGGCGCATGGCTGCCTGGTGTTCCGCGAACCGGCCCACGCCATCGAGGCCGTGGCCGCGCTGGCCCGCGCGGCAGCATTGGAAGCCGCCGCGAGCACGCCAGTTGCCGAGGCCACGGCGCCGGTCGCCGCGCTCCTGCGCGATGTGCCGGACGATGCCAGCGCGCTGTCCGAGTCCGACGCCATGCGCCTGCTGGCGGACGCCGGCGTGCCGGTGGCCGCGCACGGCCTCGCACGCGATGCCGATGAAGCCGTGGCGCTGGCGCGGCGCATCGGCTACCCGGTGGCGGTAAAGCTGTGCTCGGCACAGGTGCTGCACAAGAGCGACGTCGGCGGCGTGGCGCTCAACCTGACGGACGACGCCGCGGTGCGCAAGGCCTTTGCCGCGATGCAGGTGGCGCTGGCCCGGGCCGACGCCAGCCTGCCCTTCGAGGGCGTGCTGGTGGCCCGCATGGTGCGCGGCTGGGGCGAGCTGATGGTGGGCGTGCGGCGCGATCCGGTGTTCGGGCTGGTGGTGCTGGCCGGCATCGGTGGCACCGCAGTGGAGATCTTCCGGCAGATGGCCTTTGGCCTGGCGCCGCTGTCGCCCGAGCGCGCCCGCGCCATGCTCGAGCAGAGCCGCGCGGCGGTGCTGTTCGCCGGCCATCGCGGCAACCCGGTGCTGCCGCTGGCGCAGGCAGCCGACTTGCTGGTGCGCGTGTCGAAGGTGGCCGCGGCGCTGGGTCCCCGGCTCGACACACTGGAGATCAACCCGTTCATCATCGGCGCCGATGGCGCGGTGGCGGCAGACGCCGTGATCACCTTGCTGCCGGCGGGCGGACCGGGGGCATGACCGAGATGGCGTAGCAACGAAGCTTGACCCCACCGCGCAACCCGACGCCGGCACAGACCGGACGCGCGGAAGGGGAACCACCAGAACCGGAGACAACCCATCATGCATTTGCAAGCTGCAAGGACCGCGCGCGCGCCGGCGGCAGGCGCTCTCGCCGTCGTCTTGCTGGCGGCGCTGGCCGCCACACCGGCGCACGCCGCACCCCCGCAAGCCACGAAATACCCTGACAAGCCGATCCGCCTGGTGGTGCCCTTTCCACCTGGCGGCGGCACCGACATCATCGGGCGGCTGGTGGCCGCCAAGCTGTCGACCGCGCTGGGCGGCACCGTGCTGGTGGAAAACGTGGCGGGCGCCACCGGCACCATCGGCTCGGCCCAGGTGGCGCGCGCCGCGCCGGACGGCTACACGCTGTTGCTCGGCATCTCCGCCACGCATGCCATCGCGCCGGCGATCTTTCCCCGTCTGCCCTACGATCCCGTGCGCGATTTCGTGCCGGTGGGCCGGCTGGCCTACGGCGGCAACGTGCTGGTGGCAGGCCCGGCGTTCATGGGCAAGGACTTGCCTGCGCTGATCGCAGCCGCCAAGCGTCCAGGCGCAGACCTCGCCTATGGTTCCTGGGGCCCCGGCTCGGGCGGCCACCTGGCGGGCGAAAGCCTCAATGTCAGCAGCGGCATCCATCTGCGCCACATTCCCTACAAAGGCGTGAGCCCGATGCTGACCGATGTGATGGGCGGCACGCTGCCGGTGGCCATGTCCGACCTGGCCGGCACCTTGCCGTTGATCCGCAGTGGCAAGGTCCGGGCGTTGGCGGTGACCGGCTCGGAGCGCTCGGTGGCGCTGCCTGATGTGCCGACCTTCGCCGAGTCCGGTGTGCCGTTGCGCATCGACAGTTGGTACGCGCTGTTCGCGCCGGCGCGCACGCCGGCCCCCATCCTCGATCGCCTTGAGCGCGCTGTCGACGCCATCATGGCCGAGCCCGCCATGCAGGCGCAGGCCGCCACGCTGGGCATGCGCTTCACCCCGCAGCCGCGCGCCGTTTTTGCCGCCCAGATGCAGGACGACGTCCGCGCCTGGGCCGCCCTCGTCAAGTCGAGCGGCGCCGCCCTCGAATAATCCCGCCAGGAGCCAACACGCATGACCATGAACATGAACCCTCCCGCCGCCCCCGCCACGCACGCCAGCCCCCAGCAGGCGCTGGTCGCCGGCGCGGCGCTGCCGCTGGTGATCTACGGCTATGCGCTCATCGAGACGCTGCGCACCTGCCGCCTGCAGACCTCGGTCGCCGCCGCCACCGGCTATGGCCGCGCGCCGATGAATGCGTTGTCGGCGAGCGAGCGCCAGTGGACGCATGAGGACCGCGACATCGTCACCCCGGCCAACGACCTGCTGTATTTCTGCGGCTGGGTCAACCTGGCCGATGGCCCGGTGACGCTGCGCATTCCGCCGCTGCCCGACGCGGGCCGCTACTACGTGATCGAACTGCTCGACGTGCACACCAACAACTTCGAGAACCTGGGGCCACGCAATGTCGCTGCCGAAGGCGGGGAGATCGAGCTGCTCGGCCCGGGCCAGAAGGCCAGCGGTGCGCATGCGGTGTCATGCCCGAGCTCGCTGGTCTGGCTGCTCGGCCGCGTGCTGGTGCAGGGGCCGGATGACCTGGCGGTGGCGCGTGCCTTCGAGCAGGGCTTTGCGCTGACCCGCACGCCGGGCGCGGCGCGTCCGCGCTGCGTGGACCAGTGGCACGATAGCGGCCGGCCCGCGCTGGACTTCTTCCACAATCTCTTCAACGCATTGCGCGAGTTCCCGCCGGCGGTTGAGGAACTGGGCATCCTGACGCTGTTGCGCAAGGCAGGCATCCGGCTGGAAGATGAGACCGATTTCGCGGCGCTGCGCCCGGCCATCGTGGCCGGGCTGGAAAGCGCCTACGCACAAGGCATGGCGGTGATCGAGGCCCATACCCGCAGCCAGGGCCGCAAGAGCTGGGGCTACAGCCTGAAGCTGGGCATGTACGGCGACGACTGGCTGCAGCGCGCCTGCACCGCGATGAAGGGCCTGGGCGCCCTGCGCGCGGACGAGGCGATCTACGCCATGGCCGATTTCGATGCCGACGGCGCGCCGCTCGATGGCCGTCGCCGTTACGAGCTGCGCTTCGCGCCCGGCATGCTGCCGCCCGCGCAAGCGTTCTGGTCGGTGTCGCTGTACGGCGAGGATCGTTACTTCAGCGCCAACGAGATCGGCCGCTACGCCGTGGGCGACCGCACGCCGGGCTTGCGCATGGAGGCCGATGGCAGCCTGGTGATTCCGATCTCGCACGCGCGAGCGCAGCCGCAGGAGAACTGGCTGCCCGCGCCCGCTGGTTCGTTCTACCTGATCCTGCGGCTCTACCATCCCGCGCAGTCTTTCCTGCAAGGCCAGTACACCATCCCGGCCGTGCGCCGCGTCGATTGAGCCAACCCAGCTATGGAAACCAACATGCACCAGACCGTATCCGCCGTATCCGCCGCGCCCGCCCTCGACGCCATCCGTTACACGCTGCCCCTTTACGAAATGGCGCGCATGCGCGCCGCCACCTGTCCGCGCCGCAACAGCGCCGGTGTGTTTGCCGCGCAGCAGCCCGATGCCCCGGTGCGCTGGATCAATCATTTCATTCACACGCGCCAGCTGCTTGGCCCGCAGCATCGCCAGGTGGTCACGCCCAATAACGACACGCTCTACAGCAACGCCTGGATGGACCTGTCGCAAGGGCCGCTGCTGCTGGACGTGCCCGACAGCTTGGGCCGCTACTACGTGCTCGGCCTGCTCGATTTCTATACCAACCCCTTTGGCTATATCGGCACCCGCACCACGGGCAACGGGCGCGGCCGCTTCCTGCTGCATGGCCCGCGCTGGCAGGGCGACGTGCCGGCTGGCGCCACCGCCATCGCCTGCCCCACGGATGCGGTGTGGTTGCTCGGCCGCGTGCTGGTGGATGGCGAAGCCGACCTGCCGGCCGTGCATGCGCTGCAGGACCAGTTCCGCCTGAGCACGCTGGCCGGGGCGAGCGCTGCGCGGGCCTTCGATGTGCGCATGCAGCCTGGCGAGCATCTGGGCGATCCGCGCCGCTATGCCGAGGTGGTCAACCAGGCGTTGCGCGAGAACCCGCCGCCGCAGGCTGAGGCTGGGCTGGTGGCAGGCTTTGCGCCTTTTGGCATTGGCGCGGATTGCGATGCGGCCGCGCTTGGCGATGATGTGCTTGCCCGTCTGGGCGACGCCATCCAGGCAGTGCTTGCCGAACTGGCGACGCCGCTGCCGTCCGACCTCGGCGGCGGCTGGACCCTGCCGGTGGAAATCCGCGAATCGTTCGGCACGCGTTTCGCCGAGCGCGCGCTGGTGGCGCGCAACTATATCGGCGCGCTTGGCGTGCAAGAGGCGATGTACGTGATGGCCGACCGCGACAGCGAAGGCGCGCCGCTCGATGGCCGCGCCGGCTACGAACTGGTCTTCCCGGCCGATGCGCTGCCGCAGGTGGGCGCGTTCTGGTCGCTCACCATGTATGGCAAGGCCGACTGCATGCTGGTCGATAACGTGCTGGGGCGCTACTCGCTGGGCGACCGCTCGCCGAGCCTGCGCTACGCGCCGGACGGCAGCCTGCGGTTGCGCCTGTCGGCCACGCCGCCGGCCGACCCGGCGGACGAAGGCAACTGGCTGCCCGCGCCCGCAGGCCCGTTCTACGTGACGCTGCGGCTCTACGTGCCCCGGCCCGCGCATCTCGACAAGACCTTTGTCTATCCGCCGATCCGCCCGCTGGCGGGTGCCGCCGCTTCGGCCAAGGAGCTGTCATGACACTGAATTCGCACAAGCGCAGGCAAGTGCTGCGCCTGGCCGGCAACGCCGTGCTGTTGGCCGCGGGCTGCGGTGCGCTGGCGCCGGTGCATGCTGAGGGATTTCCGTCGCACCCGGTGCGCCTGGTGTCGCCCTACGGCCCGGGCGGCTCCAACGACATCTCGGCGCGCCTGCTCAGCGAGGGGCTCAGCCGCAAGTACAAGCAGCAGTTCGTGGTGGAGAACAAGCCTGGCGCTGGCACGCGCGTGGCCAACGAGCAGATCGCGCGCGCCACGCCGGACGGCTACACGCTGTTATGGGCGGCGGCGCCGTTTGCCATCAACGCGGCGGCAGGGCTATCCCAGCATTACGACATCCACAAGGACTTCGTGGCGGTAGGGCCACGCGTGCTCGGGCCGATATTCCTGATCGTCAACGCTGATTCGCCGGTGCGCACGGTGGCGGATTTCGTGCGCATGGCGCGCGAGAAGAAGGACGGCGTGACATTCGCCTCGCCGGGCATCGGCTCGGGGCCGCACCTGACTGCCGAGCTCTTCGCCGCGCAGGCGAAATTCAAGGGCCTCAACGTGCATTACCGCGGCGACTCCACGGCCTACACCGAATTGCTTGCGGGGCGGGTCGACGCCACGCTGACCGCCATCACCACCGCGCTGCCATTTATCAAGGCCGGCAAGCTGCGCGTGATCGCGGTGTCCGCCGAGCAGCGCACGCCGGTGTATCCGGACGCGCCCACGTTCGGCGAGCAAGGGTATCCCGGCGTGGTGGGTTACGGCTGGTTCGGGCTGATGGCGCCGGCGGGCACGCCGCCGGCCATCGTGCAGCAACTCAACCGGGACGCCAACGCGGTGCTGGCCGATGCGCAGACGCGCGGCAAGCTGATCGGCCTCGGGCTGCAGCCGGAGGCGGGCGACAGCGCATCGTTCGCGCGCTTCGTCGATGCCGAGGTGGCCAAGTGGGGGCCATTGATCAAGTCGGCGGGGATCAAGCTGGAATAAACAGGGTAGCGCGCGGCGTTCGTTCCCGGCTTTCGCGCAACGGCCCGCTCGCTGCCTGCCGGCATTAGTCGCGGGCGGCGCCTTGCTGCGCGTCGCGCGCCGCGACAAAGGCCAGCAGCAGCACCCTCGTCTGCTCGAAAATCACGTCTGCAAGCTGGGCCATCTCTTTCGGGCCAATCGTTTCCCATTCGAGGGCGCTGAGCACGTTCCGGCGAAACATGCGGAACACGGCAACCTGGCTGTCTATTGCGATGGTCCGGATCTTGGTCACATCATCGGTCGGCTTGCGTCCGCTCAGCCGGCCGATGATCGACGCGGTCACGGGGAACAAGCGGCGGTTGAGGCGTTCGTCGATCACCGCGAAGGCCGACGGCGGACCAAGGCCCGCGCGTTCGCGCGCCATGAAGAGTTGCCAGTCGCGCGCCTCGGGTGAGTCGCTCAGGAACGAGACGAAGCAGCCCTGGAGTCCCATGTAGGCCTCGATCAAGTCCGAGTCATCGGCGTCGGGGTTGGCCAATGTCGCTTGCGCCGCGCTCACGGGCGCGGCCAGGTACTCCCAGACGCGTGCGACGAAGTGCTCCACGCAGGCAATGTAGACCCCTTCCTTGTTGTCGAAGTAGTACTGCAGCGCAGGTGCATTGACGCCGGCCTCTTTCGCAATGTCGCGCGTCGACGCCCCCTCGAATCCCCGTTCCCCGAAGAGTCGCAGCGCCGCCTCGACGATGCGCAGGCGCGTTTCCTCGCCTCGCTGGTAGCCGCCTTCGGCGGCCGGTCGGTGTCGTGCCATGGGATTCGTCGCCATCCTTGAGATCGTGCCAGCGTAGAAATATATCACTTGACACAATTTGTCCAAATGGAATAATTGTGCCGCTTGGAATAATTTGGAGCCCCCATGCCTACCGCTGCGCCCGCTGATTCGCCTGCCGACCCCTTGTTGCGAGGTGAAGCCACGTCAACCCAAGCGAAGCCTGCGGCGCGCCAGCGCCGCCGCACGGTGCTGCTTTTCCTGGGTGCCAGCGTGCTGGCGGGGGCGGCGGCCTGGGGCGGGCGCTGGTGGACGGTGGGCCGCTTTATGGAAACCACCGACGACGCCTATCTGCAGGCCGACAGCGTGACGGTGGCGCCGAAGGTGAGCGGCTATGTGGCTGAAGTCCTGGTGCGCGATAACCAGGCGGTCGTTGTTGGCCAGGCGTTGGCAAGGCTCGACAGCCGTCAGTACCAGGCAGCGCTGGACGAGGCCACGGCGACGGTTGCTTCGCGCCAGGCCGACGTGGCGCGCAGCGAGGCGGACCTTGCGCAGCAGCAGGCCAATATCGCGCAGGCCCGGGCCGAACTCGACGGAGCGCGGGCCAATGTGCGCTACGCGGCATCGCAGGTGGATCGTTATGCGCCGCTGGTCAAGTCGGGCGCCGAGACGGAAGAGCGGACCGCGGAATTGCGCAACGCGCAGACACGTGCCGCCACGACGCAGCAAGCGAACGAGGCCGCCTTGCGCGCGGCCCAGAGCCAGACGCTCACGCTGCAGGCAAAGCTGCAGCAGGCACGCGCGCAACTGGCGGTGGCCGAGGCGAGCGCGCGCCGCGCCCAGCTCGACCTGCAGGATACGTTGGTGCGCAGCACCCTGGCCGGGCGCGTCGCGGATCGCGCCGTGCGCGTCGGGCAGTTCGCGCAGCCGGGCACGCGCCTGCTGACGATCGTGCCGCTGCAGGATCTCTACCTGAGCGCCAACTTCAAGGAAACACAGGTCGGCCACATGATGCAGGGCCAGCCCGTGACGATCCATGTCGACGCGCTGCCGGATACCGATCTGCACGGCACCGTCGAAAGCCTGTCGCCCGGCACGGGCTCCCAGTTCGCCCTGCTGCCCGCCCAGAACGCCACGGGCAATTTCACCAAGATCGTGCAGCGCGTGCCGGTGCGCATTCACCTGGACGTGTCGGGCGAGGCGCGCAGGGCGCTGGTGCCGGGGCTGTCGGTGACGGTGGAGGTCGATACGCGCCACGCGGCGCCCACGCAAGCGCACGCTCCGGCCGGGGGCGCGCGTGGCTAAGGCGCTGCGGTCCGGTGCCGGCGTGTCCGGGGGCAACCCGGCATCCGCGCCCGCAGTGCCCAACGCCTCTACCGCCGACTGGATCGCGGTGGCGGCCGGCGCGCTCGGGGCGCTGCTCGCCACGCTCGATATCTCGATCACCAACTCGGCGTTGCCGCAGATCCAGGGGCAGATCGGCGCCGCGGGCACGGAGGGCACGTGGATCTCCACGGGCTACCTGATGTCGGAGATCGTGATCATTCCGCTCGCCGCGTGGCTTACGCGCGTGTTCGGGCTGCGGCGCTTCCTGATGTGGAACGCGATCCTCTTCACCGCGTTCTCGATGATGTGCGGGCTATCCCACAGCCTGGCCGGGATGGTCATCGGCCGTATCGGCCAAGGCTTCGCCGGCGGCGCAATGATCCCGACCGCGCAGACCATCATCCGCACGCGCTTGCCCAGGCACCAGATGCCGATCGGCATGTCGGCGTTCGGCCTGATCGTCCTGCTCGGCCCATTGCTCGGCCCGGTGGTTGGCGGCTGGCTGACCGAGAACGCCGACTGGCGCTGGTGTTTTTTCCTCAACCTGCCGATCTCGGTGGCGCTGGTGACGCTGCTCCATGTTGGCCTGAAGCCGGAGCGCGCGAGCCTGCAGGCGTTCGTCAAGGCGGACTGGCTCGGCATCGCGGGGCTGGCCATCGGCCTGAGCTCGCTCACGGTGGTGCTGGAGGAGGGGCAGCGCGAGCGCTGGTTCGAGTCGCCGACGATCACATGGCTATCGCTGCTCTCCGCGGCCGGCATCCTGATGATGGTCGTTGGCCAGTTCACGGCGAAGACGCCGATCGTGCGGCTGCGGCTGCTGCTCAACAAAAACTACGCCAGCGTCATCCTGATTGTGTCAACCGTGGGCGCCGGGCTCTACGGCGTGTCCTACCTGTTGCCGCAGTTCCTTGCCACCATCGCCGGATACAACGCGGAGCAGGCGGGCTCGATCATGCTGCTCTCCGGTCTTCCGGCATTCCTGATGATGCCGATCCTGCCCCGCATTCTTGGCAAGTTCGATAGCCGTTGGCTCGTGATCACCGGGCTGTTGTGTTTCTTCGGCAGCTGCATGCTGGATATCTCGCTCACGACGCAAAGCGTCGGGCACGACTTCATCGGCTCGCAGATCCTGCGTGGCTTCGGGCAGATCCTGGCGATGATGCCGCTCAACCAGGCATCGATGGCGGCTGTCGCCACCCATGAGGCGGGCGACGCGGCTGGCCTGTACAACATGGCCCGCAACCTGGGCGGCTCGGTCGGGCTCGCGCTGCTTGGCACGCTGATCGACCGCCGCAATACGTATCACGACGCCGTGATCCGCGAATCGGTCAGCGCCAACGGCGCGATCGGGCAGGAGCACATCTCGTCCAGCGCGGCGGGCTTCTTCGCGCAGCATGGCGATATGGCGCACGCGAAGGTCCAGGCCATGGCACAAATGGCCGGGGAGATCGCCAGGCAGGCGGCCGTCATCACCTTCTCCGAGACCTTCTTTGTGCTGGGCATCGCGCTGCTGCTATGCGTGCCGCTGGCCTTCCTTCTCAAGCAACCGGGTGCCGGCACGCCGGTGTCCTCCGGTCATTGATCGATCATGCACGACATCAAATCGAATACGCTGCCGGGCCCTGGCCGGCGCCGCGCGGCCTCCCTCGGTGCCGCGCTGGCGTTTGCCATGACTGGCTGCGCGGTCGGGCCTGACTATCACGGCGCGCCTGAAGTCGCGGCCGACGCCATGCGCGCCACGGCATTTCCCCATGCCCCGCAAAGTACTGGGCCGGGCGCGCCGCGCGTCGCAACCTGGTGGCGCGCGCTGGGCGATCCCCAACTGGATGCATTGATAGAAACCGCATTGGCGCATAGCCCGGACATTCGTGCAGCGCAGGCCAGCGTGCGGCAGGCGCGTGCCGGCCTGCGCGGGCAGCAAGCCGATGCGCTCCCCAAGGTGGGGGCAACCGCCGCCACGCTGCGCACGCGCTCGCCGAATTTGTCGCCGCTTTCCGGTGGCGTGTCGTCGGGCGGGCGCGGACCATTGGCGCTCTATCTTGCCAACTTCGATGCTAGCTGGGAGATCGATCTCTTTGGCGGGACGCGGCGAGCCATCGAGGCGGCCGCGGCGCAGGCGGACGTATCCGCCGAACAGCTCGCGGACGCCCACGTGCAACTGGCGGCCGAGGTCGCCCAAGCCTACGTCGGCCTGCGCGAGCAGCAGGCGCGCCTGACGCATCTGCGCGCCTCGGAACAGCTCGAAGCCGACATGCTGGAGCTGACGCAGCAACGGCGCGAACGCGGTGTGGCATCGGCGCTGGAAGTGGAGCGGCTCCTGACCCAGGTGGAGGGCACCCGCTCGCAGATCGCGCCCATCGAGGCGCAGATCACGGAGTCGTTCGATGAACTCGCCGTGCTCACGGGGCGCGCCCCCGGCGCGCTGGATGGCGAACTCGGCCCGCAACGGCCACTGCCCACATTGCCGGCTACGGTGTCCGTCGGCAACCCAGCCGCACTGCTCAAGGCGCGGCCGGACATCCGCGCGGCGGAGCGTACGCTGGCCTCGCAGAACGCGCAGATCGGCGCTCGCAAGGCTGACTGGTTCCCCAAGCTGTCGCTGTTCGGCTCCCTGGGCTACAGCGCGATGGACCCCGGTCACCTGGTCCGCAAGGACAACGCCACCTGGCTCGCCTTGCCGCGGCTGCAGTGGAACGCGCTGGATTTCGGCCGGGTTGCCGCCAGCGTGGACGGTGCGCAGGCAGGACGCGACAACGCCGAGGCAACGTACGAGAGCGTGGTCCTGAAGGCGCTGCGCGATGCCGACGTGGCCTTGTCCCGCTATGGGCACCAGCGCGAGAACGTGGTCCTGCTGCGCCGGGTGGAGGCGTCCGCCGAGCGCGCCGCCGTGCTGACCCAGCAGCGCTACCGCGCCGGTACGGCCAGCATGCTTGACTGGCTGGATGTCGAACGCACCCGGGTACGTGCGCAGCAGGATCGGATCGCCGGCGATGCCAACTTGATCAAGGACTTCGTGTCGTTGCAAAAGGCACTGGGGCTGGGTTGGCAGAACGAGAGCTAGGACGGCTGCCGTCCCCGCAGGAAGGCGCGGGCGGCCGTGGCGTTTCACTCCGCCACATTCCCTTTGTTGTATTCGGCATACGTTTACCTACCCCGGTAAATTGTGGATCAAACTGCTCTGGGCCGAGGGTTTGCACGGTCAACCCGCGCGGCAGCTTGGCGGACGGGGCGGCGATAGCCCCGCAGGTTAGGTAACCGGCACTCCGCTAGTGCATGCGCCGCTGTTCAAGGACGGGCAATTGCCCTATCGTGACGACCTTCCCCGCCAACTCTGCGCGGCGATTTCACCGTCTTGTCCCGTCTTGCCGCGGATTGTCCAGGTTTGTCCATGTCCTGCTCTCTTTCACGCATCGCGCGCCGCTTGTGCACGCTGGTGTCCGGTTGTCAGCTGCTGCCGATGCTGCTTGCATTGGCGGCGCTAGCCTTGGCGCCGCAGCCCGCCGGGGCCGTGGATCACCCTGCGCAGCCGGCCAGGCAATCCACCGCCGACGTTGCCACCGAAGTTGCCGCTGAAGCTGCCGCTGAATCCGCCCCCGCGCACGAGCCGGGCAAGCGAGCGCGCGTGTGCCTGGTGCTGTCCGGGGGCGGTGCGCGCGGCTACGCGCATATCGGCGTGATCCGGGCGCTGGAGAAAATGCACGTGCCGATCGACTGCATCGCGGCCACCAGCATGGGCGCGGTGGTGGGCGGCTTGTACGCCAGCGGCTTGTCGGCGGGCGAACTGGAGGCAAAGCTGTCGCATACCAACCTGAGCGATATCGCCTTCGACCGCAACGAGCGCGCCGAACTGCCGCAGGCGCAGCGCGAGGATGACCTCCAATACCCGATCGGCATCTCGGCCGGCTACGGCGACGGCAAGATCAAGCTGCCCACCGGCCTGGTACAGGGCAACCGCCTGCTGGCGCTGCTGCAGAACCTGACCCCGCACCTGCCGGCCGACGGCGCCTTCGACAAGCTGCCAACGCCGTTTCGCACCATCGCCACCGACCTGGGCACCGGGGCCCCGGTCGTGCTGGACCACGGCTCGCTGCCGCGCGCCATCCGCGCCAGCGTGGCCGTGCCGGGCTTGTTCGCGCCGATCAAGGTGAACGGGCGCGTGCTGGTCGATGGCGGTCTGGTCAGCAACCTGCCGGTGCAGCTCGCGCGCGACATGGGCGCCGACGTGATCATCGCGGTCAATATCGCCTCGCCGCTGGATGATCCCGCCAGCCTGGACTCGCCGGCGGCGGTGACGCAGCAGATGGTCACCATCCTGACCAACCAGAACGTCGCCGTGCAAAAGGCGCTGCTCAAGCCAGGCGACGTGCTGATCGAGCCCCAGCTGGGCGACTTGTCCTTCACCGACTTCTCGCGCGCCAACGACGGCATCCAGGGGGGCTGGAACGCGGTGCTGGCGGCCGAGCCCCGGCTGGCATCGCTGACGCTGCCGGCGGACGCCTGGCAAAGCTACCTGGCGGCGCGCAAGGGCAGCCAGGCGGTGGCCGGCCCGGTGCGCATAGACGGTATCCAGATCCGCTCGGAAGGCCGGATCCCGGCCAGCTTCGTGCGCAAGTACCTGGGCGTGAACGAGGGGGACACCTACGACGCGGTCACGCTCAACCGCGAGATGGCGCAGCTCTCCACCTCGGGCGACTTCGAGAGCGTGACGCAGGAACTGGTCACGGAAGACGGGCGCAATGTGCTGAAGGTCGAGGCGCAGCAAAAATCCTGGGGCCCGCAGTTCCTGCTGTTCGGCTTCGGCGTATCCAATACCTTCAATGGCCAGGGCGGGTTCAACCTGCAGCTGGGGCATCGTTATCCCTGGATCACGCCTGGCGGGCTGGAATGGCGCAATGACATCGTGCTGGGCAGCACCCAGGCCAAGTGGCGCACCGAGCTGCGCCAGCCGGTATTCGACCGGCTGGGCTTCTATGTCGCGCCCTATGTGGAATACGGGCGCAAGCGCGTCGATCTCTATGGCGACACCGCGCCCAACCGCAATACCGACCCGATCACCGCCTTCCGGATCGACACGGCCGTCGCCGGCCTGGACCTGGGTGTGCCGCTGGGCCGGCTGGGCGAGTTCCGGGCGGGCGTGAACTACCAGCAGGTCAACTACTCGGCCGTCTATAACCTGCCTATCGGCACTGGCCGGCTATTCTCCCAGGCCCGTGTGCGCCAGCCCACCATGCGCGCCCAGCTCACCATCGACCAGCTCGACGATCCGCTGTTCCCGCGCACCGGCTACTATCTGCTGGCGACCAACGAGCTGGCCTTCGGCGGCACCGACAACCGCTTCAACGATGCCCATGCCAAGGCGCTCTGGGCCGCCAGCTACGGCCGCCACACGCTGAACCTGGCGGCGGAGGCCGCGGCCACCTATGGCGATCACCGCAGCGACAACAGCGTCAGTGGCGGGCTGGGCTTCACGCTGGGCGGCTTCCAGCATCTTTCGGCCTACGCGCAGGACCAGTTCTCAGGCAACTACCTGCTGTACGGGCGCGTGACCTACCTGAACGACCTGCGCGAGTTCATCCTGCCCGGGCTGCGCACCACCGTGGTGGGCACCAGCCTGGAGGCTGGCGACGTCTGGCTGCGGCGCAAGAACTTTGGCAACGGGCCGTTCAAGACCAGCGCCAGCCTGTTCATTGGCGGCAACAGCGCCATTGGCCCGCTGTACTTCGGCTTTGCCGCGGCGCCGAACGGGGTGTGGAACCTGTACCTGCAGCTAGGCCGCGTGTTCTAGCCCGCGGGCGCCGGCAGGGGCTCGTTGGCGCTCACGGCGTTATCGGCGCTGTCCGCCGGCCGGAAGGTCACCGCGGAGATGCGCCCGTTGCGCATGCGCAGGGTTTGCGTGCCTTGGCTGTGCCGGGCTTCGCCGTTCATGACAGAGGAGGCCGCAACGTCGATCTGCGCGGTGGCGCCCTCGATGCGCGGCGGTGCGGTGACGGCGATGCGTACCGTCTTGCCGGAGATTGCCTCCAGCTTGGCAAACATGTCGATGACGGCGTCGCGGTCGTCATAGCTTCCCGCCAGCGGATGCTCGCCCTGGTGGCGCCAGCGCACGCCGGGCTCCAGCAACGGGAACAACGCTTCGAACTGTCCGCTGGTGAGGGCCTGCAGGTATTCGTTCACCACGGTGGCGACCGCTTCCTCGGTCATCGGCACTTCCACCCTGGCCCGCGCCGGGCGGCGCGCCTGCGCGGGGTCGAAGCCAAGGAACTCGAGCACGTTGCTGACCACCTGCTCGCGGTCGTTGTCCACGCAGATCATGTGATAGCTGTTTTCCACCACCACCTTGCGCACGTCGGGGACCGTAGCTTCCAGGAAGTCGGCCGAACGCAGGCTGGTCAGCTCGTCCTCGCGCGCGTTCACCACCAGCGTGGGGCAGGCGATGCGGTGGGCGCCGTTGAGCACCCAGCCGCGCAGCCGGTCCACCTGGCGGATGCAGGCCAGCGGCACCCAGCGGTAGTGGAAGTTGTCGCCGCGTTCGAACTTGGCTTTGACGATGGCGCGCACGAGGTCGTTCTTGATGCCGAACGGCTCGTCTTCCTCCACCCGCATGCGCGCGGGCAGCGTGGGGATGTGATAGACCAGGTGCCGCAGCGCGCGGTACCAGGGCGTGGACCAGCCGTCGATGTAGACCGGGGCCGCCAGCGCGATCAGCCGGCCCTTGGTGTGATGGCGGCGCTCGGCCAGCGCCAGGGCCAGAAGCCCGCCCAGGCACATGCCCATGATGTGAAAGGTTTCGTACTGCCCGGCCAGCTCATCGTATGCCTGCGTCACGGTGTCGAGCCATTGCTCGGCCCGCACGGGCACCAGGTCCTCGGGCGTGCCTGCGTGTCCCGGCAGCGTCACCGCGTGGGTTTCCACCCCGGCGCGCCGCAGGGCCTTGTGCATCGGGCCGAGGTCGAACTGCGTGCCGCCCAGGCCATGGATGAGCAGGGCACCCGTGCCGCTGCCCTTGAGAGCCGTCATGCTGCGTCGCGCTCCTCGATCACAGCCGCGCCTTGCAGGCGCCATGCGCCGGCAATGACCGCTACGGTCTCGTCACCGTCGAGCAGCGGGCCGCTCATATCCAGCACCATGGTGCAGTCGCCCGCGGGCAGCATCAGGCGAAAGAGCAGGTCGGTGCGGGTTTCGCTACCCCCATCGCCACCCCCGTCGCCGTCGCTCTCGCGCAGCCAGCGGTCGCGCACCCGGGCGCGGTCGTCGGCATGCACGTGGGCCAGCACATTGTCGAGATTGCCAAAGGTATCTTCACGCACCCCCAGCGAGCGTTCCACGTCGCCGCTCCAGCGCAGCGTGCCGCTGCGCGGGTTCAGGCAATAGACCAGCTGGCCGCTGGCCGCGAGCGCCAGCTTGACATCGTTCTGGCGCTGCGCCGACTGCAGGTGCAGTTGCTCGCGGCTGGTGCGCAGCGTGCTGATCAGCAGCGTCAGCAAGGCGGCCACGGCCAGGTATAGCTGAGCCTCCATCAGCGAGCGGCCATGGTGGGCCGCGCTTTCGGCGAACGGGCCGTCGCCCTGGCCGGTATTGACCAGCACGAACAGCGCCAGGATCGCCACCGCCACGGAGCCGCCCCGGCCTCCCCACAGCAGCGTCACCACCGCGGCGAAGAACAGCGGGATATAGGTCAGCGCAAACACCACGCCGGCAGGCAGCGGGCCCAGGCTCTTGTTGTCGAAGATAAAGAAGGTGGTCAGCACCAGCGCGGCGAACGCGCCCAGGCCGAACAGGAAATCGCCGCCGCTCATGCCGCCCGAGCGCATGGCGCGAAAGCGCGACCAGCCCGCCAGCACCGGCGTGATGATCAGCACGCCCACCAGGTCGGCCGCGGCCCAGACGCGCGCGGTGCGCCAGAACGGCACGTCCTGCATGATCGTGAACCAGCCCGCGCCCACCGCGGCGCTGGCGGCGCTGCTGATCACCCCGGCGATCAGCAAGCCGCGCACGAAGGCCAGCCCTTCGAGCGAGAAGTGCGTGCGCCTGACCAGCGCCACGCCCACTGCCGCAAAGCCGATCTCGTCGAGCGAGAACAGCATCAGGCGCAGCGTGTCGCGCCCCTCCACCCAGCCCAGCAGCATCTGCGCGGCAAAGAACGCCAGCCCTACCGGCAGCCAGCGCGGCATTGGCGTCAGCATGAACGCGGCCACGGTCACGCCGGCCGGCAGCCAGATATAGCCAGTGGCGGAGAACGGGCCGTTCAGCTTGTGCGAGATGTAGCCGGAGCAGAAGTACAGTGCGGCCCACAAAAACAGGACGACGGCTCGGTTGGTTGGTTTCACGTTGGCTTTCCTTGGCTGATGCCCGGGCACGGATGCGAGGCCGGCGCGCAGCGGCCAGCCGTTATCTGAACGCGCCAGGCCGGCATGCGGCTGACGCAATGGCGCGGCCGGGCAGGGGCATCATAAGCCTGCACAGGGATATCTAGCATGGCGCCATGTAATAAAATCGTCACAATTAAGGGTGTTCGCGGGTGTCCGGCCGCGAGTCCGGCCAGGACTCGCCCCGGCGCACACCGGCAAGGCAAGGCCGCAATATAAACGAGGAGAAAAGACCTGATGGCGAAGTACACATTAAATAACCGATTCCTGCCCGGCTTGCCGGTGCTGCTGGCCTGCGCCGCGCTGCCGCTGGCACTGGGCGCGGCCCCCGCCGCCGCCGCCTGGCCGGAAAAGCCGATCCGCCTGGTGGTGGGCTTCCCGCCGGGTGGCCCGGTCGACACCCACGCCCGCCTCCTCGCCGAGAAGCTGCAGCCTATCCTGGGGCAGTCAGTGGTGCTGGACTATAAGGCTGGCGCGGCCGGCAACATCGGCTCGGATTCCGTCGCCAAGGCCGCGCCGGACGGCTACACGCTGCTGCTGGCCAATACCGGCCAGATGGCCATCAATGGCGCGCTCTATCCCAAGCTGCCTTACGTGATGCCGCGGGATTTCGCGCCGGTGGCCCGCACCGCGCTGATTCCGCTGGTCATGGTGGTCAATAACAACGTGCCGGCCCGCAACCTCAAGGAATTCATTGGCTATGCGCGCGCCAATCCCGGCAAGCTGAATTTTGCCTCGGGCGGCAACGGCGGCATCTCTCACCTGATGCCGGAGATGTTCAAGCAGGCCAGCGGCACGTTTATCGTCCACATTCCCTACAAGGGCAGCGCCCCGGCACTGACCGACGTGATGGGCGGCCAGGCGCAGATGATGGCCGACTCGATCCCGCTGTTCACGCAATACATCAAGGCCGGCAAGGTGCGCGCGCTGGCGGTGACGTCCAGGCATCGCTCGCCGGCCTTGCCTGATGTGCCGACCATGGAAGAGGCCGGGCTGAAGAACTTCGAGGTAGTCGGCTTCTACGGCATGCTGGCGCCCGCGGGCACGCCCAAGGAGGTGGTGGCCAAGCTGTCCGGCGCGCTGCAGGCCGTGCTGGGCGAAGCCGATACCCGCGCCAAGCTGGACCAGCAAGGCGCCGAGGCAGCCTGGCAGGGCCCGGAGGCCTTCGGCCAGACCATTGCCACCGAGCAGAAGCGCTGGGGGCAGGTGATCAAGGCTTCCGGCGCGAAGATCGACTAAGCGCGCCCACGCCGGGGCGGGCTGCCGCCGTGACTTACCACTGCGCCAGCGCGGTACCCAGCTTGCCGGCCGGACGCTCCCAGTGCATTGGCGCACCTTGCACCATGGCGGGCGGCCTGATCCGGCGTGCCGGGCCCCATGTGGTGTTCTCGGCGACTGCGGCCAGGTCGGCGGCCGTTTCGGGGGCCGGCATTGGCTCTTGGCCTTGCGGGACCGCGCCCGCCACCAAAAGATGCGCCGTGCGCGCCAGCGAGGCCCGCACCTCGCAGCCGGTGCCGGTCGCCAGGCGCTGCATCAGGCCGCGGATGGCCGCTGTTGCCATCAGGTAGCCGGTGGCGTGGTCGATGGCCTGCACCGGCAGCGGCTTGGGGCGGTCCAGGCCCGCGGCGCGCATGCCTGCATCGGCAATGCCGGTGCTCATCTGGACCAGGCTGTCGAAGCCGCGCCGGCCCTTCCAAGGTCCGCTCCAGCCATAGGCATCGAGCGACACATCCACCAGCGCGGGATTGATCTCGCGGCGCCGCCGCGCGTCCAGTCCAAGCCGCGCCAGGGCCTCGGGACGGTAACCGTGCACCATGACGTCGGCCTGGCTCAGCAGCCGCTCCAGCACCTGCCGGTCCGCCGCGCTTTTCAGGTCGAGCCGGGCGCAGCGCTTGCCGAGCACCACTTCCGGCACGGTGCCTGGCTCTTCCCAGCCGGGTGGGTCGATACGCAGCACATCGGCGCCGAAGCCGGCCAGGAAGCGGGTGGCCACCGGGCCTGCCAGGATCCGGGTCAGGTCCAGCACGCGGATGCCGCGCAACGGGCGGTCCGGGGCGATGGCCCAGGCCGGCCGTGGCCCGCCAGCGGTCGTCGTCCAGTGCATCAGCGGTTCGCTGTTGACGGCGATCCCCTGCGGATGGGTTGCCCATTCGGCCACGGAGCGCATGGCCGCGGCGCAGCCGCCGTTTTCGACGATGGTGGCTTCCAGCGCGCCGGCATCCCATCCGGATACGGCCTGGGCAACGGCGGCCTTGTCCGCATGCGCCGCCACGCCAAGCACGGCGAGGGCCGCGTCGCGGTGATGTGGCGCGTTGGTATGAAGTCGGATCCAACCGTCCTTGGCCCGGTAATCGCCGGCAACCGGATCCCATTGCGGCGGCAATTCCCAACCCTGCGGCCGCAGCGAAGTGCCGAACCATAGCGAAGCAAGACGTTGATCTACCTGGACATGCGGCGCATGCCCGCAGGCCTGGTGGATCAATTCGGCAATGGCCAGGGCGGCTGCGCCGACGGTGGCGGTGGCCAGGCTGGTGACGGGGAAGACCGCGGGCAAGTGACCGGCGCCGGCCACCGCGATGTGCTCCAGCCACGCGGCATCCCCGTGTACGCCACGCCAGATCTCACCAAGGAAACGGGTCGTGGCTGTCGTGGCTGTCGTGGGACTCGTGGCTGAATGCATGGATTCTCCGGGGGCAGGCATGGCGCGCTCTCTGTCAGGGGGGCAGGAATCAGTGCTTTGCAGCATAGGCGCCTTGTTTTAATAGTCAATATTGATTAACTTAATCAACTTATTACCCGATTTCGCCGCCCGTGCCCCGCTACCTGACTTCCGCCGAAGCCGCCGCCCAGCTTGGCGTCTCCCGCCAGACGCTGTATGCCTATGTCAGCCGTGGCCTGCTGTACGCGCACGATGGTGAAACCCACCGCGAAAGCCGCTATCTCGCTGACGACGTCGCGCGGCTGGCCGGTCAGCGCACGCGCGGCCGCAAGCCTCGCGAGGTGGCCAAGGCCACGCTGAGCTGGGGGTTGCCCGTGCTGGAATCCGGGATCACGTTGATCGAGGATGGACGGCTTTACTACCGGGGTGTGGATGCCGTTGTGCTGGCCGCGTCGGATACGGTGGAAGCGGTGGCCGCATTGCTATGGCAGTGCCCCCAGGACGCGGCATTTGGCACGGCGCCGCTTGCGCCGGCGCACCTCGCGGCCATGCAGGCGGCCTTCGCCGGGCGCCGCAGCGAGGAGGCGCTGCTGCCGCTGTTTACCATCGCCAGCGATGACGACCCCACGGCGCAGTGGCAGAAATCACCGCAACGCGTTGCCGAGGGCTGCGGCGTGCTGGTGCGTCTGCTGGCGGCCTGCCTCCTGCACACGGCGCCCGCCAGCGCGCCGGTCCATCGCCAATGCGCCAGCGCCTGGCAAGTGGACGAAGACGGCGCGGACCTGATCCGCATGGCGCTGGTGCTCTGCGCGGACCATGAGCTGAACGCGTCGAGCTTCACGGCGCGTTGCGTGGCGTCCACCGGCGCCAGCCTGCGCGCATCCGTGGTCGCTGGCCTGGCCGCGTTGACCGGTGGGCTGCATGGCGGGGCCACCGCCCGCGTAGAGGCTCTCTGGGACGAGCTCGGCGACGCTCCGCCCGCATCGAAGCTGCGCGAGCGGCTTGCCCGCGGCGAGAACCTGCCGGGGTTTGGCCATCATCTCTACCCCGCCGGCGACATCCGCGCCGTCGGCCTGCTGGCGCGGATACTTCCCCATCACCCGCAATGGCAAGCATTCATCGACGACGCTTTCGCGCTGGTGGGGCAGCGGCCATCGATCGATTTTGCACTGGTGGCGCTGCGCCGGCATCTGCGGCTGCCGCCCGGCGCGGCCTTCGGCATGTTCGCGCTTGGCCGCTCCATCGGCTGGATCGCGCACGCGCTGGAGCAGCGTGCCGATGCCGAGCTGATCCGCCCGCGTGCCGCGTACGTCGGCCCGCGGCCCGGCTAGCCAGGATCGAGCCGCAGTTTCGGCGAACCGCAGCCCGATCAGCCCCACGAGCGCCAGGCGCAAGAAAAACCCCGCGGCCAGTTCGCGCTGTACTGCGTCAACGACGTGGCGCCTCGGGTTATGCCGCGCGGTGCTGCAAGCGCAGCACCGCGTCGCGTGCGGCAGCGCCAAGCTCGGCAAGGTCCAGCCCCGGGATCGCATCATGCTCCACCACCATGCGCCCACCCACCAGCAGCGCGCGCAGTGCAGGGCGCCCACCGCTGGCCACGGGGGCGATGGCCGGATCGTGCAGGCCAAAGCAGCGCGGGTCGTCGAGCCGGTAGATGGCGAGGTCGGCCGCCTTGCCCGGCTGCAACGTGCCCACCGCATCCAGGCCGAGCACCGCCGCGCCGCCCGCCGTGCCCCAGCGCACGACATCCTCCACGCGCGCGGCGTCGGCGCCACCTTCATGGTCGCCACCCTCGGCACGTGGGCGGGCGCCATGGCCTCGCCGCGCGCGCTGCAGCAGCCACGCCGCATGCGTCTCGGAGATCATGTCGGCCGCTTCGTTGGAGGCGGCGCCGTCCACGCCGATCGACACCGGCACGCCCGCGGCTTCCAGCGCCGGGATATTCGCGATGCCGCTGCCCAGCCTGCCGTTGCTCTGCGGGCAGTGCGCGATGCCCGTGCCGGTTGCGCCGAGCTGGCGGATTTCGTCCGCGCCCAGTTTCACCAGATGGGCGAACCAAACGTCGCGGCCCAGCCATTCGTGCTCGCCGCAGAAGGCCACGGGTGTCGTCTGGTACTTGTAGCGCGCGGCGTTCTGGTATTCCACCGTCTCCGACAAATGGCTGTGCAGCCGGATGCCAAGCCGGCGCGCGGTGCGCGCGCAGGTGCGCAATTCCTCGGGCGACATGGAGTAGAGCGGCGTGGTGGGCGCCATCACCACGCGGCGCATCGCATCCGGCGCGGGCTGGTGGTAGCGCGCGGTGAGCCGCTCGCAATCGCCCAGGAACTGGTCGAGCGTTTCGGGGCGCAACGCCTGCGGCAGCTCGTTCTCCAGCTGGCGCGTGCGGGTGGCGCCGCCACGGCACAGCACAAAGCGCAGTCCCAGTGCATCGGCTTCCTCGAACAGGATGGCCGAGCTGTCGTAGGGCATGCCGGGATAGTAGAGATAGTTGTGGTCCGCCACCGTGCCGCAGCCGCTGCGCACCAGTTCGATCAGGCCGATGCGGGCGGCAAGCCGGAAGGTGGTTTCGTCAAAGGCGGCGCGGAAGCGGTAAGGCGTAGCGCCGAGCCACGGCGTGAGCGTCAGGTTCAGCCCCGGCGGATCGCCCTTGAGCAGTGACTGGAACAGGTGATGATGGGTGTTGACCCAGGCCGGGTAGACCACGCAGTCGGTGGCGTCGATGATTTGCTCGCCGGGGCGCTGCGCCAGCTTGCCGATGGCTTCGATCGTGCCGCCGGCCACGCGCAGGTCCGGGCCGGCATGGCGCTCACCCTCACCCTTATCGTTACCAGGAAGGCCAGTCAGGATGGCAGTGGCGTTGCGGATCAGGATGGTGTTGGTCGTCATGCCAGCTCGCTTTCGTGCCAATGGGACAGTGCCATGCGCGATACCACCACCATGGCGCCGAACAACGCGACGCCGGTCAGCGTGATCAGGAACAGCGCGGCGAACAGGCGCGGGATATTGAGGGCGAAGCCCGCCTGCAGGATCTGGTAAGCCAGCCCCGCGCCCGTGCCGCCGGTGCCCGCCACGAACTCCGCTACCACCGCGCCGATCAGCGCGAGGCCGCAAGAGATCCGCAGGCCGCCGAAGAAATACGGCAGCGCGCTGGGAATGCGCAGGCGGCGCAAGGTATCCCAGCGGCTCGCGCGGTTGATGCGAAACAGGTTGAGCAGCCCGGGGTTGACGCTGCGCAGGCCCAGCACCGTGTTGGAGATGATCGGGAACACGGCCACCATGGTGGCGCAGATCACTAATGCCAGCGTCGGCTCCTTGACCCAGATGATGATCAGCGGCGCGATCGCCACCACCGGCGTGACCTGCAGCAGGATCGCGTAGGGAAACAAGCTGGCTTCGATCAGGCGGCTCTGCACGAAGATGAACGCCGCGGCGGTGCCGACCACCACGGCCAGCGCAAAGGCCAGCATGGTGATGCGCAGCGTCACCCATAGCGAGCCGCACAGCAGGCTCCAGTCTTCCATCAGCGCATGGCCGATGGCGGTGGGCGTGGGCACAAGGTACGCGGGCACGGCGAGCGCCGTGCATGTCGCCTGCCAGGCGAGCAACAGCAGCACGCCGACGGCAAGCGGGGCGGCCACGCGCTGTACGGCGGGGCGCGACAGTAGCGGGGGATTCATGGGGGCTCCTTGTTGTCCGTGGGACCGATGCGGCTGCCGGGCTCAGTGCTCGTTGGGGTCGGCGCCGGTGTTGGCCTGCGCGAGCAGCGCCGACAATTGCGCGCAGTACCGCATGAATGCGGGCGAAACACGGAAGGCCTCATCGCGGGCTTCGGGCCCCTCGATGGCCACGTCGGCAATCACGCGGCCCGGCCGCGCCGCCATCACCACCACGCGGCTCGACAGGTAGACCGCCTCATAGATGCTGTGGGTGACGAAGACCACCGTCAGGCCGCGCTCGGCCCACAGCGCGCGCAGGTCGGCGTCGAGCTTGTTGCGGGTGAACTCGTCGAGCGCGCCGAAGGGCTCGTCCATCAGCAGCAGGTCCGGGTTGGTCGCCAGCGCCCGCGCGATCGACACGCGCATCTGCATGCCACCCGACAGCTCGCGCGGATAGACCGCGGCGAAGCGGTGCAGCCCCACCAGCGCCAGCGCGCGCTGCACGCGTTCGTCGGCGTCGGCGCGCGGCATGCGGGCCAGGTCCAGCGGCAGCCGCACGTTGTCGGCCACGCGTGCCCAAGGCATCAGCGTGGCTTCCTGGAACACCATCGCCAGCGTGCGGCCGGCGCTGTCCGTGGCGCCGTTCGCACCGCTCGGAAGGGCGGGGTTGCCCCACCAGCGCATATGGCCCGCCGACGGCGCCTCCAATCCGGCAAACAGCTTGAGCAAGGTGCTCTTGCCGCAGCCGGAGGGCCCCAGTAGCGAGACGAACTCGCCTGGCTTGATCGCCAGCTTGACGCGCTCCAGCGCCACGGTGCCGTTGGGGTAGGTCTTCTCGACCTGGTTGGCGAACAGCAGCGGCGCATCGGCATCGCGCCGGCTGGTGCCAGCGGGCTCGCCGCCGGCGTTGGGCGCAAGGCCGCCGGCGCTCGGGGCTGCAGCGCGGGCTTGCATGGCACTGCGAAAGAGGACGCTCATGGCTGTCTCCGTATGGAATGGTTCCGGGGGCTGTCCGAAGTCCGGCTTAACCGCGAACCACGGGAATGCGGAAGGTTTCCTTCTCGCCATGCCGGGTGAACAGCTCCATCAGCATCTTGCGCATCAGCAAGCCGGGTTTATCGGATTCCATATGGAATTCAACGCGGCGGCGCGTGTCCACGCAGGCGTCGTAGTCGGTTGCTTCCAGGATGTCGCGATCCTCGGCGACGATAGGCGCATCCCAGTCGATCAGTTCCTGCGTCGAGCAGTCTTCCTCGCTGTCATTGCGGTACAGCCATTGCGACAGCATCACGCTCTTGTCGTCGATCGGCGTGGCGCAGTTGTAGATGATGTGATGGCGCCCGCTGGCCGGATAGGTGCAGCCGAAGCGGCGCGTGAACGGCAGGTCCCAGCGGTTGAACATATGGCGATGCGTGATCGGCTCGGTGGTGCCGGTAACACGGTGGCCCGCCTCGATATTGCGGATCGGCACCAGCGTTTCCGCCTCGAAGCCCCACTCGCGCTGCTGCAGCTCGTACTTCTCCGGCTTGGGCTGCTCCGGCAAACCAAAGTTGGCGCGGTGCACGAAGCTGAAGTGCGAATTGTCGAAGGCGTTCTCCATCACGCGCAGCGAGCTGGTGTTCCACTTCTCGTAGAACTGGAAGATGCGGCGGTAGGCGGGGTCGCCATCCTCGGGGAAATCGGGGATGGGCTGCAGCGGATCGTCCAGCGCCACCCACACGTAGCCGTATTTCTCTTGCACGTGATAGGCCTGCACTTTCGCGCCGGAAGGAATGGCGTTGTCCGGCGCTTGCGGAATCCGCACGCAGCTGCCCGAGCAGTTGTATTCCCAGCCGTGGTAGCCGCAGACGATGTCGCCGCGCTCGTTGACCCAGCCCTTGGACAGGCGTGCGGTGCGGTGGCAGCAGCGGTCCTGCAGCGCCGCGGGCTTGCCGTCGGTGCCCCTCCACAGCACCAGGTCCTCGCCCAGCAGGGTAAAGGGCTTGGGGCCGTCGTCGAGCATCGAGATCGGCATCAGTGCATACCAGAAGCGGCGCAATACGGGCTGTTGGGTGACCAGCATGTCAAATATCCTTGTATGGGGTTGAGCTTGAACAGCGAAGCTGCGCGCTTCAGGGCATGACTTTCAGGTCTTTCACGAACTGCGTGGTGTAGGCCTGTTTCCAGTCGGTATCGGCCTTGAGCAGCCCGGCGCCCACCATGAAGTCGCGCGTCTTCTGCCAGCGCGCGTCGGTCATCACGCCGATGCCGTAGCGGGCTGCGTCGCCACCGCCAACCATGTGGTACTCCTTGAGTTTCTCCACGCCCCAGGCGAGCTGGTCGTCCTTCATGTTGGGGTTCTCCTGCTTGATCAGCGCATTGGCCGGGGCAGGGTCCGCCAGGTAGCTCTTCCAGCCTTCCATGCTCGCCTTGACGAAGCGCGCGACCACGTCCGGCTTCTCCTTGACCATCTTCTGCATGGCGACGATGGTGGTGCCATAGGGCGGATAGCCATCGTCGGCGAACAGGAAGAAGCGCGTCTTGGCACCGGCCTTGCTGGCCGAGAACACTTCGGAAGAGGCATACGCCTGCTGGGCCGATTGCGGATCGGCAAAGAAGGGCTGCAGGTTGAAGGTGTAGACGCGCGACTGCGATTCCTCTAGCTTGTACTTGCCCTTGAGCCACGGCCACCAGGTGGTGCGTCCCGAGGTGGAGACCAGCACCGTGCGGCTCTTCAGGTCGGCCAGGCTCTTGACGTCCTCGTGGGTCATCATGCCTTGCAGATCGGTCTGGAAGGAGGTTGCCACGGTGGTCACCGGCACGCCTTGCTCCACGCTCTTGAGCACCTGCAGGTCATAGCCCATCAGGAAATCGGCCTGGCCGCTGGTGAGGATCTGCATGCCGTTGACTTGCGGGCCACCCATGCGCACGGTGACATCGAGGTCGTACTTCTTGTAGATGCCCTTCGCCACCGCCTGATAAAAGCCGCCGTGTTCCGCCTGGGCATACCAGGAGGTGAGGAACGTCACCTTGTCGGCGGCGCGCGCGGTGGCGGGGACGGCGGCGAGCGTGAGCGCGGCGCAGGCGCCGGCGATCAACAGGCGGCGCAAGGGGGAGGGCGTCTTCATGGGGGCTCCTGTGCGGATGTTTGCGGAGGAAAACGGGGCGGGTATGGCAACAGGCGGGCAACGGCGCAGGACGCGGGCGGCGGCATGGCCGCCGGACGCGTCTGCGAAATGGAATAAGGGCGTGAAGATGGGGGACATCGTGGGCGCTCTCTTTTCTCTCGTGCCCGGCCTGGTGGCCGGATCCAAACGCCCGGATGCCTCGCGATGCGAGTCAGCCAGGCGTGCGACCGGATGGCCGCGAGAGCAATGTCCCGCGCCGGCATGCGCCTGCCCGCTGGGGGAGGCGCATCGGCGCTAACCGCTTCTACTCGATAGCTTGTTCAGCAAGAGGTGTGCCAACGGCAGCGGCGAGCGCCGCGCCCCAAATGCGCCGGATCGTGGCAAGCCGCTGAGCGGCCTGGTGCACGATCGCCTGCCTCGACGCGCGATGTGCACCAATTCGGTGAGCCGCGCGGTGGCCGGTGCGATCAGGAGCTCGTGCTGGCCCTGACCAGCCCGCCGCAGCGGCCTAGCACAGTGGTGACACAGCACGCGTTGCCCGACCAGTCGCCACCGATCACCAGGCCAGTGGGACCAGCGATCAGGCGGCGATGGCACAGGCCGGGCACCAGCAGGGGCTCGGGTGACGTGGGCGCGCGCGCATCGCGCGGGCCGCCGCCCGGCGCACGCGCCGGCGGCACCTCCTCGGTCCACAAGTAGGTTGTGCCGCCCGGCACGGCCTGCACGGATTGCGGCGGGCCCCATTGCGCCTTGGCTTGCTCGATCGGGGCGGCTTGCCACGAATCCAGGATGCGCTGCATGGCGGATTGCTCGACGCTTGCGCAGCCGCCCAGGGCGATGGCGGCGAGTGGGGTCAACCAAAGGCGAGGGGAGATGGAGGGACGGCGAACGACAGACATGGCGGCTCCAGGGGTGCAGGCATGCCCCTCCGTGCAGCCTAGCTTAGCCGCCTGTCTCGCCGCAAGCGGCTGCGGGCGCTTTATGCGGGCTTGCCCACAGTCGGCGCCAGCGCGGCCTTGCCGGCATCCCGGGACGGCTCGTGCGCGCTGTCGTCGCCGCCGGCCTGGCCCAGGTCCATGCCCTTGGTTTCCGGCAGCAGCAAGGCGGCGCCCATCACCATCATGTAGCCGACGCCGGCCACGATGGCGATCGCCAGTGGCAACGAGGTGCGGCCGGTGCTGAGCCAGCCTACCGTCAGCGGGAAGAGCGAGCCGATCACGCGCCCGACGTTGTACGAGACGCCATAGCCTGTGGCGCGGATGTCATTGGGGTAGGACTCCGAGATGGTGGCACCGATGCCGGCGAACACGCCCTGCATCAGCACGCCCAGCGGGAAGCCAAGGAACAGCATCGACGTGTTCGATACCGGGATCACCATATAGACCAGCGCCATGACAAAGGCGCCGGCGGCAAAGGCGATATAGGTCAGGCGGCGGCCCCAGCGGTCGGTGGCATAGGCGCCGGCCACGTAGCCCACCAGCGAGCCAACGATCGTCATCGCCAGGTAGGAGCTGGTGCCGAACACCGACAGCCCGCGCTCGGTCTTGAGGAACGTCGGCAGCCAGGTGGCAATCGCATAGTAGGCGCCCAGCATGCCGCCCGACAGCAGGCTGCACAGCACGGTCTTGCCCAGCAGCGGCCTGTGGCCAAGCCGCGCCAGCTGCTGCCATGCGGTGGGCCCGCCGCCGTCGCCAGCGGCAGCGCGTTCGGCCTGGCTCTTGGTGAAGACTTCCGGCTCCTCCAGGTTGCGGCGCAGGTAGATCACCACCAGCGCCGGCAGGATGCCCATGAAGAAGCAGACGCGCCAGGCGGTTTCGGCCGGGAAGATGCTGAAGGTGATGGCGTAGGCAATGGCCGCCGCGCCCCAGCCGAAGGAGTAGCTGCTGGCGGTGAAGCCGGAGTATTTGCCGCGGTGTGCCGGGTTGCGGATCATTTCCGTCACCAGCACCATGCACAGCGAGGACTCGCCGCCGAAGCCCAGGCCCTGGAGCATGCGGAAGGCCAGCAGCTGCTCGGGGGTGTTGGCCAGCCCGCACAGGAAGCAGGCAACGGCAAACACCACGATGGTCCAGCGCAACACGCGCACCCGGCCATAGCGGTCAGCCAGGACGCCCGCGCCGATGGCGCCCACCAGTGAGGACACCAAGGTCCAGGTGACAATGGCGCCTGCGGCCGATTTGCTCATGCCCCACTGGGTGAGCAACGTCGAAATCAGGAAGGAATAGATCATGAAGTCGAACACGTCGACCGCATGACCGAGGAACGCGCCGTAAAACCCCTTGCGCTCCATTGTCGATAAATCCTTGAACCAGGTGAACATGATCTCTCCTTCGTGTCTTTGCTTCGGGGGCGGTGCGCTGGTCTTTTTATGGCGCCGGGGCGCGTTACACCGTGTGGGACTGGGACTGGGCCGAGGCCGGCGGCGGCCGGAAGGCAAAACCTGCTGCTTCCAGCAACTGGGCAAAACGCAATGCGGTCAGGTCCGCGAACCTTCCGGCGACGATCTGCACGCCCACCGGCAGGCCACTGCGGYCCGGGCTGATCGGCGCTACCGTCGAGGGCAGGCCACACAGGCCGGAGTGCCCGGCCCAGAACAACTGGCTGGTGAGCGGTTGCGCCCGGCCATTGACCTGGAGCATGCGCTGCCACGGCTCGCCGGCTTCATCCAGCGCAAAGGCGGTGGTGGCCGCTGCCGGGCACAGCAACACGTCGACCTCGCCAAAAAAGCGTTGCCAGGCCTGCGCGAAGGTGGCCCGGGCTCGTTGCAACTGCAGCCATTGCCGGTGCCGGATGCCGGCCCCGGTGAATTGCAGCGTGGCGTAGCTGTGGTCGTCGGGCTCGGCGTCTGTGGCACGGGCCAGCGCGGCATCGAAGCCAGCGTCATCCATATGGACCGACGTGGTAGCCCGCAGCATCAGCACGTAGGTGTGCCAGAGAGCCGAGGCATCGAAGTCCGGGCGCGCGTTCCAGCGCACCTGGGCGCCCTGTCCCTCCAGCCAGCGGCCGAGCTTTTCGATTTCGCCGCTGACTTCCCCGTCGGCCTCGCACAGCGGATGGCTCGGCAGCACGGCGACGCGGAAGTCGGCCAGCGCGCGCTTGTCGCATGGCGGCAGCGTCAGGCGATAGGCCTGCGCTTCGATGCCGTCCGGGCCAGCCAGCGCCCGCAGCAGCAGTTCCAGGTCGTGCGCGCTGCGCGCCAGCGGCCCCGCCACGTTGATGTCCTGCTCGCCGTAGCCGTGGCCGATGCCATGGCCGCGCAGCGGCACCAGCCCGTGGCTGCTCTTGTGCGAGAACACGCCGCAGTAGTGTGCCGGGTTGCGCAGCGACGAGCCGATGTCGGAGCCCACGTCAAAGAAGCTCATGCCCGCGCAGACCGCCGCCGCGCTGCCGCCGGACGAACCGCCCGGGGTGCGGCTGGGGTCTCGCGGGTTGCGGGTGGTGCCGTAGATGGCGTTGTAGCTTTGCCAGTCGCGCAGCCCGATCGGCACGTTGGTCTTGCCCAGGAGGACCGCGCCAGCCGCGCGCAGGCGCTCGACCACGGCCGAGTCGCTGGTGGCAATGTTGTGGCGCTGCGCCGGGTTGCCGCACGTGGTGGGCCAGCCTGCCACATCGAAGGATTCCTTGATGGAGAAGGGAATGCCGTCCAGCAAGCCAAGCGGCTCCCCGCGGCGCCGGCGTTGGTCGCTGGCCTCGGCCGCGGCGCGCGCGGCGGTGAAATCCGCCAGGATGAGGGCGTTGATCTTCCGATGCGAGGCGACATAGGCTGCCTCGCACCAGTTCACCAGGTCCTGCGCGCTGGCGTCGCCTTTGGCCAATAGCGCCGCGGCTTCCCGCACTGGCAGGAAGCACGCCTCTGGCGGCCGGGTGTCGGTGCTTGCAATGTCTTGCCGCGTCACGCATTCGCTCCGTATCGTGGGGTCCGTTGCCATGGCGCCCGGGTTGGGGGCAATCGGGCCTGTCGCTAGAATCGGTATACTATATTCATAGAATCGCCGAGAGCAAGGCAAATGTTAGAGCGCCGGCGATTCGCCGCGTTCTGGTGCAATGCAGCAGGTTTTGGCACAAATCCGGGGTTCTTTGGAAAGGAGCGCTAGACATCGCGCACCTTGGTGGTGCGCGAGTTATGAGGTGTTTGGTATACCGTTTGTGGCCTATAGCCTGGTTGGCAGTTGCCCCGCCCCCGCCTAGCGGTCGAAAAAAGGCAAGGCCTGTTGGTCCGGGCTTGGCGGCTTGCGCCGGTGGGGGCCCGCCGGGGTCGATGTCGTCTGCGGCTGTGTTTCCGGCTGGGGCGCGGGCGGTGGTTGCAGCTCGAATCGCCGCACTGCTTCCAGCGCAACGGCACTGGCGAGCAAGGCCGGCAGCCTTGGCGCCAGGATCTGATAGGTGTCCAGGTCAAAGCGCGCGGGCGAGGACAACAAGCCTGGCGCCTCCTCCAGCGTGGGCACCGAGCCCAGGTAGCACCAGTCTTCCAGGACATGCCACCACGCCTTGGCGCCGTGCTGCTCGCGCCATGCCACTGCACCCGCGAATGGCCAGGGCTGGATCGCCAGGTTGGCCAGTGCTGTGACTGCCCGCAAGCGGTGCGCTGCGAGGGACTCGTCGCCGGTGCAGGCGCCCAGGCAGCGGTGCAGCTGACGCGCGAAGCAGGGCAGGCCGCGCCGCGCGGTTTTTTCCAGGGCGAGGGCGACCTGGCAGAGCTGATGGGTTTGGGCCAGTTCGGCCAGCCGGGCCTGGGCGCTGGCCCGGCTGGGAAAGGCGCCATACAGATTAGGGTGCCGGCTGAAATCGGTATTGCGATCCGAGCGCAGTATCGGCGCGCTCAGTCCGGGCGGCAGTTCCCACGTGTAGAGCCCGGCGTTCTGGCGCAGCATCTGGTTGTGCAGCGGCTGCATCGTCTTGATCAAGTGCGCTTCCAGCAGCAGCGCGCCGGCCTCACCGCCGGTCTCGCGCCATTCGACGCGGCGCACCGCCCGCGCCAGCCGCATTTCCAGGGCGGCACGGTGATCGCCGGAGAAATGCGCGCCAATGCGTTGGCGCAGGTGGATGCTCTTCCCTATATAGAGAGGCATGTCCTGGTCGCCATAAAAGAGATAGACGCCAGGGGTGTCTGGAACGTCGTCCAGCGCGGTTTCTTCGAGCCCGGCTGGCAGGCTTGCCCGCTTGATCAGCGACTGCACCGCGGATTCGACCAGGTCCATCGTGTAGAGCTCGTGGACCTTCTGCCAGAATTGCCACAACAATTCGGCATCGGCGAGAGCCCGGTGCCGGCCCTTGGGTTGTAACTCGAACCGGGCGATCAGCGCATCCAGCCCGTGGCGCGCCGCCGAGGGAAACAGCGAGCGGGAGAGCCGTAACGTGCACAGGACATCGGCGCGAAAGGTGACGCCGACGCGGCGGAACTCATTCTTGAGGAAGCCATAGTCGAAACGTGCGTTGTGCGCCACGAAGAGCTTGCCTTGCAGCCGCTCCGCAAGCGTCTCGGCCAGTGACTCAAAGCTCGGCTGCCCACGTACCATGTCGTCGGTGATTCCGGTCAGCTGCTGGATAAATGGCGGGATGCCAATGCCCGGGTCTATCAGGGTGTCCCATTCGACGATGCCGTCCGGTCCCACTTCCACGACGCCAATCTCGGTAATACGGTCGCGGGTGCCGTCGGCGCCCGTCGTTTCCAGGTCGACGAAGACAATCGGGCGTGAAAGTGCTGCTGCCAGCGCTTGCGCATCCAGATACCGGGGCATATCCGCCGGCTGGTGCGATGGCTGGTAGATAGGAAGGTCAGGCATCCGTCGATTCTAATAGATGGAGATAGCGGTCGCGCGACCCTGCGCCGGGACATGGAAGCCTGCTTCATCACCGTGTCACAGACCGTTCTGAAGAAATTCAAGAAAACGCTTGCCAAGGCCGAGGGGGTCCCCTATGATTCGCCCCCTCGCAACACGAAACACCGCTGCAAAGCAGACGGGACAAGGGTTGCGGGG
>NZ_JBFRDD010000072.1:0-37315 GCF_052113425.1 Cupriavidus sp. YAF13
CCTGACCCACACTACCGTCTCGCCACCTCGCGCTCCACTGCGGGGACGGGGCGCGTTCATACCATCTTTTCTTTACGAGTAAAGAAAAGTGACATCTCACACGTTCCAAAACGGCCAACCCCGTACAGCCGCGCCAGCAGCTAGAAGCAATAAAACCCCACCCATAAGAGGCACCCCCGCGTCAGCGGGCCACCACCACCACCACCACTTCAGTCAATCCTGATTTCAATCAATCCTGATATCCGCCGCCTTCACCACCTTCGCCCACTTCACGATCTCGCTGCGCTGGAACTCGGCAAACTCCCCGGGCGACATCCCCGATGGCTCCATGCCCAGCTTCTCCAGCCGCGCCTGCATGTCCGGCGTCTTGATGATCGCCGAGATCTCCTTGTACAAGCGGTCCACGATCGGCTTGGGCGTATTGGCCGGCGCGAAGATGGCTTGCCAGGATTCCAGCTCGTAGCCGCTGACGCCGGCCTCGGCCATCGTCGGTACATTCGGCATGCTCTTGATGCGCCTGGCGGAAGTTACCGCCAGCGCCCGCAGCTTGCCCGAGTCGATATGCTGGGCCGCCACCACGGTCGTGTCGAACATCATCGGCACCTGCCCCGCCATCACGTCCTGGATCGCCGGGCCGCTGCCCTTGTAGGGAATGTGCGTGATCTTGATGCCGGCCAGGCTCTTGAACAATTCACCGGCCAGGTGCTGCGAGGTGCCGTTGCCGGCAGAGGCGAAGGCGAGCGTATCCGGCTTGGCCTTGGCTTCGGCCACGATGTCCTTCACCGTCTTGAACGGGCTGCCGGCGCTGACTACCAGCACATTGGCATTGGTGCCGATCAGCGTGATGGGGGCGAAGGACTTGACCACGTCATACGGCATCTTCGGGTACAGGCTGGCATTGATCGCGTGCGAGCTGATGGTGCCGCCGAGGATGGTGTAGCCATCGGGCGCGGCCTTGGAGGCGTAGTCGGAGCCGATATTGCCGCCAGCGCCGGGGCGGTTCTCCACCACCACGGTGGTGCCGAGCGCCTGGCCCAGGCGCTGGCCGATCAGGCGCGCCAGGGTGTCGGTGGTGCCGCCGGGCGGGAACGGCACCACATAGGTGATCGGCTTGCTGGGCCAGCTGGCCTGGGCGGATGCGCTCAGCGGGAGGGCGGCGGCAGCCAGGGTCGCCGCGGCGGCCAGCAGCGCTAGGGCTTGGCGTTTCATGGGGTTGGGTCTCCTTGGTTCTTATTGGGATGGTGAAGCGATGATGAAGCGATGGCGGGACGCTAGTTAAGCGCTAGTGGATCTCCGGCTCGCCGTCCTCCGGGGCATCGACCGGTTCCAGGAAATCAAAGTCGCAGCCCTTGTCCGCCTGGCTGACGTGGCGCAGGTAGAGCTTGCCGTAGCCGCGCTCGAACTTGGGCACGGGCGCGACCCAGGCGGCGCGGCGGTGCGCCATCTCTTCGTCGCCGATCAGCAGGTTGAGCTTGCGGGCCGGCACGTCCAGCTCGATCAGGTCGCCGTCGCGCACGAAGGCGAGCGGGCCGCCCACATACGATTCCGGCGCCACGTGCAGCACGCACGCGCCGTAGCTGGTGCCGCTCATGCGCGCATCCGAGATGCGCACCATGTCGCGCACGCCTTGCTTGAGCAGCTTCTGCGGAATCGGCAACTGGCCCCATTCCGGCATGCCGGGCGCGCCTTGCGGGCCGGCGTTCTGCAGCACGATCACGCAGCTGGCATCGATATCCAGCTCTGGGTCGTCGATGCGGGCCGCCATGTCGTTGTAGTCGCGGAACACCACGGCGCGGCCGGTGTGGCGCAGCAGGTCCTGCTGCGCGGCCGGGGGCTTGATCACGGCGCCGTCCGGGGCGAGGTTGCCGCGCAGCACGGCCAGCCCGTCGCTGGCCACCAGCGGCTTGTCGCGCGGGCGGATCACGTCGTCATTGAACACGCGGGCGCCTGCCAGGTTCTCGCCGAGCGTGCGGCCATCGACGGTGAGCGTGCCGGTATCGAGCAGGTCGCCCATCTGCGCGAGCATCGCGCGCAGGCCGCCGGCGTAGTAAAAGTCTTCCATGAGGTACTGGCCCGACGGACGGATATTGGCCAGCACCGGCGTGCTGCGCGCCAGTTCGTCGTAGCGATCCAGCGATAGCGCATGGCCGGCGCGGCGCGCCAGCGCGATCAGGTGGACGATGGCGTTGGTGGAGCCGGACAGCGCCAGCGCGGTGCGCACGCCGTTGTCGATGGCGGCGGGCGTGACGATCTCCGACGGCTTCAGGTCTTGCCACACCATCTCGACGATGCGCCGGCCCGACAGCGAGGCCATTTGCGCATGGCGCGAATCCGGCGCGGGAATCGACGAGGCGCCGGACAGGCACATGCCGATGGCCTCCACCACGGCCGTCATGGTCGATGCCGTGCCCATTGTCATGCAATGCCCCGGCGAGCGCGCGATGCCGTCTTCGATGCCTTGCCAGTCCTGCTCGGTGATATTGCCGGCGCGCAGCTCGGCCCAGTACTTCCAGGTATCCGAGCCGGAGCCCAGCGTCACGCCGTTCCAGTTGCCGCGCAGCATCGGCCCGGCCGGCACGAAGAGGGTGGGCAGGTCCATCGCCAGCGCGCCCATCAGCAAGGCGGGCGTGGTCTTGTCGCAGCCGCCCAGCAGCACGCAGCCGTCCGCTGGGTAGGAGCGCAGCAGTTCCTCCGTCTCCATCGCCAGCAGGTTGCGGTAGAGCATGGTGGTGGGCTTCTGGAACGGCTCGGACAGGCTCATCGCCGGCATCTCCACCGGGAAGCCGCCCGCTTGCCAGATGCCACGCTTGACCTCTTCGGCGCGCTGGCGGAAGTGGCTGTGGCAGGGGTTGATGTCGCTCCAGGTGTTGATGATGGCGACAACCGGCTTGCCGGCGTAGTCGGCGCGGCTGTAGCCCATCTGCGCGGTGCGCGAGCGGTGGCCGAAGGCGCGCAGGTCGTTGGCGCCGTACCAGCGGTGGCTGCGCAGCTCCTCTGGCCGCTTGCGGGGCCGGTCTTGCGGCTTCTTGCCTGCGGGGTTTGTGGACATGGGCTGTCTCCTCTGATCGGTAGCGTCGTGGCGACGTCTGCTTTTTTTTTGTCTGGCCCCGGCGGGCGGCCGTCCTGCTTCTCCAGCGCCGAAGACAGCAGATGATAGCGCTGTCATTTGTCGCCCACAACGCATGCGTGCTCGGGGTTAACCCGTCGCGCGCCCCGGCATCGCAGCCCGCGGCGCGGCGCGGGCGCTATCATGGCGCCCATGCCGGCCCTGCGCGCATCCGGCTTTCTTTGCTTCCTTGACCACATTCATGGCCTCATCCCGCAAGCCAACCGCTCCTCGCGCCAGCCCTGGTTCTGCCCTTTCCACCGCGCCCACGCCAGCCCCTGCCGGCCGCGCCACCGGCAGCGTCACGCTGGCTGACGTGGCCAAGATCGCAGGCGTTTCGCCGATCACCGTGTCGCGCGTGGTCAACCAGCCCGGGCTGGTCGCAGCGGGCACCGTGGCGCGCGTGCAGGAGGCCATCCAGCGCACCGGCTACGTGCCCAACCTGCTGGCCGGCGGCCTGGCCTCGCGGCGCAGCCGGCTGATCGCGGCCATCGTGCCGACCATCGCCAACTCGATCTTTGCGGACACCATCCAGGCGCTGACCGACCGATTCTCGCAAGCGGGCTACCAGATGATGCTGGGCTTGTCCGGCTATGCCGCCACGCGCGAGCAGGACCTGCTGGCCGCCATCCTCTCGCGCCGCCCGGACGGCATCGTGCTGACCGGCATCGCGCACACCGCCGACACGCGCCGGCGCTTGCTGGCCGCGCGCGTGCCGGTGGTGGAGACCTGGGACATCACGCCCACGCCGATCGACATGCTGGTGGGCTTCTCGCACGAGAAGGTGGGCCAGACGGTGGCCGAGTTCCTGTATGCGCGCGGCTATCGCAAGCCCGCCATCCTGTCGGCCAGCGACCAGCGCGCCGAGTCGCGCCGCCTAGGCTTTCTCGACGCGTTCGGCCGCCACGGCATCACGGAAGTGCCGAGCAGCATCGTGCCCGCGCCATCCAGCCTGGGACTTGGCCGCGAGGGGCTGGCGCGGCTGCTCGATGGCGGCGCGCAGCCGGACGTGGTGTTCTGCAGCTCGGACACGCTGGCGCAGGGCGCGCTCTCGGAAGCCCGCGCGCGCGGGCTGACGGTGCCGGAGCAGCTCGCGGTGATGGGCTTTGGCGATCTCAACTTTGCCGCGCATACCTATCCGGCGTTGTCGACGGTGCGCATCGACGGCCCGGCCATCGGCCGTACCGCCGCCGAATGCCTGCTGGCCCGCATCGACGGACGCGAAGTGGGGGAGCGCATCATCGACCTGGGATTCGAGGTCATCCAGCGCGAGAGCGCCTGACGCCTGAGCCTGGGCGCTGCCCTGCGGCGCGGCGCCGGACGCGTTATGATTGCGCTACCATCCAACGCTGTATTTCTTCCCTCGCCTCGCATCCATGTCCCAAGCCACGCTTATCCAGATCGGCTCGCTCGCGCCGCAGATCAATTCCCGCCTGCGCGAGCAGTACCAGGCCGTGCCGCTGTGGGAGCAGCCCGAGCCGCTGGCGTGGCTGCGCGAGCACGCGCAGCAGGCGCGCGTGGTGGTCACATCGGCGCGCCACGGCATCACCGCCGAGGCCATCGCGGCCATGCCCAGGCTCGCAGCCATCGTGAGCTTTGGCGTCGGCTATGACTCGATCGCGCTGGACGCGGCCCGCGCGCGCGGCATCCAGGTCAGCAACACGCCCGACGTGCTCAACGATTGCGTGGCCGACCTCGCCTTCGGCCTGCTGCTCGACACCGCCCGCGGCATCGCCCATGGCGACCGCTTCGTGCGCGCCGGCAAGTGGGGCAAGGACAACTTCCCGCTGACCACCCGCGTCTCCGGCAAGAAGCTCGGCATCCTGGGCCTGGGCCGCATCGGCGAGAAAGTGGCGCAGCGCGCCACTGGCTTCGGCATGGACATCGCGTACCACAACCGCCGGGCGCGCGCCGGCGCGCCGTGGCGCCACGAGCCGGACCTGAAGGCGCTGGCAGGCTGGGCGGATTTCCTGGCCGTGACCTGCGTGGGCGGCCCCGAGACCGAAGGGCTGGTATCGGCCGAAATCATCGAGGCGCTGGGCCCCAAGGGCATCCTGGTCAATGTGTCGCGCGGCAGCGTGGTGGACGAAGACGCGCTGGTGGCGGCCTTGCGCGACGGCCGCCTCGGCGGGGCCGGGCTGGACGTGTTCCGCGCCGAGCCGGAAGTGCCCGAGGCGCTGTTCGCGCTGGACAACGCCGTACTGGCCCCGCACGTGGCCAGCGGCACGCATGAAACCCGCGCGGCCATGGCCGGGCTGGTGTTCGACAACCTCGATGCGTTCCTTGGCACCGGCAAGGTGATCACGCCGGTACTCTGACGCGCTGGCAGGCCTCGCCCGCGCACGGCGCCGGTCCTATACTGGATCAGGCGGTGGATCAGGCGCCCGCCGCCCCGGCGGCGCCATCTCACCCTCGCGCGTCAGGAGGCAATGATGGGACGAAAATATATCGATTGCCGCGAGTTTCCGAGCGAGTCGAAGTGCACGGTGGCATTGAGCGCCGACACCGAAGACGAACTGCTCGAAGTCGCGGTCCAGCATGCGGTGCAGGTGCACCAGCACCAGGATGGCCCCGAACTGCGGCAGATGCTCAAGGGGGCATTCAAGGATGGCTCGCCGCCCGCGTGAGCACGGGAACGCTGGAACGCTGGAACGCAGGCCGCCGCCTGGCGAGGGCGGTGACCTGCCGTCCAGGTTCAGGCTCAGGTTGATGTTGGGTTTGAAGTGGCCGCTGTAGCCATCACGTCAAACACATGCGCTATCCTCACCAGCGTCAACGTCCGCCACCCAGCCACGCTCAATGAAAACCATCTACCTCGCCGGCTTCGACGTATTCCGCAAAGACGCCATCGCCTACGGCGAGACCCTCAAGGCCCGCTGTGCCCATTACGGCTTCCTTGGCCTCTATCCCCTCGACAAAGCCGCCCCGGCCGGCCTTTGCGGCCCCGACACCGCGCGCTGGATCTACGAGGCGAACATCAACCTGCTGCGCCGCGCCGACATGGTGATGGCCAACCTGGACGATTTCCGCGGGCCGGGCGAGCCGGACTCGGGCACGGCATTCGAAGTGGGATTCGCGATTGCGCTGCAAAAGCCGGTATGGGGCTACAGCAGCGACCGCGGCACGTTGCTGGACCGCGTGGCCGTTGCCGCCGATGAAACGCACGGCAAGGGCGAGCGGCTCGATGCGCGCGGCTTCGTGGTGGAGGATTTCGGCCTGGGCAAGAACCTGATGCTGGCCTGCTCGGCCAAGCTGGTGGCGGGAGACGCCGAGGCCTGCCTGGCGGCCATGGCCGAGTCGGAGCGGCGGCGCAGTTGCCGGGGCGCGTCGGCGCCGGCGGAGGATTGATTCCGCCGCGGGCGGGACCTGCGTCCCGCCGCGCCGCTACTTCGCCGCTACTTCGCCGTGCTTCGGCGCAGTGTTTCCACGCCGGCCGCGATATCGTCCGCGGTGCTTGCCACGATCTGGCGGTAAGCCGCCACGACACCGTCCACCGCGCCCGGCGCGGGCAGCTCGGCCTGCGTGCGGCCGGCCTTGACCTTGCCGTCGGGCAGGCGGCGCACGGTCCAGTTGATGACGGCGCCGGCCCGCTGGCCCACGTCGGCGTCCAGCCGCACCACTTCGGTGGTGATGCGGAACACGGGCGCCACTTCCGACAAGCCTTGCTGGTAGGTGTCAACCGCACCTAGCCTGGCCTGCAGCTGTTGCGACAGCGCGTCGCGCAGCTCGTCCGGCAGCGGCGCGGACCAGCGCGACAGGTCCAGCAGCTTGAGCGCGTTGCCATCCTTGCCGTCACGCACCACCAGCTGTGGCCGGTTGAGGCGTTCAGGCACGCGCACCGGCGCAACCTCGATCCACACCGGCTGCGCCTGCGGAGCCCGCGCCGGCGCGGCGGCCTGTCCTTCGGCGCCGGCGGCGGCAGCGGGACCCTGGGCCAGCGTGTAGTAGCGCGGATCGGGCGAGGCGCAGCCCGCCAGCAGCGCGGCGCCAAGCGCGAGGGGCAGCAACAGGCGGTGGCGGGTCATCTCTATGCGGGTCATCATCATTTCTCCGGCTTGCCGCGCACCAGCGCTTCAGGGTGGCGTTCCAGGTATTCGGTCAGCGTGCGCAGCGACACCGCGGTGCGCGTGAGCTCCTGCATCATGCGGCGCGTGTCTTGCTGCAGCGGGGCATCCGAGGCGAGCGTGCCGTTGGCTGCGTTCAACGTCTTGCGCGCATCCTGCAGCGCGGCCAGCACCTGGGGCGCCACGTCGCCGTTGAGCTGGGCGACCAGTTTGTCGGCGCTGGTCATCATGGTGTTGAGCGTGGCCATCGACGTGCGCAGGTCCTGGCCGATCTGCTCGAACGGCACCTTGTCGATCTTGTTGACRATATCGCCCAGCTTGGCCTGCAACTCGTCGAACGCGCCCGGCGTGGTAGCCAGTTCAGGCATGGTGCCATCCAGGTTGACGTTGGCCGGCGGCGCCTTGGGGAAGAAATCCAGCGCGACGTAGAGCTGGCCGGTCAGCAGGTTGCCGGTGCGCAACTGGGCGCGCATGCCGCGCTTGATCAGCGTCTGGACGATATTGCGGGCACGGTTGACGTCCTCCACGTCACGCGCCCGGAAGCCCATGCGCGAGGGGTACAGTTCCACCACCACCGGCAGGCGGAAAGCCTTCTTCTCGACCTGGTACTCGATGCCGATCGAGCGCACCTGACCCACGACCACGCCGCGGAAATCCACCGGCGCGCCGGGCGAGAGCCCGCGCACGGACTGGTCGAAGTTCAGCACGGCGAGAGAAGGCGCGATTTCTTCCGGCTCCTTCATCGCCTCGGTCTGGTCGCTGGCTAGCAGGAACTGGGTGTTCTCGTTGGCGGCATCCGTCGCCTTGGAGTCATCCGGGGCCTGGAAGGCCACGCCGCCGAGCAGCACCGTCACCAGCGATTGGGTGTTGAGCTTGAAGCCACCGGCATCGAGCTTGATGTCCACGCCGCTGGCGTGCCAGAAGCGCGAGTCGGCCGTGACCAGCTTGTCGTAGGGCTTGTTGATGAACACGCGCAGCGACAGGTCGCGCCCGTTGGGCTCCAGCTGGTAAGCCACCACCTGGCCGACCTGCACGCGGCGGTAGTAGACAGGCGAGCCGATGTCGAGCGAGCCGAGATCGGTGGCGCGCAGCAAGAACTGCTTGCCGGAGGCATCGGTGGTGACGGCGGGCGGCACTTCCAGCCCGGTGAAGTCGCGCACGCGCTCCTCCGACTTGCCGGCGTCAACGCCGATATAGGCGCCGGACAGCAGGGTGCTCAGCCCGGAGATGCCGCTGGTGGCAAAGCGCGGGCGCACCACCCAGAAGCGCGTGTCCTTGGTGGAAAAGCTTTCCGCATCCTGGGTCAGGTCGATCTTGGCGACCACGTGCGAGTGGTCGCCGGACAGCCGCACGGACTTGACCAGGCCGATGTCCACGTCCTTGTAGCGTACCGGCGTCTTGCCCGGGACCAGGCCCTCGGCGGTGCGGAACGTGACCGTGATCTCGGGGCCGCGCTCGGTGAGCGTGTGGATCAGCAGCGACAGGCCAACCACCGCCGCCACGATCGGGATCAGCCAGACCAGCGAGGGCAGCCAGCGCGCCCGGCGGCGGCGCTCCGGCGCCGGTGGCTGCGAGGAAGGAGAGGGAGGGGACTGGTCTAGGTCAGGCATCGTTTGTATCCATCGAATCCCACAGCAGGCGCGGGTCGAAACTGAGTGAAGCCAGCATGGTGAGCACCACCACGGAGCCGAACGCCATGGCGCCGGCGCCCGGGATGATGGTGGCGAGTGCCCCGGCGCGCACCAGCGAAGCCAGCAGCGCCACCACGAAAATATCCAGCATCGACCAACGGCCGATGATTTCCACCAGCCCGTACAGCCTGGTCTGCTGGCGAATCCGCCAGCGCGAGCGGAAGTGCACGGACAGCAGCAACAGCGCGAGGATGATCATCTTCAGCAGCGGCACCACGATGCTGGCGATCAGCACCACGATGGCCAGCATGTTGGAGCCCGACAACCATAGGTAGACCACGCCGGAAAAGATGGTGTCGCGCTGCGTGCCCAGGATGGACTGCGTCACCATGACCGGCAGCAGGTTGGCGGGAATATAAAGGATGAGGGCGGACAACAGGAACGCCCAGGTGCGGGCGAGGCTGTTCGGCTTGCGGTGATGCAGCGTGGCGCCGCAGCGCGGGCAGGGCTCGCCTTGCATCGCGAGCGGGCTGAGCGCGTCGCAGGCGTGGCAGGACACCAGGCCCATCGACGTGGCGGTAGGCACCTGCGGCAGCGGCTTGGTTTCGTCGTCGTCGGTCAGCTCTGCCACCACGTTGGCGGCCAGGCGGCGCGAGCGCGCCAGCGCGGCGGCGCCTGCCGGGAGCTTGGGGGTCGGGGCGCTCATCGGGGCGCCTCCTCGTCCAGGTGCTGCCACAGATCGCGCGGATCGAACGACAGCATCGCGGCCAGCACGATCACCAGCGCGGCGAACGACCACAGCGCCACGCCCGGCAACACCTGCGCCATGGTCGAGAGCTTGACCAGCGTGACCAGCACGCCAATCATGAAGACTTCGATCATGCCCCACGGCCGGGTTTGCTGGATGCCGCGCACGATGCGCTCGAAGCCCGGCGGCATCCGGTGGCGCGCCATCGGCACCAGCAGGTAGAGCATCATCAGCAGCTCGGACAAGGGAAACAGGATGGTGGTGGCGAACACCAGCACGGCCACCAGCGTCATGTTGTCCGCGTAGAGCGCCTGCACCGCGCCCCATAGCGTGGTTTCGGTGCGCACGCCCTTGAGATCCATCTCGACGATGGGATAGGCGTTGGACACCAGGAACAGGATCAGCGCGGCAATGACCAGCGGCAGCAGCCGCGCATAGGCCCGCGAGCTATCGCGGTAGAGCTGGCCGCCGCAGCGCAGGCACAGCGCGCGCTCGCCTGGCTCCAGCTCGGTGCGCTGGTAGACCGCATCGCAGTACTCACAGGCCACCAGCCGGGCCAGCTCGGCCTGGGTGGGCGGCGGTGCCAATGGCTGGGGTTCGGGACCGCTGATTTCGCTCATGCCTTGCCGGAACCCGCCGCGTCCTCGGCGGTGGTGATGGGCTTGCCTTGCGCCAGCGCGGGCGGCGGATCGGCCAGGTGCTGCGAGCCGATGGTCCAGTCGCGCAGCAGCGCGTAGGCCACCGCCAGCAGGGTCGGGCCGATAAACACGCCGAGGAAGCCGAAGGCCAGCGCACCGCCGAACACGCCCAGCATGACCCAGATCAGCGGCATGTCGGTGCCCTTGCTGATGAGGAGCGGCTTGATGATGTTGTCGGCCATGCTGACCACGCCCACGCCCCACACCACCATGAAGATGGCCCAGCCAAGCGAGCCGGTGTGGTAAAGCCAGAGCGCGGCGGGAATCCACACCAGCGGCGGGCCGACCGGGATCACGGACAGGAAGAAAGTGATGAAGCCGAGGATGGCGGCGCCGGGCACGCCGGCGATCCAGAAGCCGATGCCGGCCAGCAAGGCCTGCACGAAGGCGGTGCCCAGCACGCCGTAGACCACGCCCTTGACGGTGTTGCCGGCCAGCGCCAGCAGGTGGTCGGCACGCTCGCCGGCAATGCGGCGCATGCCAGCGCGCAGCCACGCCACCGCAAACTCGCCGCCGGTATAGAAAAAGAACGCCAGCACGATCGACAGCGCCAGCTGGCCCAGCCCGGCGCCGATCGACAGCCCGGCGCCCAGCACCACATGGCCCACGGGTGCAATCAGCTTGCGCAGGTTGGCGACCATCTCGGAGTCGGCATGGATCACCTTGTCCCAGGAGCTTTGCAGGTAGTCGCCCACATACGGCAGGCCGGTCAGCCACCCGGGCAGCGCGGGCGCGCCGTGATCGAAGAACTGGTCGACCAGGCCGGACAGCTCGTCGATGTGCGCGGAGATGCTGGCGCCGGCATAGACAAAGGGGCCGAGCACGATGACCGCGGCCAGCAGCACGCAGATCAGGGCCGCCAGGCTGCGCCGGTTGCCCATCCAGCGCGAGAGCACCGTATAGGGGTACCACGAGCTGAAGGCGAGGATGGCGCCCCACAGCAGCGCGGTGGTAAAGGGCGCGAGCACCAGCAGCGAGCCGCCGATCAGCACGATCAGTGCAAGGATGGCGGCGAGTTTTTCAATCAGTTGGCCGGAATTCATCGGGTGCTTCTCCTGGACTGCCGGTGTGACGTGAACGGCGACAATATATAGGAAAACCCGTAGCCCGCCGGAGGCAGGCGGCATTGCGGGGGCTGCAATGTTGCATTGCGGGACGCCGGGCGCGCTATGTGCTGCGCAGGCCTTCCCCGAACGTCTCACGATGCCATACCTCGGTGACATCTTCCAGCAGCGTGAGAAAGGGGTCCAGTGCGGGCAGGCCGTGGTCGCGCCGCACGGTGGCATAAAGGTCGGCGGCCAGCCCCGGTTCGTCCAGCGTGAGGAAGGCGACATCCTCCCGCGGCGCGCCCGACAGCGAGCGCGGCAGCGCGCTCACCCCCACGCCGGCGCCCACCAGGCTCAGCACCGTCTGCGGATCCACCGACTCGTGCAGCACGCGCGGGTGGAAGCCATTGCGCACGCAGGCGGCCAGCAAGCTGCGGATCACCGGGCTTTGTGTATTAAGCAGCACAAATGGCTCCGCCGCCAGCGCTTTCAGCCGGATCCGGCCGCTAGCCGCCAGCGGATGGCCGGCCGGCAACGCGGCCATCAGCGGCTGCGGATCGACGCGGATCGACCGCAATTCCTCCCGCCCCGTAGCGCTGGAGGCAAAGCCGACGTCGATCTGGCCACGCACCAGCGCCTCGCCCTGCTGGTCGGGGAGCATCTCGTGCAGGGTCCACTCCACCGCCGGGTTGCGCACCTGGAACAGCCGCATGGTGCGGGGCAGGGGGCCGTACATCACCGAATTGATGATGCCGATGCGCAGGTAGTCCTCCAGCCCGTCGGCCACGCGCAGCACCATTTTCCGGGTCGAGTCCAGGTCGGCCACGATGTCGCGCGCCCGCGTCAGCAGCGCCTCGCACAGCAGCATCCTGCTGGCTTGCGTGATGTCGGTGGCATTGAACCTGTTGTTCAATGGCATGGCGCGTGCCGATGCACACGCCATGCCGGCGGCGGGCGGGTTGCAGGCGAGCCGCTAGCGCCCGCGCGGGTCAGCTTGCCGGCTGCGCATCCGGTTCCACTTTTGCCGGCGGGCCTTGTTCGAGCAGCGCGGCGATCAGGTCCGATTGCGTGACGATGCCCAGCAGCCGCTGCCGGGCATCCACCACCGGCACCTGATGCAGGCCGCCATCGGAAAACGCCCGCGCCAGCTCCACCATGGGTTGCTCCGCCCGGGCCGTAGCCATGCCGGTGTGCATCAGGTCCTTGGCAGTTCCCGCACGGACCTGCCCCTCGGCGCCACTGCGCGCGGCGAGAAGATCCGCCAACCCAAGCATGCCAAGCAGGCGCCGCTGCGCATCCACCACCGGCAGCGCCTGGATCCCATGCTTGAACAACAGGGCGCGCGCCTCCAGGCCACTCTGCCCGGGCTCCACCGTCACCACGTCCCGCGACATGATGTCCCCACACCGCACATCGCCAAAGTGCCGGCGATACGCCCGCAACTGCGCGGCCACCAGGATGTCTTCCAGGTCGTCTTCCTCGATGTCCAGGAACTCGCCGCGCGCCTTGAGCACTTCGTCCAGATCGCTGCGGTTGAATCCCACCCGCTCGCTCGGCAGCGGATCGGCGGTGCGGTGCGGGTTGGCGTGTTCGACGGGACGGTGCGGATAGCGCCGGCGCATCAGGTTGTTGAACAACAGCGCCACCAGTAGCAGCAACATCGAGTTGACGGCGACCGGCATCACCACGAAGCCAAAGCCAAGCTGGGTCACAGCGTGGCCGCCGAACACCGCGGTAATCGCCACCGCGCCGCTGGGCGGGTGCACGCAGCGCAACTGGAACATGGCGACGATGGCCAGCGCCACGGCCACCGAGGCGGCCAGCCCGGGCTCGGGGATCCAGCGCGCACAGGCCACGCCGATCAGCGCCGCCACCAGGTTGCCGCCGATGATGGACCAAGGCTGCGCCAGCGGGCTCGCCGGCACGGCGAACAGCAGTACCGCGGAGGCGCCCATCGGGGCGATGAACCAGGGGTTGAAGCCGCCCAGCAGGTGACGGCTGATCCATTCGGTGAGCAGCAGGCCGACCAGCGCGCCCAAGCAGCTCTTGACGCGCTCGCGGCGGCCGGCGGCGATGGGGGTGGGGGCAAACGCGCGCAGCCACGCACGTGCCCGGCCTGGCGGGAAGTCGGCTAAGGAGGGGGCCTGGGATGGCGGCATGGGGCTTTTTTTTTGGGGTTGTGCGGGCGAATGCGCGCAATAACGCACCTGGATCGCCTTGGCATCGCGCTCCGGAAATCCAGCGCGCAAATATATCATGACGTGATACATTTCGCTTTCGCGCAGCGGGATCAACCCGCCATCCCGCATCCCGTCCTCCGCCTACTTTCCCGATCCTGGCCATGCACTTCGAAAAACGCGACTACGCCGTCGACCGCCGGCTGCTCCTGCTGGCGGCGCTGGCGCCCCTCATCGGGGCCATCAGCACGGCGGCTGCCGTGCTGCTGCTGAACCTGATCCGGTTCTTCACCAATCTCTTCTTCTATCAGACCCTGTCGCTGGCGGATCGCTCGCCGGCGCAGCATGCGCTGGGGGCATGGGTCATCGTGGTGCCGGCAGTCGGCGGTCTGCTGGTGGGCCTGATGGCGCGCTATGGCAGCGACAAGATCCGTGGCCACGGCATCCCGGAAGCCATCGAGGCCGTGCTGTTCGGCAAGAGCAAGATGTCGCCCCGGGTGGCCGTGCTCAAGCCGCTGTCATCCGGCATCGTGATCGGCAGCGGCGGGCCGTTTGGCGCGGAGGGCCCGATCATCATGACCGGCGGCTCGATCGCCTCGCTGCTCGCGCAGTACCTGCATCTCACCGCGGCCGAGCGCAAGACGCTGCTGGTAGCGGGTGCCTGCGCCGGCATGACGGCGATCTTCGGCACGCCGGTGGCGGCGGTGCTGCTGGCCGTGGAGCTGTTGCTGTTCGAGCTGCGCCCGCGCAGCCTGCTGCCGGTGGCGCTGGCTTGCGCGGTAGCCGGCTTCCTGCGCACGATGGTGTTCGAGCCCGGCCCCTTGTTTGCGCTGCAGACTGCGTCGGCAAGCACCATGGCGCTGGGCTCGTGCATCGTTGCCGGGCTGCTTTGCGGCGTGCTGGGCGCCGCGCTGACGTTGGCGCTCTATCGCACCGAGGACCAGTTCTCCAAGCTCAAGCTGCACTGGATGTGGTGGCCGGCAATCGGCGGGCTGGTGGTGGGCATTGGCGGGTACTTCGAGCCGCGCGCGCTGGGCGTGGGCTATGACGTGATCGCGGACCTGTTGCACAACCGCATGGCGATCGGCGTGGTGGTGGCGCTGCTGACGGTCAAGGCCATCATCTGGGTGGCAGCGCTGGGGTCTGGCACGTCGGGTGGCGTGCTGGCCCCGTTGCTGATGCTGGGCGCGGGCCTTGGCGTGGCGCTGGCGCCGTGGCTGCCCGGTGCCTCGCCGCAGTTGTGGGCGCTGGTGTGCATGGCGGGTGTGCTGGGCAGCGTGCTTGGCGCGCCGCTGACCGCCATCGTCTTCGCTTTCGGCCTGACGCACGACAGCAACGCATTGCTGCCGCTGCTGCTGACCGTGGCGGTGGCGCATGGCTTCACGGTGCTGACCATGAAGCGCTCGATCATGACCGAGAAGATCGCGCGCCGGGGCCTGCATATCTATCGCGAGTATGGCGTGGATCCGCTCGAGCGCCAGCACGTGGCGGATCTGATGACCACGGCCGTGGTCAGCGTGGATGGCGAGCAGCCGGTCCACGTCTTGTGGGCCAGCCACTTTGGCGAGCACGCGCCGCATCGCGGCTATCCGGTCGTGTGCGCGGCGCGTGTGGTCGGCATGCTGGAGCGCAACGCGCTGCGCGGGCGGGAGGCATCGATGGAGAGCGGCCGCGCGCTGATGGCGCCGCTGCAGCCGCACCAGGTGCTGCTGCCGGCGCAGACCGCGCGCATTGCCGCGGGCCGCATGGCGGAGCTCGGCGTCAGCCGGCTGCCAGTGGTGGCCGACCTGGATTCCATGCGGCTGGTCGGCGTGGTCTCGCTACGTGACCTGCTGCGCCCTAGCGGCCAGGTGCTGCACGAGGAAACGCGGCGCGAACGGCTGCGCGGCGCCGCCGCGGCATAAGCGCGCCTCGCGCCGCTCAAAGCTTGTAGCTGGACAGCAGGATGCTGGTTTCCGTGGCGGCAATGCCATCGATCAGCCGGATGCGGTCCAGCGTGCGGTCGAAGGCTTCCAGCGAATCCGCGCGCAGCTCGGCAATGATGTCCCAGCGCCCGTTGGTGGTGTGCATGGCCTGCACATTGGGCTCGCCGCGCAGCGCCTGCAGCACCGCGCGCGCCTTGTTGCCTTCGACTGCGATGGTCATCCAGGCACGGATGCGGTGCGCTTCGGCTTCGGGCTTCAGCCGCACCGTGTAGCCCACGATCAGTCCTTCTTTTTCCAGCTTGTCGATGCGGTTCTGCACGGTGGCGCGCGAGACGCGCAGCGCCTTGGCCAGGGCGGTGGCCGGCATGCGCGCGTTGTCGCGCAGCAGGGCCAGCAACTGGCGGTCGGTGTCGTCCATGGTGGTTCCTGTGGGGGGCGAGAGGTGCTTTTTCCTGCATGATCGTCGCGACTGGCGATGTGCCAATTCTAGCTGGCGTTTTGCCACGCGGCGCAGGCAAATTGTGCAATTTGCTGGCTTTTAGTTAGCGCGGCAGTGCACCAGAATGCAGGCATTCCAAAGCACTGACTGACCCCCTTCACCCGTCACCCGTCACCCGTCACCCATCACCCAAAGGAGCCAGCGTGATCCACCAGCCCACCATCTTGCTTGTCGAGCCCACCCACTATGACGTGTCGTACAGCATCAACCCGTGGATGGACCCCGGCCTCTGGGCTAGCGACCCGCGCGGCATGCATCGCAATGCGGTGGCGTCCTTCGAATCCCTGCATGCGGCCCTGCAGGCGGCCGGCTTCACGGTGGAAACCGCGCCCGGCGCGCCCGGCCTGCCCGACATGGTGTTCCCCGCCAATGCCGCCGTGGTGCTGGACGGCCACGCCGTGCTGGCGCGCTTTCGCTATCCCCAACGGGCCGGCGAGGAAGCGCCCTTTGCGCGGATCTTCGAGGGCTTGCGCGCGCGCGGCCTGATCGACTCCGTCAGCCTGCTGCCCGAAGGCTGCTACCAGGAAGGCGCTGGCGATTGCATCTGGGATGCCGTGCGCGGCCATTTCTGGGCCGGCTTCGGCCCGCGCTCCTCGCGCGCCGCGGCCGATGCCATGGCGCGCCATTTCGGCCGCGAGGTTGTCGCGCTGGAGCTCGCCACGGAGCAGAGCTATCACCTCGACGTGTGCTTCTGCCCGCTGTCCGGCGGCGAGATCCTCTACTACCCGCCGGCCTTTACGCAGGACGCCCAGCGCACCTTGCGCGAGCGCGTCCCGGCCAGCCTGCGCATCGAAGCGAGCGAGGACGACCTGCGCCACTTCAGCGTCAATGCGGTCAACCTGCATGACCAGGTGGTGATGACGCGCACCACGCCGCACCTGCGCGCCGAACTGGGCCAGCGCGGCTACCAGTTGCGCGAGGTGGACCTGTCGCCGTACATGCTGTCCGGCGGCGGCGCCTACTGCATGACGCTGCGCCTGGACCGCACCAGCGGGCCGGCCCGGGCAAGCGTCGCGGCCGACGGCGCCGCGGTGGCGGCATGAGCGCGAAGCGCGAGCAAAAACCGATACCGAGCCAGCAAGGGAGAACATCATGAAGGAGATCGCCATGACCCGCTTTCTGGACGCCGCCGATGTGGCGGCGCTGGTGCGCGCCACGGGCGTCGTCAACGCCATTGCGCAGATGGCGCATCACATTCGCCAGGACTTTGTGCGCTGGGACGCATTCGATAAATCCGCGCGGCTGGCGACGCACTCCGTCGACGGGGTGATCGAGCTGATGCCGGTGAGCGACGCCGTGCAATACGCGTTCAAGTACGTCAACGGCCATCCGCGCAATGCGCAGAACGCCATGCCGACGGTGATGGCTTTTGGCGTGCTGGCGGAAGTGGCGACCGGCTTCCCGCTGCTGCTGTGCGACCTCACGCTGGCCACCGCGTTGCGCACCGCCGCCACGTCGGCGCTAGCCGCGCAGGCGATGGCGCGGCCCGGCGCCGCCACGCTGGCGCTGATCGGCAACGGCGCGCAGGCGGAGTTCCAGGCACTGGCCTTCCATGCCATGGTGGGCATCCGGGAGATCCGCGCCTACGACATCGATCCCGCTGCAACGGCGCGGCTCGCGCGCAACCTGCAAGGCGTGCAGGGGCTGAAGGTGGTGGCGGTGGACTCCGTGCGCGCAGCCGTGCAGGGCGCCGACATCATCAGCACCGTCACCGCCGACAAGACGCGGGCTACCATCCTCACGCCTGACCTGGCCGCGCCCGGCGTGCATATCAACGCGGTAGGCGGCGATTGCCCGGGCAAGACCGAACTGCACCCGCAGATCCTGCGCCAGGCGCGCATTGTGGTCGAGTACGCGCCGCAGACCCGCATCGAAGGCGAGATGCAGCAATTGCCACCGGATACGCCGGTGACGGAGTTGTGGGAGGTTTTATCCGGCCGGGTGGCCGGGCGCACCGAAACGGGGCAGGTGACGGTGTTCGACTCGGTGGGGTTTGCGCTGGAGGATTACTCCGCGCTGCGCTGGCTCCATGCCGCGGCCCACGCGCAGCATCGCGGCAGCCACGTGGAGCTCGTGGCGACGCCGCCGGATCCCCGCAATCTCTATGGCTGGATGATGGACGCCGGGGTGCCGCAGCCCGTGCGCGAGCCACTGGCGGCGCTGGCCTGAAGCGGCGGCACATGCCACAACGCCGCAGTCGTGCGGGTCACGAGACTGCGGCGTTGTGGTGTGCGGTATATAGCGAGTGCCACGCCCACGGGTAAGGGGCAAGGCAAGCCGGGCGGCCGGGTGACGGCCGGGCAGATAGCTGCCGGTGAAACGTCCTGGACAGGGTCTTGGCGATGTGCAGGCCGATCAGCCGGCTGCGCCCCGGGTCATCATCAGTTGCGCGCGCAGGAAGCCTTTGACTTCTTCCAGCGAGGGCGTCTTCAGGAACACCATGATGCCCCATTGCTGTAGCGCATCGGCCACGCCGTCATAGGCCTGGCGGTTGGTGATCACGGCGAAGATGACGTTCTGGCGCGCAAAGAAGTTCTGCAGCTTCTCGATGGTGGCCGACTCGGCGTCAGTGAGTTCTTCCACGTAGTACAGCACCACTCGCGGATGCGAGCTGACCGAAGTAATGATGGTATCCACCACGTCCTCCACCACCACGCTTTTCAGGGGCAAACCCCATTTGCCCAGTTGCGCGTGGATACGTTGGGCTTCCTGGTGGTTCGGGTGGAACACCACCAGGTCGAGTTCATGCACAGACGGAAGTTCCTGCCCCACGCGCGTGGCCAGCAGACGATGCACAGTCTCCTTATGTATGCGCCGGTGGCCACCGTTGGTTTTCCAGGCCCCGAGTTCGCCACGTTCCACCATCTTCTGCACCGTGCCCAATGACACATTGAGCAGCTTCGCGGCGGTACGCGTACTGTAGTAAGGCTTCTCAGCCAGTTCTGAATCCAGTTTCATCCGTTCACCCGTTAACTAAATACACCGCACTGCGAGAGGATCAGCAGTGACAGCGCGAGCTTTCCGCGCTGGTTTTGGGCTTGGCAATGCAAGGCAACGCGAGCAATGAGGACGGTTGCGTGCTGGCACCATTATTAGGCCTCTTGCGTAACCTGCCCTCGCATCGGGGGCGGCGGGAGCGACGGTGCTCCCACGGTTGTGCAACGGCATGATCTATGTCACTGGTGCCTGATTCTCCCAACGGAAGAATGCCAGCCTCGAATCATATGCGGTATCGAACATAAGCAACCAGACGGCGTGTCAAATATTTCGAAATCGCATTGAACGCTCCCACTTCTGGGTTTAAACGCATATTGCCGCGTTTTGGCAGACACGGGCGAGCGGGAATTTATCGCAAACATTACATACATCCGAAGTGCTTCCGCCGGGCGCTCCCAGTGTCGGAACGTATAGCGCACATGGCCGCGTGGCCACTCGCCGCAGGCATGACAAAAAGGGCGTGGGCAGCGTGTCGCTTGCCGTCAGGGATTTCGCCCGCCAGCCACCACCGCGGTGCGCCGGGTCGATGTGACTGGGGTGACTGGCCGGTTGCTGAATTCACCTTCCCCATCAGTTGCCATACCCGGCATCGGGAGGGACGGGCGCACGGGTGCCGGCGCGCCTTCCGGGCACACGGACTCGGGATCTGGCGCGGGCAGCGCCATGGACCTTTCCAGTTCGCGCGTCTTGAGCACGATGAAGTATTCGTAGATCGACTGCAGCATGGCGTAGGTGAGCCCGGCCCGTCCATCGAGAAAGCCGCGCTTGCCCAGATACAGGATCGCGAACTTGACGAGGGGGCGCATCGGCAGGCGGAAGAACAGTTCCTTCTGGTGCGCGCGGCGCCGGTGGAAATCCGTCGCGAACAGGGCTTCGGCCAGGCTGAACGCCACCTCGCCGCGCCGGTTCTCGATGATCTGCATCGCTTCCAGCCCGCTGTAATTGTTGTGGCGGGTGATCCAGTGGGTCACGCCTTTGCTGAACGGGTAGTGATCGAGGTAGCCCGTCAGCTCGCCGGCCGGGCCGTCGGGAATCGACACCGGGTTTACCAGGCGCTCGTAGCGCATCCGCTCCGGCCGGAACAAACGCAGGTAGAAGGGAGATGTCTGTACATGGCGCAGCCACGTGTCGAGGAAAAAGTCGCGCCGTTGCACCCGGAACGCGACCTCGTCGCGCGCCGCGCGCACCGCGGCCCGGGCTTGCGCCACAAGCTCGGGCGTCATGCGCTCGTCGGCGTCGATGTAGAACACCCAGGGATGGCGGAAACCGATGTGCTGCAGGCCCCAGTTCTGGTGGCTGGCCCAGTTGTCGAAGACGCGTTGCGTGACATGCGCGCCAAAGTGCTGCGCGATCGCCACCGTGGCGTCGGTGCTCATCGAGTCGTACACGTGAATGTCGTCCGACCAGGCCACGCTTTGCAGGCAGCCCGGCAGGTCCTGCTCCTCGTTGCGGGTCAGGATCAGCACGGAGATGCCCGGCGCTTGCAAGGGCTGGTCAGGCTGGGGGCTTGGCATGTCTGACTCTCGTGCTGATGGCGCGGGCCGGGATGCCCCCGTAGACGGTCCACGGCGTGCGCAGGCTTTTGCTCACCACCGCGCGCGGCGCGATCACCGCGCCCTCGGCCAGCGTCACCCCGGGCGAGACAAAGGCTTCGGCGCAGATCCACACGTGCGCCGCAAGCACGATGGGATGGGCTACCAGCTGGAAGTTGGCGCTGTTGTAGTCGTGCGTGCCGGTGCACAGGTGCGCGCCCTGCGAGACCACGCAGAAATCGCCGATGACGATCGGCGCCATGTTGTACAGCGTGACGCCATCGGCCACGCCGACATGGCTGCCCACGCGCAGGTTCCACGGCGCCCAGATCTTCGCGCCCGGATAGATATGCACATGCGGGCCCAGTTGCGCCCCGAACAAACGCAGCAGCGCCGCGCGCCACGCATGCAGCGGGCGCGGGCTTGGCCGGAACAGGCACAACCAGGCCCAGTGCCAGAGCTGGCGCTGAATCCGGTTGCCCAGCGAGAACGAAGCGCCGGTAGTCGGGTCGTTTCCTTGAAGGATCATCGTCGGTCCGCTCCTGCTTGTTGGCGGCTTCGCAATACGCGGCAAGGCCCGGCAGCCAAGGAGGCGACCACGGTGCGGGCCAGCACCGCGATCGCCGAACCCGGCCGAAGCCAGGCTTTGTCCCGCACCGGCCGCGCCAGGCACGGCAAGGTGCAAGGCACGCGGGAAGGGGTGAAACCATAGTGGCGCGGCGTGCGCGCCGCTTCGGTGCGGCACCTCACACAAGGAAAGGCGAAGCGCAAGGAAGCGGGAGGGAGGCGGGAGAGAAGCGAGAGGGAAGCGAGAGGGAAGCGAGAGGGAAGCGAGAGGGAAGCGAGAGGGRAGCGAGAGGGTAGCGGGAAAGCCGCAACGCAAGCTGCGCGCAAGCCGTTGCGGTTCAGCCGGTGGCAGCTAGCGCCGCCACCCGGAAAATCTCAACGCCTGGAATCTCAAAGCCGGTATTTCCTGACCTTATCGAACAAGGTCGTCTTGGCAATGCCCAGCGCCTCGCTGGCGCGGCTGAGGTTCCCCTCATGCTTGCGCATGGCGTCGGCAATCATGGCCCGCTCGAACTGTTCCACGGCCTGCGCCAGCGGCAGCGCCGCCGGCTCGGCGGTGCCTTGTCCCGGATTGCACCCCAGCCCCAGCACATGGCGCTCAGCCAGGTTGCGCAGTTCGCGCACATTGCCCGGCCACGGATAGGCCATCAGCGCAGCGAGTTCCGCCGGCGTGGCGGGCTGCGCCTCGCGCTCGAAGCGCAGCGCCGCCTGCGCGATAAAATGCTCGAACAGCGGCGGCACGTCTTCGCGCCGCTCGCGCAGCGGCGGCAGTTCCAGCGTCACCACGTTGAGCCGGTAGTACAGGTCGGCGCGGAACTGGCCGGCCGCTGAGAGCGCCTTCAAGTCTGCCTTGGTGGCCGCGACCACACGGGTGTTGACCGGCACCGGCGTATTGGAGCCAAGCCGCTCCACCACGCGCTCCTGCAGCACCCGCAGCAGCTTGATCTGCATCTGCATCGGCATGCTCTCGATCTCGTCGAGGAACAGCGTGCCGCCCTCGGCGTGCTCGATCTTGCCGATGCGCCGCCGCGCCGCGCCGGTAAACGAGCCGGCCTCGTGGCCGAAGATCTCGCTTTCGAACAGCTGCTCGGGCAGGCCGCCGCAATTGATCGGCACGAAGTGCCGCGCGCGCCGCGAGCTTGCTTCGTGCAGGCAACGGGCGACCAGTTCCTTGCCGGTGCCGGTCTCGCCGTGGATGAGCACGTTGGCGGCGGTATCGGCCAGGTCGGCGATCAGCTTGCGCAGCCGTTCGATGGATGGCGAATGGCCAATCAGGCGCGCCTGCAAGGTGTCGCGCCCGGCCAGCTTCCTGCGCAGCTCGGCCACTTCCAGCACCAGCCGGCGCTTTTCCAGCGCGCGCTGCGTGACCTCGACCAGACGCTCCGGCGAGAACGGTTTTTCCAGGAAGTGGTAGGCGCCGGCCTTCATGGCCTGCACGGCCAGGCTGACGTCGCCGTGGCCCGTGACCATCACCACCGGCAGCGCGTCGTCGCGCGAGCGCAGCTCATGCAGCAGCGCCATGCCGTCGATGCCGGGCAGGCGGATGTCGCTCACCACCACGCCGGGGAAATGGCTGCCGACTTCGCGCAGGGCGGCTTCGGCGCTCGCCACGGCACGCGTGGCAATGCCTTCGAGCCGCAGCGCTTGCTCGCAGCCCAGGCGCACGTCGGGGTCGTCTTCGACGATCAGCACGGTCAGCGGCGCGGGGTCGATCGCGTCGGGGGAGTCGGCGTTGTTCGGGTCAGTTGCCATGGCGGCTCTCCGGGTCAAGCCTGGCCAGCGGCAGCACCAGCGTGAAGCACGCGCCGCCGTCGGGGTGATTGCTGGCCTCCAGGCTGCCGCCGACCTCGTCCAGGATGCCGGCCGACAGCGTCAGGCCCAGGCCCAGCCCCTGTCCTGCCGGCTTGGTGGTGAAGAACGGCTCGAACAGCCGCGCGAAGGCTTCCTCGGACAGCCCGGGGCCGTTGTCGCGGATGGTCAGGTGCAGCTTGCTGCCCGCCAGGTGGCTGCGCAGCTCCAGCTGGGGCGCGGGGCTGCCGGCCAGCGCGTCGAGCGCGTTGCCGATCAGGTTGACCAGCACCTGTTCCAGCCGGTTGGGGTCGCACGTCACCATCAGGTCCGGCTCGATCTGCCGGACCAGCGCCGGGTGTAYCGCCTGCAGGCGTGTATCGAGCAGGAACAGGGCGTTGTCCACAGCGTCGTCCAGCGGCGCCAGGCGGCCGGCGGTGCCGCCATTGCCAGGCTTGCGCGCGAATGACTTGAGCGCGCCGGTGATACGCCCCATGCGCTCCACCAAGCCGATGATGGTGCCGAGGTTGGCTTGCGCGGTGGCATTGTCGCCGCGCTCGAGGAATTTCTGGGTATTGCCCGAGAGCGTGCGCAGGGCCGCCAGGGGCTGGTTGAGCTCGTGCGCGATGCCGGTGGACATCTGGCCGACGGCGGCCAGCTTGCCAGCCTGCAGCAGGCCATCCTGGGCCTGGCGCAAGGTGGCCTCGGTGCGGATGCGTTCGGCGACTTCCGCCTGCAGATGCTGGTTGGCGGCGGACAGGTCCGCGGTGCGCTCCGCCACCTTGCGCTCCAGTTCGCCGTTGGCGGCCTCCAGCGCGGCGCGCGCGGCCATGCGCTCGCTGGCGATGCGCCGGCGCACGTTCCAGGCCGCCGCCAGCAGCAACAGGAAGGCGGTCACCACGCCGGCCAGCGCGGCGGTGATGAGCGCGGCCACGCGGGCCTGCGAGGTGTTGGTCAGCAGCGTCAGGTGCCAGTCGGTGCCAACCAGTTCGGCGTTCTGCGCCAGCATGGGCGGGCCGCTGCGCAGGCGGACCAGGGTGTCGCTGTCGGACAGCTTGCGCACCGGCGTGAGTTCCAGCTGCGGGAGCGCGGCGCGGTTGTATTGCAGGTTGCGTTGCAGCCGCTCGCGCAGCTCGGGGGCCAGCGGCTTGAGCGCGCCCAGTTTCAGGGACGGGTCGGAGGCCAGGATCACCACGCCGTTCTCGTCCGTCAGCAGCATCTGGGCATCGGCGCCTTGCCAGCGGTTCTCCAGGGGTTCCAGCCCCACCTTGACGACCGCTACGCCGCTTGGCTTGTGGCGATCGCCCAGCGGCGCCGAGAGGTAGTAGCCGGCCTCGCTGCGGGTGGTGCCCACGCCATAGAAGCGGCCCAGCTGGCCGTCCGCGGCGTCGCTGAAGTAGGGGCGGAAGCTCAGGTCTTCGCCCAGGTAGCTGTCGGGGCGCTGCCAGTTGCTGGTGGCGAGCACGTGGCCGCGGGCATCGAGCACGAACACCACGCGGGTGCCGGCGCGGGCATTGACCGCGGCCAGGTACTGGTTGGCRGCCTCGACGCGTGCCGGGTCGTTCGGGTGCGCCAGCAGGGTAGCGATCTTGTCGTCCAGCGAGAGCAGGCTGGGCACGTAGTCATAGCGCGCCAGCTCGCTCGACAGGGCCTGCCCGTACAGGCGCAGCTGCACCTGGCCGCGCTCGCCCTGGCGCGCCAGGGCGTTGTCGTAGCTGTACCGGTAGCCCAAGGCGCCAGCCAGCCCGATCAGCATCGCCAGCGCCAGCATGGCCATGAGGGGCACCCATGGGCGCAGGCGTCTGGCACGAGCGGAGGTATCGTGCGGGGCGCCTTGCGGGGTAGCGTGTGAAGGGAGCGGGCCGGTCATGGGAGCGGGCGGAATGCGCAGGAAGCGAAGGCGATGGAACTCGGTCGCGGGCAGCGTACCCGACGGGTTAAGACTGCAGGCGCCAGCAAAAGTGCATCGTGCAAAGGGGTAAGAGTAGGGGTAGGAGCGCCAATGTGCACATTGTGCGATGGCGGCACCGCGGCGACCCCGTCTTTTACCACATCACGGTTTTCCGGCCCCCGGAAACAAAAAAAGGCCCGGCCACCTGATCGGTGGCCGGGCCTTGGCGCGCTGGCAGTGTTACTTGCCGGCCAGGACCTGAACGGGTGTCAGGCCGCGGTTGCCGTCGGCAGCGGTGTCATCCGCTTCTTCGGGCACCGGCGCGCCGATGGCGCCTTCGCTTTTGGCGACGACGGTTGTGGCAATGGCGTTGCCAAGCACATTGGTTACGGTACGGCCCATGTCCAGCACGTGGTCGATGCCCAGCACCAGCAGGATGCCGGCCTCGGGCAGGCCAAACATCGGCAGCACCGCGGCCACCACCACCAGCGAGGCGCGCGGCACGCCGGCAATGCCCTTGCTGGTGACCAGCAGCACCAGCAGCATGGTCACCTGCTGCGTGAGCGACAGGTGGATGCCGTACACCTGCGCCACGAACAGCGCGGCGAAGGACGTGTACATGATCGAGCCGTCCAGGTTGAACGAGTAGCCCAGCGGCAGCACGAAGCCCGTGATGCGCTCCTTGACGCCAAAGCGGCCGAGCTGCTCGATCACCTTGGGGTATGCCGATTCGCTGCTGGCGGTGGCGAAGCCGATCATCAGCGGGGCGCGCACCATCTTGAGCAGGCGGAACACATCGCGGCCGAGGAAGAAGTAGCCACCGGCGATCAGCGCCACCCACAGCAGCGCCAGCGACAGGTAGACAGCGCCCAGCAGCTTGGCGTACACCACCAGCACGCCCAGGCCTTCGGCGGTGATCACCGCGGCGACYGCGCCGAACACGCCGACCGGCGCGAAGGCCATCACATAGTTGGTGATCTTCAGCATCACGTGCGACAGGCCTTCGATGCCGGCCAGCACGGGTTTGCCGATGCCGTCCTTGAGCGTGCCCAGCGCAAAGCCGAAGAACAGCGAGAACACCACGATCTGCAGGATCTCATTGGTGGCCATGGCTTCGACGAAGCTCTTGGGGAACATGTGCGCAATGAAGTCGCGCAGGTTCAGCGCCCCGGTCTTCAGATTGGAGGCAGCGTCCGCCGCCGGCAGCGCCAGGTTCATGCCTTCGCCCGGGCGCAGCAGGTTGGCCATCACCAGGCCCAGCAGCAGCGAGGTGATGGACGCGGCGATGAACCATGCCATCGCCTTCATGCCGATGCGGCCAACGGCCTTGCCGTCGCCCATGCTGGCGATGCCGCCAACCAGGGTGGCGAACACCAGCGGCCCGATGATCATCTTGATCATGCGCAGGAACACATCGGTCAGGATGGACAGGTGGTCGGCGATGGACTTGGCGGCGGCGGGGTCCGGCGCGTAATGGTGGGCGGCCGTGCCGGCCAGCACGCCAAGCAGCATCGCAATGAAAATCAGGGTGGGCAGTCGGTTCAGTTTCATCAGAAGTCGGGCCGATGCGCCCGGCCAATGGCCGGACGGCTGTTTTGCGGGGGGCTGGCAGCCTTCTGGCATGGCGTTGCCGTCGTCGGGACAGCGCCATGCGGCCTCAGCCGGGAAGATCAGTGCCTGTTCAATTCCGGAATCATTCCGAAATCAATCCAGATCAATGCCGGATCAATGCCGAACGGGCATGGGCAGCGTGTGCCCGGCGCCCACCGGTGTGGTGGGCAAGGTCAGCAAGGCGGGGTCGATCATTGTTTCCTCCATTGTTTTGGGTCCGGGCCGGCACGGGGGGGGCCAACCGTCGACCTGTATGGCCGCTTGGGGCCGCGCATACATTGCACGAGGCGTGCCAGGCCAAAGGCCAAGCCGAAGCTGCCTAAGCCACTGAAAAACAAGGAGAAATTAATGTGCGCTCGACGCACGGTTCGGATTTCCGTGCGGGCATGGCGATAGGGCGTTCGGTTTTCCGAACGGGCGGCGGGGCGGAAAGCGGAACTGTCGCCCGTGCGGGCGACAGCGTGTGATGCAAGGGGCATGGCTGGCGGCGGCGCACGCCGCCGCCAGCCATGCACGCCAGGTGACTCAGGCGTTGTCCACCGGCAGGGTCGGGCAACTCTCCAGGAACAGTTCCAGCGGCATCGGCCGCCCGATCACATACCCCTGGGCATAGTCCACGCCAAGCGAGCGCAAGGCCTGCAGCGTTTCCTCGTCTTCCACGGATTCGGCCACGGTCAGCATGCCCAGGCGATGGCCGATATCGTTGATCGAGCTGACGATCTCGCGGTCCACCGCGCTGCCGGCCAGGTGGCGGATAAAGCTCCCGTCGATCTTGAGATAGTCCACCGGAAACTGCTTGAGATAGGAGAACGATGACAAGCCCGCCCCAAAATCGTCGAGCGCCACGGTGCAGCCAGCGCTGCGCATCTCGGTCACCAGGCGATTGGCCGCCGCCATGTTGTTGATCAGCGCGGTCTCGGTGATCTCCAGCTGGATGCGGCTGGCGGGCAGCACGGAGTCGTACAGCTCGGCGTGCAGGAACGGCAGCAGGAACGGCTCGCCCAGCGAATTGGCCGACAGGTTGATGGCGACCGTGAGCCTGGGCACCGCGGCCAGGCGCTCGCCGAATTCGTGCAGCACGTGGTGGATCACCCAGCGGTCCACATGGCCCATCAGGTCATAGCGCTCGGCGGCTGGGATGAACGCGCCCGGCATCACCAGCTTGCCTTGCTCGTCGACCATGCGCACCAGGATCTCGATATGGCGGTCGGCCTGGTTGTGCTCCTGCAGCGCGCGGATCTCCTGCGCGAACAGGCGGAAGCGGTTCGCATCCAGCGCCGAGTGGATGCCGGCGGCAACCTGCAGCTCCTGGTGGTGGCGCTGCGCATCGCTTTCGTCGCGCCGGTACACCGAGACGCGGCTGCGCCCGGCCGCCTTGGCGGCGTAGCAGGCTACGTCGGCGCGGCTCATCAGCTCGCCCATCGGCGGTGTTTCGTGGTCGATCGCGGTAATGCCGATGCTCGCGCCCACATCGTAGACCCGCCCTTCCCACGGGAAACGCTGGCTGCGGATGGCATCGATGATCTTCTGGCACACGCGCTCGGCCTGGTCCACCGTGCAGTCCATGAGCAGCAGCGCGAATTCGTCGCCGCCCAGGCGGGCGAGCAGGTCGTCCGGGCGCACGTGGTAGCGGATCACGTGGCCGAGCTCGCGCAGCAGTACGTCGCCCGCGGCATGCCCGGCCGTGTCGTTGACGATCTTGAAGCGGTCCAGGTCGATGAAGCACAGCGCGTGATGCTGTTGCTGCATGCGCGCAGCGTCGCAGGCCTCGCGCAGCCGCTTCTCGAACCAGATGCGGTTGGGCAGGCCGGTGAGCGCATCGTGCGAGGCCGAATGGGCCAGCTCGCGCTGCAGCGCGCGGGCGCCGGTGATGTCCTGGAACACCAGCACCGCGCCGATGACCTCGCCGGTAGCCGTGCGCACCGGGGCGGCGGAGTCCTGCACGTCATGGCGGTCGCCGGTCAGGCTTTGCAGCACCGCGCCGTCCTGCAGGTAGACCGGGCGCAAGGTCAGCAGGCACTGTTCCACCGGGCTGGGGATCGGCGCGTTGGTATGCTCGTCGACGATGCGGAAGATGGATTCGAGCGGCTGGCCGGCAGCCGCCTGCATGGTCCAGCCGGTGAGCTGCTCGGCGATCGGGTTCATGAAGGTGACGCCCATGGTGGCGTCGGTGCAGATCACCGCATCGCCGATCGAGCGCAGCGTGATATGCAGGCGTTCCTTCTCTTCGAACAGCGCCTCGGTGAGGCGGCGCTGTTCGGTGATGTCCCAGTTGGTGCCGATCATGGACACCGCGGTGTCATCGTCCTGGCGCAGCACCATGGCCATGGCGCGGATGTGGCGCACCGCGCCGTCGGGGCGCTGGATGCGGTATTCGGTATCGAAGGTGCGCGTGCCGCGCACCGCCTCGCGCATCTCGGTGCTTGCCTGCTCGACATCGTCCGGATGCACCATGGCCGTCCAGCGCTTGATGTCCGGCGCGCCCAGGGCAGGATCGACGCCGTGCAGCGCATGCATGCGCGCGTCCCACTCGATCGCGCCGCTGGCAACGTCCCATTCCCAGATGCCTACGCCGCCGGCTTCCACCGCCAGCTGGGTGCGGCGCGACAGCGCCTCGAGCTTTTCCAGCGCGGCCTTGCGCTCGTCGATGTCTTCCACCTGCGAGATGAAATGCAGCGGCTTGCCGGTGTTCTCGTCGTGCACCAGGGAGACGGCCAGCAAGGTCCAGCGATAGTGGCCGTCCTTGTGGCGGAAGCGCTTTTCTATCCGGTACGACTCGATCTCGCCGGCCAGCAGGCGCTCGACCTGGTGCAGGTCGGGGGCGAGATCGTCCGGGTGGGTGATGGTCGGGAAGGGCAGCTCCGCCAGCTCGGCGGCATCATAGCCAAACAGGTCGCAGATGGCGCGGTTGACCTGCAGCCAGCGGCCGTCCAGCCCCACCAGCGCCATGCCGATGGCCGAATGCTCCATGGCCTGGCGAAAGCGCCGCTCGCTGCCGCGCAGCTCGCTGCGGTCACGCCGGTTCTGCTCCAGCAGGAAGGCGATGCAGATCGGGAACACCATGACCAGCGTGGTCGACAGCTGCACCGACTGCAGCAGGAACGGCTCGTTCGCGCCCACGCCGAGCGATGCGGTGACGAGCCCCAGCGCCACCGTGCCGCAGATGGCCAGCAACGTCAGCAGGGCAGTGGCAAAGGGATTGGTCAGCAGCGCCGCCAGCACCAGCGGCAGCGCCATCACCACGAACGGCTCGTTGCTCTTATATAGCGCCACGCCGCCCACCGCCAGGCTCAGCAGGAGCAGGCCGGCAAAACGGGGCAGCTGCGCGCGGCGGAAGGTGTCGGCGAAACGCTCGCGGGTGATCGATACCATCAGCGGCAGCAGCATGACGATGCCCATCGAGTCCGCCGTCCACCAGGTCCACCAGACCGCGCCAAAGCCGCTGTGGTAGGCGGTGCTGATGGTGGCGGCGCCGATGGTGGCGCCCACCGCCGGTCCCAGCGTGCTGGCCGCGCCCAGCGTCAGCGCGAAGCGCGCCAGCGGTCCCGGGCGGGATAGCGTGGCGCCGCTGGTCATGGCGCGCACCAGCCACGCCGAGAACGCGATCTCGACGACGTTGCCCAGCGCCAGCGCCAGCGCAATGGCAGGGCTATCGCCCATGGCCGCGTTGGCCGCCAAGCCCGCCACCAGCATCCCCGCCAGCTGCCAGGGCACATCGCCGCTGCGCTGGTGCAGCAAGATGCCGAGGCCGAAAGCGTTGGCCAGCCAGAGCATGGCCACGTTTCCGGGGTAGCGCGACACGGCCAGCCCGGCCAGGGCCAGCAGGAAGAAGGCGATTGCCGATAGCGACACGCGTTGCCAGCGCGGGTAGGTGGCGGGCAAGGGGCGGACATCCAAATCTGGCGTCATATGGCGTCAGCCTGAAGCTGCGTTCTCGAAATTGAGGCGATGGGCGGGCGTCGGGCAGGTTGCACGCACGGCCCAGCTTAATGGATCAATATAGCGGCGATACRCCGGAATCACGAGGCAATAAGCCCCGGTGTGTTACCGCTGTTCGGACTAGCGCCGGACGCCGTTTTGCGGTAGGAACCTGGCCCGCGGCGAGCTGGAACCGGCCCTGGCGGCCAGTCTGCTGCCATGGCGGACAGGCGCGCTGCCGTTCCAGTCATACAGGCGTTTCAGGCATTGCCCCGCCGAGGAGGGGTATCGGCGCGGATATCGGACCGGCGCGAAGCGCGTCGAAACCGATGCAGCTCGCCGGCGCGCGCTGATCGTCGGCGCCTGGACCGAGTCCGCCAGCTATGTCGACCCGCTCATGCGCGGTGACGGCCACGCCGGGATCGACACCATGATCGCCGTTGTCCATTCGCGCCTTCCGGGTTTGCGCTTTACGCGCGGGACGCCGGTCGACGCACATGGCGGCAACCTGCGCTTTACCTGGGAACCGGCGCCGGCGGGTGCGGCAGCCGTGGTGGTCGGCACCGACTTCGCGACGGTGGCGGCGGACGGCCGGCTGCAAAGCATGACGGGCTTTATCGACCGCGCGCCGGAAGGCATGGCCTGAGGCCGCTCGGGTGCAGTGCACGGCACCGAACGCGACTTCCCTTTTTGCACTATGCTCACAAGGTTTTACGGCGTGCGCACCGCGGCTGGGGCACACGCTGCTGACCGGCCGCCGGCGGCGCGGCGTGGCGGATCGAACCGCCGCGACGCGCCGGGGGCGGACCAGGGCAAACAGACCCAAGGAGCTCCCCCCATGACCACGCTAGATATCAACGGCAAGCCGTTGCAGGTAGACGTTGATCCTTCCACGCCCCTGCTGTGGGCGTTACGCGACAGCCTTGGCATGACCGGCACCAAGTTCGGCTGCGGCATGGCCGCATGCGGCGCATGCACCGTGCACGTGAACGGCCAGGCCACGCGCAGTTGCGTGACGCCGGTCTCGGCGGCGCAGGGCGCGCGCATCACCACCATCGAGGGCGTTACCGGCGACAAGGTTGGCCGCGCGGTGCTCGACGCCTGGATCAAGCACGACGTGGCGCAGTGCGGCTATTGCCAGAACGGCCAGGTGATGAGCGCCGTCGGGCTGTTGCGCAGCAAGAAGCACCCAAGCGATGCCGACATCGACCAGGCCATGGCGGGAAACCTGTGCCGCTGCGGCACCTACCAGCGCATCCGCGCGGCCATCAAGGACGCGGCGCGCGCGCTGGCTTAAGGGGACGACACCATGCGAATCAGATACCTCGAAGCGCTGGCCGGCGGCAATCGCAGGCACGCGGACGCTGGCGGCGTCGCCGCGCTGGACCGCCGCAGTTTTCTCAAGCTGACCGGCTTTGCCGGTGGCGGCCTGGCGCTCGGCATCCTGCCAGCCCAGGCCGCGCTGGCGCAGGAAGGCGCGGCGCCCAAGGCCCCGCCTTCACCGCCGCAGGCGTTCCTGCTGATCGCGCCGGACAACACCGTCACGGTGGCGGTCAACCGGCTCGAATTCGGCCAGGGCGTGCATACGGCGCTGCCCATGGCGCTGGCCGAAGAGCTTGACGTGGACTGGCGCAACGTGCGCGCCACGCTGGCGCCCGCCGGCGATGCGTACAAGGATCCCGCCTTCGGCATGCAGATCACCGGCGGCTCCACCGCGCTCAACCATTCCTTCCAGCAGTACCGCGAGCTGGGCGCGCGCGCCCGCGCCATGCTGGTTTCCGCCGCGGCCACGCAGTGGCAGGTCGATCCGGCGAGCTGCCAGGTGGCGCTGGGCGTGGTCACCTCCGGCAGCCATCGCGCTACCTTTGGCGAGTTGGCGCAGGCTGCCATGGCGCTGCCGGTGCCGCAGCAGGTAACGCTCAAGAACCCGGCGCAGTTCAAGCTCATCGGCAAGCCCACGCGCCGGCTGGACGCGCGCGGCAAGCTGGAGGCTACCACCGCCTTCGGTATCGACGTGCATCTCACGAACATGGTGGTGGCCGTGGTGGCACGCCCGCCGCGCTTTGGCGGCAAGGTGAAATCCTTCAACGCCGACAAGGCACGCGCGATCAAGGGCGTGGCCGACGTGATGCTGGTGCCGGTGGATCGCGGCGGCACCGGCGTGGCGGTGGTGGCCAATGGCTACTGGCCGGCCAAGCAGGCGCGCGATGCGCTGGAGATCGTGTGGGAAGACAGCGGCTCCAGCGTTTCCACCAAGGACCTGTTCGCGCAGTACAGAACGCTGGCCGCGCAACCCGGCACGGTGGCGCTGCAGGCTGACCTGGGCGCCATGTCCGGCGCCGCGCGCACCATCTCGGCGGATTACGAGTTTCCCTACCTGGCGCATGCGCCGATGGAGCCGCTGAACTGCACCTTGCAGGCCGAGGTGTCGGGCAAAGCGGTGCAGAGCGTGAAGGTATGGGTGGGCTCGCAGTTCCAGACCGTGGACCAGGCCGCCATCGGGCGCGTGCTCGGGCTGCCGCCGGCCAAGGTCACGCTCAACACCATGATGGCGGGCGGCGGGTTCGGCCGGCGTGCCGTGCCCACCTCCGACTACCTGGTCGAAGCGGCCAACGTGCTGCTGGCCTGGGTCAAGAACGGGCATGACGAACCGCTCAAGGTGATGTGGAGCCGCGAGGACGATATCCGCGGCGGCTACTACCGGCCGCTGCATGTGCACCGCGCGCGCATCGGCACCGATGCGCAGGGGCAGGTGCTCGGCTGGCAGCACACCGTGGTCGGGCAGTCCATCCTCTCCGGCACGCCGTTCGAGGCGTTCATGGTCAAGGGCGGCGTGGACTCGACCATGGTCGAAGGCCTGGTTGAGAACGACTACGGCTTCCCGCTGCAACTATCGGTGCACCACCCGCAGGTGGCGGTGCCGGTGCTGTGGTGGCGCTCGGTGGGCAACACGCACACCGCCTTCGTCAAGGAAACGCTGGTCGACGAAGTGGCCGTCAATGCCAGGCAGGATCCGGTGGCTTACCGCCTCGCGCGGCTGGACGCGGGCAAGCACGCGCGCCATCGCGCGGCGCTGCAGCTGGCGGTGGACAAGTCCGGCTACGGCAAGCGCAAGCTGCCCAAAGGCCAGGCCTGGGGCGTGGCGGTGCACGAGTCGTTCGGCACGGTGGTGGCCTATGTGGTGGAGGTGTCGCTGGTGAAAAACGAGCCACATGTGCATCGCGTGACGGCCGGGGTGCATGCCAACCGCGTGGTTAATCCCATGTCGGCCGAGGCGCAGGTGCAGGGCGCATGCGTGTTCGGGCTGGCGATGACGCGGCCGGGCTTTGCCATCGAGATTGAAAACGGCGCGGTGAAGAACAGCAACTTCCCCGACTATCCGCCGCCGCGCATCACCGATGCGCCGGTGGTGGACGTGTTCTTCGTGCCCTCCGAGGATCCGCCCACCGGGCTGGGCGAGCCGGGCGTGCCAGCCATTGCGCCAGCGGTGGCCAACGCGCTGTTCACGCTCACCGGCAAGCGCCAGCGGCAGTTGCCGTTCGTGTTCGCCTGAGCGGGCCTGAGCTGGCCTGAGCCCAGGCGCCGGGCTCAGGGCGCGCGGTTGTCGCCGGCCGCGCGCCAGGCCTGCGTGAAGCGCAGCAGGTCGTCGGCCGAGGCATCGGTGATGGCGGCGTAGCGCATGCCGTCCGACTCCCAGAGCGCCAGCTGGTAGCCTTGGCGCGACTCGATCTGCGCCGCCTCGCTACGGCCGGGGTTGAGGGCAGGCTTGCTGTCCGGCTTGTCCGCCGTGCGCGCTGGCAGCACGAACACATCGATGGGGTGCTGGTTGCGGCGGTAGACCAGCACCGCCACCGGCCGCCCGTGCACGTAGTCGAGCCGTCCCCCGACCAGCGGGAAATCTTGCGCAGCGAGTTCCCGTACCGACGGCGCGTAGTCGATCCGGCCATTGAACCAGGGCTTGACGGTGTGGCGGTCCGATGAGGCGACATCGATCGTGTGCCCCGAGATCAGTGCGCGCACGTGGCTGCTCACCATCTCGCCTTCCACCGTCGGCCCGGAGCCATCGCTCAGCGCGTACTGGGCCATGCCAATGCCCAGCGTCGCCACCGTCAGCGCGGCCATGGCGGCATTGGCGGCCGGGCCCCATTCGAAATAGCGCCGCATCCGTTGCCACCATGCGCCACCGTTGCCGGAGGGCGCCGCCGCATCGCGCGAGCCGGCCGCGGCCTGGGCTGCGTCCAGCGCCGTGCCGAGCCGCGCGCGCAGGGCCGGCCCGGCGCGGTGGTAGGGCGCATGCGCGCGCAATACGGTGCGCAATTCGCGCAGGTGCGCGAGCTGCGCGGTGCAGGCCGCACATTGCGCCAGGTGCCGCTCAAGGCGCAAAGCATCGCCTGCGCCGAGCTCCCCGTCGGCACTGGCTTGCAGCAGCAGGCGGGCGTCATTGCAGTTCATGGCCTGTCTCCCCTGCAGGTTGCGGCGGTGTGGCGTGGATGGCGGTTGCCGCGGCGGCCCTGCCCGTTGCCGGTGCGCTGGACAGGGTGCCTGCCGCGCTAAGGTCGGCGCCGCCCTGGGTGCCGGTGCCGCGCGCGTCCTCCGCGTGCATGGCGAGCACCGCCGCCGCCAGCAGTTTGCGCGCGCGTGCCAGCCGCGACATCACGGTACCCAGCGGGATGTCCGCGACGGTGGCGATGTCGCGATAAGGCAGGTCCTCCAGCTCACGCAGCACCAGGACTTCCCGAAAGGCCAGCGGCAGTCGCTCCAGCGCCACATGCAGCAGCCGGATATCCTCGGCGCGCAACAGCCATTGCTCAGGGCTGTCGCCGTGGCCATCCTGCCAGCCGGGCAGCGGCTCGCCATCGAAATGCGCATCGTCGTAGTCAGCGCTCTCGGCCTGGCCCGGCTGGTGCCGCTTGCGCCAGGCGGTGAACCACGTGTTGCGCACGATCGCCAGCAGCCACGCGCGTGGCTGGTCGCCCCGGAAGCTGTCAAAAAAGCAGAAAGCCCGCAGGCAGGCTTCCTGCACCACGTCATCGGCCTCCATGGGGCTGCCCGACAGCCAGCGGGCCAGGTTGTAGGCGGCGTCGAGGTGCGGAAGCACCAGATCGTCGAAACGGCGGCGCTGGTCGGCAGCGTTCACGTCACTCCTTTGGCTCGGTGCCCGGGTTGGACGCATCGCGCGCGCTTCCCCGTTCATTCCGTCTCTGCCGCGTATACCGGAAATGCACTGAGTTTATTCCCGATTCTCACCACCACCACGCAAAAAAAATATCGCCGGCAACGGGAATAAACACGCTTGCGCGCCGGTATGACAGGCAGGTCCCCAGCAACCGGATCAATCCGACCGATCCGATCAATCCGGTCGATCCGATCAACCGATGGAGCTCAATATGCAGCGAGCATGGAAGCGGCGCGATTTTCTCGGGCTTGCCGCGTGCGCCGGCGGCGCGGTGTTTGTGTCGGCATTGCCCGGATGGGCCGCCGGCCGCGACGAATCGTTCTACTTTGTCCAACTCTCGGACGCGCACTGGGGCTTCCAGGGCCCGCCCAATCCCGACGCGCGCGGGACCTTGCCCAAGGCGGTGGCAGCGGTCAACGCACTGGCGGAGCCGCCGGATTTCCTGATGTTCACCGGCGACCTCACCCACACCACCGATGACCCCGCCGAGCGCCGCCGGCGCATGCGCGAGTTCCAGTCGATCATCGCCGCGCTCAAGGTGCCGGTCGTGCACCTGATGCCGGGTGAGCACGACGCCAGCCTGGACCAGGGCGCTGCCTACCGCGAACTGTTCGGGCCCACGCATTATGTGTTCGACCACAAGGGCGTGCACTTCATCGTGCTGGACAACGTGTCTGATCCTGCCGGGCGGGTAGGCGCGGCGCAGCTCGACTGGCTCGCCGCGGATCTTGCGCAGCAGCCGCAGTCGGCGCGCATCGTGGTGTTCACGCACCGTCCGCTGTTCGACCTGTATCCGCAGTGGGACTGGGCCACCCGGGACGGCGCGCAGGTCATCGAGCGGCTGATGCCGCATCCCAACGTGACGGTGTTCTATGGGCACATCCACCAGGAGCATCACCACATGACCGGGCATATCGCGCACCACGCGGCGCGCTCGCTGATGTTCCCGTTGCCGGCGGCGGGGTCGCAGCCGCAGCGCTTGCCGGTGCCGTGGGATCCGGCGCAGCCTTATCGGGGATTGGGCTGGCGGGAAGTGGAGGCGGGCAGGGCTGCGGGGGATTTCGGGATCGAGGAGAAGCCTGTCAACGGTTGAGCGGATCGTGCCGTGTCGCTTTGATCGGCTTGGATTGGCTTTGAGCCGCTTGGAACCGCTTTGAACTCGCTATCAGGAGTTGGTCATGTCGGAAATCGGACGGGAAGGAATCAGCCGCAGGCGGGCGCTGTGCTGCTTGCTGGCGCTGGCGGGCGGGACGCCACTGTTGCAAAGCGCTGCCGCTGCGCCGCGGGTGATCAAGGTGCATGCGCGCAAGTTTGTCTTCACGCCAAACCGGATTGCGCTGCGGGTTGGCGAGCCGGTGGTGTTCGAGCTGACCGCGCAGGATGTGATCATGGGGTTTAGCGTGCCGGATCTCGGCATTCGGGAGGATTTGCCGCCCGGCAAGGTCGTGCGGGTTTCGGCCTTGCCCAAGGTGGCTGGCAGCTTTGTGTTCCTGTGCGATATTTTCTGTGGGTCGGGGCACGAGACGATGAATGGGGTGATTGAGGTTAGTTAGGTTGTTGCGGCTGCAGCTGATTGACGTCAAGGTCAAAGGCAACTGCAGTTTCACCACCCCTGCGGGGCGGCGACCTACTTTTTTGTCTTGCCAAAAAAGTAGGCAAAAAAGGCGCGCCGGATGGGGCGACACCCCCTCGGGCTTCGGCGAAAAGAGCGGCCGGGACCCAAACTCGCATCGCCTTAAGGCGATACTCAGACATGGGTCCCTCTTTTCCGCTCTTTTCGCCGAATCCCGAGGCGCCCCATACGGCCTTGGCACACCTTGACGGCTCGCTTCGCATCGCGTTGGGGTGATTCCCGCCCTTCGTGCGGGAATCACGGCTACACCGAATCGATGCTCTGACTCTCCTGCCGGTTTTCTCCCCTCTCCCACACTTGTGGGAGAG
>NZ_JBFRDD010000073.1:0-34603 GCF_052113425.1 Cupriavidus sp. YAF13
GGCCAGGCCCGGCAAGCCAGGCCGCAGCCGGCAAACGGCACGCCCCGGCCGCCGCGCCCGGAGCGCACCGAGCGCACCGAGCGCACCGAGCGGGCGCCCCGCGAGGCACGCCGCCCGGTGCGCCAGGCCAACCCGCTCCCGCCCATCACCTTCCCCGAGGCGTTGCCGGTATCCGGCCGCCGCGAGGAGATCGCGCAGGCGCTGCTGGCCAACCAGGTGGTGATCGTCTCCGGCGAAACCGGCTCAGGCAAAACCACCCAGTTGCCCAAGATCTGCCTGTCGATCGGGCGCGGCCCGGGCGCTGACGGCAGCGGCGGCCTGATCGGCCACACGCAGCCACGCCGGATCGCCGCCACCTCCACGGCCAAGCGCATCGCGCAGGAGATCGGCACGCCGCTCGGCGAGCACGTGGGCTACCAGGTGCGTTTCAATGACACCATGTCGGCGGGCGCGTCGGTCAAGCTGATGACCGACGGCATCTTGCTGGCCGAGACGCAGAACGATCCGCTGCTGCGCGCCTACGACACCATCATCATCGACGAGGCGCACGAACGCAGCCTCAATATCGATTTCCTGATCGGCTACCTGAAGGAGATCCTGCCGAAGCGGCCAGACTTGAAGCTGGTCATCACCTCGGCCACCATCGACGCCAACCGCTTTGCCGAGCACTTTGCGCAGGGCGGCAAGCCCGCGCCGGTGATTGAGGTCAGCGGGCGCCTGTATCCGGTGGAAATCCGCTACCGGCCGATCGAGAAGGACAAGCCGGCGCCGGGCGAGGGCGCGCCCAAGTCCGCGCAATCGAAAGATCGCGACTTGTTCGACGGCATCGTCGAAGCGGTGGACGAGCTGTGCCGGCTCGGCCCGGGCGATGTGCTGGTGTTCCTGCCCGGCGAGCGCGAAATTCGCGAGGCTGCCGAGGCGCTGCGCAAGCACCATCCGCCGCATACCGAGATCCTGCCCCTGTTCGCGCGCTTGTCGGTGCAGGAGCAGGAACGGGTATTCCGGCCCTCCAACGCGCGGCGCATCGTGCTGGCCACCAACGTGGCCGAAACCTCGCTGACCGTGCCGGGCATCCGCTACGTGGTGGATACCGGGATGGCGCGGGTCAAGCGCTATTCCTACCGCAACAAGGTCGAGCAGCTGCAGATCGAGGCGATCTCGCAGGCCGCCGCCAACCAGCGCGCCGGGCGCTGCGGCCGGGTGGCAGACGGCGTGTGCATCCGGTTGTACGAGGAGGCCGATTTCACCAGCCGGGCGCGCTTTACCGATCCGGAAATCCTGCGTTCGTCGCTGGCCGCGGTGATCTTGCGCATGAAGGCGCTAAAGCTGACGGCGATCGAGGAATTCCCCTTTATCGAGCCGCCGCTGGGCCGGGCCATTGCCGACGGCTACCAGCTGCTGCAGGAGCTGGGTGCGGTGGAAAGCGTGGGCGACGACGCCAACGCGCTGACCCAGGTCGGCCGTCAGCTGGCCCGCCTGCCACTGGACCCCCGCGTGGCCCGCATGACGCTGGCTGCGCGCGAGCACCATTGCTTGCGCGAGGTGCTGATCATCGCCAGCGCGCTGTCGGTGCAGGATCCGCGCGATCGTCCGCAGGAGGCGCAGGAAGCCGCCGACCAGGCCCACCGCAAGTTCATGGACGAGCGCTCCGAGTTCCTGGGCTGGGTCAAGATGTGGAAGTGGTTCGAGGACGCGGTGGCGCACAAGAAGACCAACCGCCAGCTGCAGGACCAGTGCCGCGCCAGTTTCCTGTCGCATGTGCGCCTGCGCGAATGGCGCGACGTGCATTCGCAGCTGCTGACTACCGTCACCGAGCAGGGCTGGAAGCTCAACGAGAGCGAGCCCACCTATGAGCAGGTGCACAAGGCGCTGCTCACGGGGTTGCTCGGCAACGTAGGTTGCAAGATCGAAGACGCTGACGGACGCGGGCGCGAGTACCTGGGCGCACGCGGCATCAAGTTCCACCTGTGGCCCGGCTCGCTGATCGCGCGCAAGGTTGGCCGCTGGATCATCGGCGCCGAGCTGATCGAGACCAGCCGGCTGTTTGCGCGCACGCTGGCCAAGATCGAGCCTGAATGGCTGGAGCAGGTCGGCCGCCATTTGCTCCGCGTTAGCTGGAGCGATCCGCACTGGGAGAAGAAATCCGGCCAGGTGATGGCGATGGAACGCGCCACGCTGTACGGGCTGGTGGTCTACCAGCACCGGCGCGTGCACTACGGGCCGATGAACCCGGCCGAGGCGCGCGAGCTGTTTATCCGCCGCGGGCTGGTGGAAGGCGAGTTCGATACCAAGCTGCCGTTCTTTGCCCATAACCAGCGCCTCACGCGCGAGATCGAAAACCTGGAGCACAAGGCGCGCCGCCAGGACGTTCTGGTCGACGATGAGCTGATCTTCGCGTTCTACGATCGCCTGATTCCCGCCGAGATTCACCAGCAGGCCACCTTCGAGCAGTGGTACCAGGCTGAGAGCGCGCGCGAGCGCAAGCTGCTTTACCTGAACCGCGAGGAGCTGATGCGCCACGAGGCAGCTGGCATCACCACCGACCTGTTCCCCAAGCTGATGCCGGTGGCGGGCGTGGATATGTCGCTGACGTACCACTTCGAGCCCGGCAGCCATCGCGATGGCGTGACGCTGACGGTGCCGCTGTACGCGCTCAACCAGGTGCGCCAGGAGCGCGCAGACTGGCTGGTGCCGGGCATGGTCAAGGAGAAGGTGCACCTGCTGCTCAAGTCGCTGCCGCAGAAGCTGCGCCGCCATTGCGTGCCGCTGCCGGATTACGCGGCGGGCTTCGTCGATCGCAATGCCTTTGGCGAGGGCGAGTTGCTGGACGTGCTGATTGCCGACATCCGGGAGCAGACCGGCACCATGGTCAAGCGCGCCGACTTCAAGCTGGAAACCTTGCCCGCCCACCACGCCATGAACTTCAAGGTGGTGGACGAGCATGGCCGGCAACTGGACATGGGCCGCAACCTGGCGCAGTTGCGTGCCGAGTTTGGCGGGCAGGCGCAGCAGTCGTTCCAGAACATCGCCGCGCGCGATGTGCCGGCGGCCGAGGCGGGGCAATACGAGAACCTGACCAGCTGGTCCTTCGGCGAACTGCCCGAGCTGCTGGAGGTCCGCAAGGGCAACCAGACGCTGTATGGCTATCCTGCGCTGGTCGACCACGCCACGCATTGCGACGTGGAGGTCTTCGACGATCCGCAGGAAGCCGCGCGCATCCATCAAGCCGGGCTGCGCCGCCTGTTTGCGTTGCAGTTGCGCGAGCAGGTGAAGTTCCTGGAGAAGAACATCCCCGGCATGCAGCAGATGGCGATGCAGTACATGACGCTGGGCACGCAGGAGATGTTGCGCGACCAGATCGTGATGCTGGCGCTGGAGCGGGCCTGCTTGCAGGCGCCGCTGCCGCGCAACGAGGCTGAGTTTGCCGCCCGCAAGGAAGAAGGGCGTTCACGCCTGAGCCTGCTGGCGCAGGAGATCGCCCGGCTGGTAGGGGCAGTGCTGGCCGAGTACGCGACGCTGCCGCGCAAGCTGATCCAGGCCAAGCCGTTCGCCGCGGCGCATGCCGATATGCAGGCGCAGCTGACGCGGCTGATGGGCAAGAGCTTTGTGGCCGATACGCCTTACCTGCAACTGGTGCATTTCCCGCGCTACCTGAAAGGCATCGCCATGCGCATCGACAAGATCAAGGGCGATCCGGCGCGCGACACCCAGCGGCTGCAGGAAATTACGCCGCTGCTGCAGCAATGGCAGCGGGCCGAGACGCAGTTGCGGCAGCAGGGGCGGGGCGTGGAAGACGCGCGCCTGGACGAGTTCCGCTGGATGCTGGAAGAGCTCCGTGTGGCGCTGTTCGCGCAAGAGTTGCGCACGCCCGTGCCGATGTCGGTCAAGCGTCTGCAAAAGGTGTGGGAAGCGATGCAGCGCTGAAGTCAGGGTTGCCAGCCTTTCGCGCGAACGCTACCCCCCGTGTGGAGAGTGTGACCAATTGTTAGTTTGTTGCGCTAGGTCATCGGATCGCAGTCCGAAAACGTTAGAATGATCGATTAAGTCATTGTTTAACAGTCTTATGCTCGCATTGCGTCGTGTAGTTTCCGGGTTTGCCGCCATCGGCACCCTGGCCCTGGGGATGGTAGCGGCGCCGGCGTTGGCGGAAGTGGTGGTGGTGCTCAATTCTGGTGATGCTACCGTCACCTTGATCGACAAGGACACCCAGAAGGTGCTGGAGACGTTCCCGGTCGGGAAGGAGCCGCACCACCTGATCGCCACGCCCGACGACAAATCGCTGATCGTTGCCAATGCGGTCGGCAACGACCTCGTGTTCCTCGACCCGGTCACCGGCAAGGTCCAGCAGCGCGTGGCCAATATCGACGATCCCTACCAGATCGGCTTCTCGCCCGACCAGAAGTGGTTCCTGACCACGGGCAACCGCCTTGATCGCGTCGACGTGTATCGCTGGGACGGCAAGGCGCTCAAGATCGCCAAGCAACTGCCGCTGGCCAAGACGCCGAGCCATATCGCCTTTACCGCCGACAGCCGTGTTGCCTTCGTCACGCTGCAGGACTCCAACGAGGTGGTCGCCATCGACCTGCCTACGCAGACCGTGATGTGGCGCATGAACGCCGGCTCGGCGCCGGCGGGCGTGTGGGTTACGCCGGACCAGAAATACCTGCTGGTGGGCATGACCGGCGCCGATTATGTCGCCGTGATCGACTGGCATACCCGCACCGTGGTCAAGCAGATCCAGACCGGCAAGGGCGCGCACAATTTCCGCGCAGTGGGCGACAAGCGCCATCTGTTCTTGTCCAACCGGGTCTCCGGGACTATCAGCATCGTCGACCAGCAGACCCTGACCAAGGTTGGCGACATCACCGGCCTGCCGGCTGGCCCCGATGACATGGAGCTGACCGCCGACGGCAAGACCTTGTGGGTGAGCTTCCGCTGGGCGCGTTCGGTGGGCCTGATCGACGTGGCCAGCCGCAAGCTGGTCAAGACCATCCGCGTGGGCCGCTCGCCGCACGGCATTTATTTCCGTACCCGCGCACCGCTTTATTGAGAGAGGGCGCCCGTCCGGGAACGCCATGGCGGGCGCGGCATCGAACTAGTATGGCCGCCGCCACTCCAATGCAGTCACAGGAAATCAGGACAGGCATCATGAGCAAGCATTCGCAGTCCCGGTTGCCCCGCGCTTTGGTCCGCGCGGTGGCTGCCGGGCTTGCAGCCACCGGACTGGCGCTGGCCGCCGGGCCGGCCAGTTCGGCGGGCGCGGTGCCTGCCGCCGCGCCCCAGGCCTGCCGCGCCGGCACGCTCTACCTGACCTTCGATACCGGTAGCATGAGCCAGGCGGCGCTGATCGCCGATACGCTGCGCCGGCACCATATCAAGGCCACGTTCTTCCTCGCCAACGAACCCACCGTCGACAAGGACAGCTCGCTCGACCCGGGCTGGGCCGCGTACTGGAAGACGCTGGCCGCCGATGGCCATGTTTTTGGCAGCCACACGTTCGATCACGTCTACCTGCGCGGCGTACGCGACGGCAAGGTCACCATGCGGCCGCAGTTCGGCGCACATGCGGGGCAGGACGTGGTGATGGACCAGCAAAGCTTTTGCAGCGAGCTGAACCGCAGCGCGCAGGCGCTGAAGCACCTCAGCGGCGCGACCATGTCGCCACTGTGGCGGGCACCGGGCGGCCATACCGCGCCGCAGACGCTGCAATGGGCCGAGCAGTGCGGGTTCAAGCACGTGGCCTGGGCGCCGGCCGGCTTCCTGGGTGACGAGCTTTCGTCCGAGCGTTTCCCGAACAAGGTGCTGCTGGAGCGCGCATTGCGCGGGCTGCGCGATGGCGACATCGCCATGGCGCACCTCGGCATCTGGTCGCGCAAGGACCCCTGGGCGCCCGGCGTGCTCGAACCGCTGATCGGCGGCCTGGAGCAGAAGGGCTTCTGCTTCGCCACGCTGCGCGAGCATCCCGCCTATCGTGACTGGCTGCGCGGGCAGTCCGCGGTGGTGGCTGGGCAACCAGCCGGGAGCCGCTGATGCTTGACCTGCTCAACGGCTGGATCGGCCAGATTGAAGCCACGCTGTTCCAGGACGTGATCCTGCCTGTGGTCTACCAGCTTGGGCTGGGCGGCTATGCCGAGGACGCCTTCACCGGCACCGAATGGCTGCTGGTCGGGCTGGTGCAGATCGTGGTGATGGTGCTGATCCTCGGGCCGCTGGAAAAGCTGCGCCCGGTCGAAGCCGTGACCGACCGCGCCGCCATTCGCGCCGACATCCTCTACACCGTCGTGCATCGCCTCGGCCTGTTCCGGCTGGCCATGTTCTTCCTGCTCGGTCCGCTGATGGACGGGCTGGAAGGGCATCTGCGCCTGCTCGGCTGGCAGCGGGTCAATGTGGAAGACTGGTGGCCGGCGGTGACGTCGATCCCGCTGGTCAGCTTCTTTATCTACCTGCTGCTGTTCGACCTGCTCGACTACTGGTACCACCGCCTCTCGCATACCTACCGCTGGTGGTGGAGCCTGCATTCGCTGCATCACAGCCAGCGCCAGATGACGCTATGGAGCGATAACCGCAACCACCTGCTCGACGACATGCTGCGCGACGTGGTGTTTGCGGTGGCGGCGCTGGCGGTGGGCGTGGAGCCTTCCCAGTACGTGCTGCTGGTGGCGCTGTCGCAACTGCTGCAGAGCTTGCAGCATGCCAACCTGCGCCTGCACTTCGGCACGTTGGGCGAGCGGCTTCTGGTCTCGCCGCGCTTTCACCGCACCCATCATGCGGTTGGCGTCGGCCACGAAACCATCGGCCGGCCCACCAAGCTGGGCGGATGCAACTACGGCGTGATCTTTCCCTGGTGGGACATGTTGTTCCGCACCGCTGTGTTTACCGACGCCTACTACCCCACCGGTGTGCGCGACCAGATGCCGCCGCCGGCAGGCAAGGGGCGCGACTACGGCGCTGGCTTCCTGTCTCAGCAGTGGTACGGGATCAAGCGACTGTTGCGGCTCGGCTGAAGCGGCGGGGCGCCTGCCGTGGCAGCCCCGGCAGCGCGCATTCCCGCGCAAGGCGCGCTCCCGCGCCCTGCCATCTTGCGCTAGCGGCGCACGCGTCTCCCGCGGCACTTATGACGTGTGCTAGTCTAGTTGTCCCCGCCTTTGTGGAACCCCAATTTACTGCATGAACGATATTTTTCGCGCGCTAGGCCGTGCCCTGATCAGCCAGCTGCATCCGCGCATGCTGATGCTGACCGTCATTCCCTTCCTGCTCGCCACCGGGCTGTGGGGTGGCCTGCTGCTGTGGGGGTGGGAGCCGATCATGACAGCTGCGCGCGGCGTGCTCGAGACGTCGGTGCTGACCAGCTGGATCTATGGCGCGCTCGACTGGTTCGGCCTGCAGTCCCTGCGCACGGTGGTGGCGCCGCTGTTTGTGATCGCGCTGATGATCCCGCTGGTGATTGCTTCCATGCTGGTCTTTATCAGCTTGTTCTCGGTGCCTGCCGCGGTGCGGCACCTGGAGCGCAGCTATCCGGACCTGGTCAAGGCCAAGGGTGGCAGCATGCTGGGCAGTGTGTTCCAGGCGCTGGGCAGCACCATGGTGTTTCTGCTGCTGGCGCTGGTGACGCTGCCGCTGTGGCTGATCCCGCCTTTCTTCGCCTTGATCCCGCCCTTGCTGTGGGGCTGGCTGACCTATCGCGTGATGACCTACGACGCGCTCGCGCAGCATGCCACGCCAGAGGAGCGCAAGACGCTGATGAAGCGCCATCGCATGGCGTTGCTTACCATTGGCGTGGCGGTGGGCCTGCTGGGCTCGGCGCCGACGCTGATCTGGGTGGCTTCGGCCGCGCTGATTTTCCTGTTCCCGTTCGTGCTCGCGGGCACGCTGTGGCTGTATGTGCTGATCTTTATTTTCTCGGCGCTGTGGTTTGGCCATTTCTGCCTGCGCGCGCTGGAGCAATTGCGCGCCGAGCGCGCTGCTGCGGCAGCCGCGGCGGCGCCGGTGGCGGATGTTATCGACCTGGCGCCGTCCGATGTGCGGCGCATTGAACAATCCTGAAGCGAGGGCATCATGGGTTTCGGCCTGATCGTCATTGGTGACGAGATTCTGTCGGGGCGGCGCGAAGACAAGCATATGCGCCGTGCCATCGAACTGCTGGCGGCGCGCGGGCTGGCGCTGGACTGGGCGGAATACGTGGGCGACGAGCGCGCGCGCATCACCGCCACGCTGCGCCGTACGTTCGCGGGCAACGATGTGGTGTTCTGCACAGGCGGCATCGGCGCCACGCCCGATGACCACACCCGGCAGTGCGCCGCGGCCGCGCTCGGCGTGCCGCTGGCACTGCATCCGGACGCCCGCGAACAGATCGCCTTGCGGATCGCGGAGACCGCGGCGGGCGATCCCGCCAAGGCCGACCTGAGCCTGCCGGAGAACCAGCATCGCTTCAAGATGGGCGAATTCCCCGCCGGGGCGCGCATCATCCCGAACAGCTACAACCGCATCCCGGGTTTTTCCGTGGCCGACCATCATTTCATGCCTGGCTTCCCGGTCATGGCGTGGCCGATGATGGAATGGGTGCTGGATACCTACTATTCCTACCTGTTCCATCAGGCGGTGCAAGTGGAGCGATCGTTCCTGGTGTTCGAGGCGCCGGAATCCACGCTGACGCCGCTGATGGAACGGGTCGAGGCCGCCTTCGAGGGCGCTCGCGTGTTCAGCCTGCCGTCGGTGGGCGACGCCAAGCGCGGCGAGCTCTATGCGCGCCGCCACATCGACCTGGGCGTGAAGGGCCTGGCGGACCAGATCGAGCCGGCCTATGCCATGCTGCGCGAAGGCGTGCAGGCGATGGGCTTCGAACTGGTGGAGGTCGCGGCGCGGCGCCCGGGAGATCCTGCAGGGGACTGAGCCGCGGGGCAGGCGTGGCCAATGCAATGAAAAAACGGGACAGCCACGCTGTCCCGTTTTGCCTTTTTGCGCGATTTATGCGTATCGTGCGTCTTGTGCGATTCGCGCGTTCCCGAGCTTCAGGCGCCGTGCCAGGGCAGGCCGCGGAAGCACCAGCCTTCCACGGTCTTGCGGTGGTGCTGCTCGTCGCGAGCGCCTTCGAAGCCTTCCAGCACGTCCATGGCGAACTGATAGCCGGCTTCCGTGGCGACGCGGGCAGCGTGCTTGGAGCGTGCCGCACTGCGGCACAGGAACAGCACGGGCACATCGGCGCGCACGCGGGCCTTGAGCTGTGCGATAAAGGCGGCGTTCTGTGCACCGCCCGGATAGCTGCTCCATTCCACATGCGCCGATTGGGCTTCCGGCAGGTCCGGCCCGCCGATCCAGTCGAGCTCAGCTTGCGTGCGCACGTCCACCATCACGGCGGTGGGGTCGCCCTGCAGCAGTGCAAAGGCTTCCTGCGGGGAGAGGGCGCCGAAGTACGGCAGTTGGTTTTGCTGCTGGCGCTCGCGCGCCGCTTGAAGTAGATCGTCTCGGGTGGTCATCTGGGTGACAAAATCGGTGGGTGAAATGGCATCTGGCAGAGGCTGCCGGATATTCTAGCGCGCCGCGCGCTTGCCGGCGGCCTTTGGCCGCGAACGGCAGCGAGCGGCATCTGTTGCGCTGGCTTGGCCGCGCGCTGCGGGCATCCTGGTAGCCGCATCTTGCACCGCAAGCAGGCAACGGCGCCCGGTTTGCGCCAAAATGTTCTAATTTGGTGCGTTGGCACAAAAATAGTGCGATCAGGTGTTTAAATGCACTGTTTTGGTGATTTTCGCGGGAGCCGGGGAGAGCCGCCGGCGTCCCCGGAATGAGGCGGGAGCCGACCGGATTTTTGCGTATGCCATACGCGGCACCCGAAACGCGCCTGGGCCTCCATATCGCGCCGCCTGGCTGCACTTTTTTCGGGAACGCAGGGGTAACTAGGGGGTTGCCTTGGCATGCTTTCTGCTAACATTCCTCGTCCCTTTCGTGGCCGATCTTTGTGTTGATGTAAATGCCTTTGAGGCGTTGCACAGCGGAGGTCGACGCAAGAATGGCTTTTCTAGATTCAGCCGAATTTCCAGGAGATAGGCATGGCCCACAGCGTTGCAGATGTGATGAAGCTTGTGAAGGAAAACGACGTCAAGTTCGTCGACTTCCGTTTCACCGATACCAAAGGCAAAGAGCAGCACGTGTCGGTACCCGTGTCGCACTTCGATGAAGACAAGTTTGAAAGCGGCCACGCTTTCGACGGTTCGTCGATCGCCGGCTGGAAGGGTATCGAGGCTTCGGACATGCTGCTGATGCCSGATCCGAATACCGCTAACGTCGATCCGTTTTACGAAGAACCGACCCTGATCCTGACCTGCGACGTGGTTGAGCCGTCGGATGGCAAGGGCTACGACCGCGACCCGCGTTCCATCGCCAAGCGCGCCGAGGCTTACCTGAAGAGCACCGGCCTGGGCGACACCGCCTACTTTGGCCCGGAACCCGAGTTCTTCATCTTCGACGGCGTGACGTGGAACATCGACATGCAGGGTTGCTCCGTTAAGATCAACTCGGAAGAAGCACCGTGGTCGTCGGGCAAGGAATTCGAGCACGGCAACAGCGGTCACCGTCCGGGCAAGAAGGGCGGCTACTTCCCCGTTGCCCCGATCGACACGTTCCAGGACATCCGTTCGGAAATGTGCCTGATTCTGGAATCGCTGGGCATCCCCGTGGAAGTGCACCACCACGAAGTCGCCGGCCAGGGCCAGAACGAAATCGGCACCCGCTTCAGCACGCTGGTGCAGCGCGCCGACTGGACCCAGCTGCAAAAGTACGTGATCCAGAACGTCGCCCACACCTACGGCAAGACCGCTACCTTCATGCCGAAGCCGGTCGTTGGCGACAACGGTTCGGGCATGCACGTGCACCAGTCCGTATGGAAGGATGGCCAGAACCTGTTCGCAGGCAATGGCTACGCCGGCCTGTCGGAGTTCGCGCTGTACTACATCGGCGGCATCATCAAGCACGCTCGCGCGCTGAATGCCCTGACCAACCCGGGCACGAACTCGTACAAGCGTCTGGTGCCGGGCTTCGAAGCCCCGGTCAAGCTGGCTTACTCGGCTCGCAACCGTTCGGCATCGATCCGTATTCCGTACGTTGCCAACCCGAAGGGCCGCCGCATCGAGACCCGCTTCCCGGATCCCCTGATGAACCCGTACCTGGGCTTCTCGGCGCTGCTGATGGCTGGGCTGGACGGCGTGCAGAACAAGATCCACCCGGGCGAAGCTGCCGACAAGAACCTGTACGACCTGCCGCCGGAAGAGGATGCAAAGATCCCGACCGTGTGTAACAGCCTCGACCAGGCCCTGGAATACCTCGACAACGACCGCGAGTTCCTGACGCGCGGCGGCGCCTTCTCCAACTCCATGATCGATGCCTACATCGAGCTGAAGATGGAAGAAGTCACCCGCTTCCGCATGACCACGCACCCGATCGAGTTCGATATGTACTACTCGCTGTAAGGCGAGGCGTTGCCAGGTTGTGACCGGGCAACAGTTGCACCAGGAAGGGGCGGCCTCGGCTGTCCCTTTTTGTTTTGTTCGCCGGTTTGATCGCTAGAATGGGGCTCCTTTCCCACCATCCCTGCTGATGTCAATGGACGCGCTCGAATTCCCGCTTTCCTCGCTTCGACCGATGCACCGGTTCAGTGCCTCCATGCACGTATCGGCGGCTGCCTGCGCCATGCTGGCGCTTGTGCTGGTGTGCTGGAGCCGGCCGGCCCCGGCGCAGTCGGACATCTATGTCTGCGCTGGCCCCAACGGCGTGCCCGAATACCGCAACGGCAACGGGGGCAAGGGCTGCAAGCGGCTCAGCTTGCCGGAAGTCACGACGGTGCCGGGCGGCCGTGTGAGCGCCCCTTCGGCAGGCAAGGGTGCCGGGCCCGCCACCGCGCCCACCGCGTTTCCGCGCGTGGACAGCGCGACCCAGAAAAGCCGCGATGGCGAGCGCCGCGCGGTGCTTGAGCAGGAGCTGCAAAGCGAGGAGGCCAAGCTGGCCGCGCTGCGCGCCGAGTTCAACAACGGCCAGCCCGAGCGCCAGGGCAATGAACGTAACTACCAGAAGTACCTCGACCGCACCGCCACGCTGCGTGACGACATCGCGCGTGGCGAGGCCAATGCCGCATCGCTGCGGCGCGAACTCTCCAATTTGAAGGACTAGCACTATGCGTCGCCTGATTCGCAGCGTCTCGCGCAAGGTGGCTTCGGCCGGGGCTGGCACGCCGGCCGAGGATGGAGCCACGGTGCTGCCATTGGGCGATGTGTCCTACCACCAGGGGCTGGACGTGGTCGCCAACCCCGTGTTGCTGGTGCGCCAGCCCGGCCTGCGCATCGTCTACGCCAATCCCGCCGCCGAGGCCAGCTTCGCGGTGTCGCGCAAAGCCATGGTGGAGCTGTCGCTGGCAGACCTGTTCGGTGCCTCGGAAGAGCTCGGCAGCATGATCGAGACCGTGATCTCACGGCAGTTCGATGCGCGCCGGCAGGATGTGATACTGCATCCGCCCCTGCAGGAGCCGATGCATGCGCACGTGGTGATTGGCGCGCTGGATGCCACGGCCGACACGGTCCTGGTGGAAGTGCTGCCCAACGAGCAAAAGGTACGCAGCGACCGCGAGGAGCGCATCCTTGACCTGACCTCGGCCAACAAGGAGCTCATCCGCAATCTGGCGCATGAGATCAAGAACCCGCTGGGCGGCATCCGCGGCGCGGCGCAATTGCTCGAATTCGAGTTGCCTGACCGTTCGTTGCGGGAGTACACCCAGGTCATCATCAAGGAGTCGGACCGCCTGCAGACGCTGGTGGACCGCCTGCTGGAGCCGCACCGCCATCCGCACATCGTGTCCGACCTCAACATCCACGAGGTGCTGGAGCGCGTGCGCTCGGTGGTGCTGGCCGAATTCCCTTCCGGGCTGGATATCGTGCGCGACTACGACGCGAGCCTGCCAGACCTGCGCGGCGACATGGAGCAGTTGATCCAGGCCGTGCTCAACATCGTCCACAACGCTGCCCAGGCGCTTGCGGAGCGCGTGGCGCGGGGCGATGCGCAGATCATCCTGCGGACCCGGGTGGCCCGCCAGGTAACCATAGCGAAGCGATTGTTCAAGCTGGCATTGGACTTGCATGTCATTGATAACGGTCCGGGCATCCCCGAGGATATCCGCGAACGCATCTTCTACCCGCTGGTGTCGGGCAGGGATGGCGGTAGCGGCCTCGGTCTCACACTCGCTCAAACCTTCGTGCAGCAGCACGAGGGCTTGATCGAATGCGAGAGCCGGCCGGGCTGTACCGACTTCCGTATCCTGCTGCCCCTGCATTGATCGCATCGGCGACAGCAATTGGAACTGCCCCAATGATTGCTGCCGACCGGCTTGCCGGCGGTGTGCGGCCAGGTTCACGGAAGACCAAATGACACCGAGCAGACAAGCGACGCACATGAAGCCGATCTGGATAGTCGACGACGATCAATCAATCCGCTGGGTTCTTGAGAAGGCCCTCGCCCGCGAAAGCCTGCTCTCACGCAGCTTCACGAACGTGCGCGATGTACTGGCCGCGCTGGAAGACGACGAACCACAGGTCCTGATCTCCGATATCCGCATGCCGGGTGGCTCGGGGCTGGACCTGCTGCAAGCGCTCAAGGCACGGCATCCGGGGCTGCCCGTCATCGTGATGACGGCGTACTCCGACCTGGATAGCGCGGTAGCGGCCTTCCAGGGCGGCGCCTTCGAGTACCTGGCCAAGCCCTTCGATGTGGATAAGGCGGTCGAGCTGATCCGCCGCGCGCTGCAGGAAAGCCTGCGCGAGGAGGAGCTCGAAGACCGCCTGGTCGACGCGCCCGAAATCCTCGGCCAGGCGCCAGCCATGCAGGACGTGTTCCGCGCCATCGGTCGCCTGTCGCAATCGAACGTGACGGTGCTGATCACCGGCGAGTCCGGTACCGGCAAGGAACTGGTGGCGCAGGCGCTGCACAAGCACAGCCCGCGTGCCAACGGGCCCTTTATCGCCCTCAATACCGCGGCCATTCCGAAGGACTTGCTGGAGTCGGAGCTGTTCGGCCATGAGCGCGGCGCCTTTACCGGCGCACAGACCATGCGCCGCGGCCGCTTCGAGCAGGCCGAGGGCGGCACGCTGTTCCTCGACGAAATCGGCGACATGCCGTTCGACCTGCAGACGCGCTTGCTGCGTGTGCTGTCGGATGGCAACTTCTACCGCGTGGGCGGCCACAACCCGCTGCGCGCCAATGTGCGGGTAATTGCCGCTACCCACCAGAACCTGGAAACGCGCGTCAAGGAAGGGCTGTTCCGCGAGGACTTGTTCCACCGCCTCAACGTGATCCGCCTGCGCCTGCCGCCGCTGCGCGAACGCCCGGAAGACATCACGCTGCTGGCGCGTCATTTCCTGCAGAAGAGTGCCAAGGAACTGGGCGTGGAGCCCAAGCGCATGTCGGACGAGGCGCTGGCCTATGTTGGCACGCTGCCGTTCCCCGGCAACGTGCGTCAGCTGGAGAACCTGTGCAACTGGCTGACCGTGATGGCGCCTGCGCAGACCATCGAGGTCAAGGACATGCCGGCCGAGATGATCGGCACCGGCACGGCGCCGGGCGGCGGTGCCGGCGCGGCGCGCCAGGCGGAGTTCCGGGCAGAGGGCAGGGCGGACGATGCCGACGGCCATGACGCCGTCGACTACGGCGCCGCGCCTTCCACCCTGGGCGCGGAGCCAGATACCGCGCTGGCTTACGCCGGCCGCTCGGCTGCGGCCAGCGCGCTGGCCGGCTGGGAGCACCTGCTGGCGGGGGAAGCCCGCGCCATGCTGGAGTCCGGCCAGCCGGAAGTCATGGACGCGCTGACGCGGCGTTTCGAGAAGGCCGTGCTGGAGGCTGCGCTGGGCGTCACCCGCGGACGCCGCGTCGAGGCGGCCACGCGCCTGGGCATTGGCCGCAATACCATCACGCGCAAGCTGCAGGAGCTGGGCTTCGATTGAATCGGCTCCTGGCCGTTGTTGCAGCGCATAAAAAAACAGCCGGGCTTGCCCGGCTGTTTTTTTTATTGGCGGCGCGCCATTGGCAGGTCAGCCGCGCGCGGCCAGCAGAAGCTCGGCCATTTCCGCGAAGCCCTCGCCGCAGGCTGCCTCGGTGATATAGGCGGGCTTTGCCGGCAACTGCGGCAGGATGTCACGGATGTTGGCCACCCCGACCGACAGCGGGAAATGGGCAAACATGCTGGCGTCGTTCGCGGAGTCGCCGATAAACAACCACTCCTCCCGCTCGGCATCCAGGTCGGCGCCCAGCAATTCCGCAGCGCACAAACGGCTCATGCTGAGCTTGTCATGATCCCCGAACCAGCCGTTGACGTGAATGGACGAGACCGTGGCGGTCATGCCGGCTTCCCGCATCAGCCCGGCAATGCGCTCAACCGCGGCGGGCGGCAGGGGGGCGACGTCCTCGGCGTGGTCGACGGCCAGGTCGGCGGCGTGCCAGGCTTGGTCAGAGGCCAGCGCGCAGCCTGGTACCTCTTGCACGATGCGCTTGCCAAGCGCGTGGATGCGCGCCAGGTTGTCGGCCCGGGTGGTGGCATCGTCCAGGTAGCGGGTCACCAGCTTGCCCGCGCGCAGGTGCGAGTAGAAGGCGCCGTTCTCGCCGATGATGGCGTCCACCGGCCATAACCGCGTCAGGATCTCGGCCCAGGCGATGCAGCGTCCCGTGACCGGGATCACGTGCAGCCCGGCTGCCTTGAGGCGGTCGAGCGCCAGGTAGGTGGCCGCCGGCAGCCTGCCGTCGGTGGTGATGGTGCCGTCGATATCGGTCAGTACGCCGCGAATCCGGCGCAGTGCCGGGGCAGGAAGGCTTTGTATGGCTTGCATAGCGCGAGATTCTACCCTGTCAAGCTGCCGATAAATCGTTGTCATATTATTGTAATTTAGTGGAAATGCCCGGTTTTCCAATCCAACAAGGCGGGGTAACATCCGCCTGTCACAAAAACTGCATACAGTCGGACGATTTTTGTCCAATGCCACAAGATAGAACAGGAGAGATTTCCATGACCGTAAAACGTACCGCGTTGACCCTGGCCGCCTTTGCCATGCTGGCCGGCGCAGGATCGGCCAATGCCGCCGTCGAGATCCAGTGGTGGCATTCGATGGAAGGTGCGCTCAACGAGAAGGTGAACGCGATCGCCACGCAGTTCAATGCCAGCCAGTCCGACTACAAGATCGTACCGATCTACAAGGGCCAGTACGACGAGTCGCTGGCCGCGGGCATCGCTGCCTTCCGCTCGGGCAACGCGCCGGCGATTCTGCAGGTCTTCGAGGTGGGTACGGCTACCATGATGAGCGCCAAGGGTGCCATCAAGCCGGTGGCAACGGTCATGAAGGACGCTGGCGAGAAGTTCGATGCCAAGATGTACATCCCGGCGGTGGCTGGCTACTACACCTCGAACAAGGGTGAGATGCTGTCGTTCCCGTTCAATAGCTCCACCACGGTGATGTATTACAACAAGGACGCCTTCAAGAAGGCCGGGCTGGATCCGAACAAGCCGCCCGTGACCTGGCAAGAGGTGGCCACCGATTCCGCCAAGCTCAAGGCTGCCGGCATCTCTTGCGGTTACACCACCGACTGGCAGTCGTGGGTGCAGCTGGAAAGCTTCTCGGCCTGGCACAACGTTTTGTTCGCCACCGAGAACAATGGTTTCGGTGGCACGGGCGCGCGCCTGGTGTTCAATTCGCCGCTGCACGTCAAGCATATTGCCAACCTGCTCGACATGCAGCAGAAGGGCTACTTTGTCTACGGCGGCCGCAAGGACGAGCCGAAGGCAAAGTTTATTGCCGGCCAGTGCGCCATGCTGACCGGTTCCTCGGCGGCGCTGGCGAATATCCGCAAGAACGCCAAGTTCGATTTCACCGTGGCGCAGCTGCCGTACGAGCAAGGCGTGCCGGGCGCCCCGCAAAACACCATTATCGGCGGCGCTTCGTTGTGGGTGATGGGCGGCAAGAAGGCCGAGGAGTACAAGGGCGTAGCCAAGTTCTTCACCTATCTGTCGCGCCCCGAGGTGCAGGCCGACTGGCACCAGTCGACCGGCTACCTGCCGGTGACGACGGCAGCCTACGAACTCACCAAGAAATCGGGCTTCTATGAGAAGAACCCCGGCGCAGACGTGGCGGTCAAGCAGATGATCGTCAAGACCACCGACAAGTCGCGCGGCATCCGCCTGGGCAACTTCCCGCAGATCCGTACGGTGATCGACGAAGAGCTTGAAGCGGTGTGGACCGGCAAGAAGCAACCTAAGGAGGCACTGGATTCGGCGGTTGCGCGCGGCAATGAATTGCTGGAGCGTTTCCAGAAGACGGTCCGCGAATAAGCGCTGCAGCTTATTGAGTGTTTGGGAGGCGGAGGCTGTGCCTCCGTCTTTGGTTTGTGCGGCAGCCTCGCCGCACTGGCTATGGCTGATGACGCGCCGCGCATAGCGGTGGCTTGGATGCGTGATGGAAAAACGGGTCGTATTCCGATCTTCATGGTTGCCTTATCTGCTGGTGCTTCCGCAGATGGCGGTGACGCTGATCTTCTTTTTTTGGCCGGCCGGACAGGCGCTGTACCAGTCTGTGCTGCGGCAGGATGCCTTTGGTATTGATCTCCAGTTCGTTGGCCTGGAGAACTTCCGCGATCTGTTCAGTGATGCGCAGTACCTGAACTCGTTTCGCGTCACGGGCGTGTTCGCCGTCGGGGTGACGCTGGTCGGGCTGACGGTCTCGCTGATGCTTGCCTACTTTGCCGATCGCGTGGTGCGGGGCGCCAGTGGCTACAAGATGCTGCAGATCTGGCCGTATGCCGTGGCGCCGGCGGTGGCGGGCGTGCTGTGGATGTTCATGTTCAACCCGACCCTGGGCGTGGTGTCCTACGCGCTGCATCGGTTCGGTGTGGACTGGAACTTCCTGCTCAATAGCAACCAGGCCATGCTGCTCGTGGTGCTGATCGCAGCGTGGAAGCAGATCAGCTACAACTTCCTGTTCTTCCTGGCCGGCTTGCAGAGCATCCCTAAATCGCTGATCGAGGCAGCCGCCATCGATGGCGCGGGGCCTTGGCGCCGGTTCTGGTCGATCATATTCCCGTTACTGTCGCCGACCACGTTCTTCCTGATGGTGATCAATGTGGTGTACGCCTTCTTCGACACCTTTGCCATTATCGACGCGGTGACGCATGGCGGCCCCGTCAACGCTACCAATACGCTGGTCTACAAGGTCTACCAGGATGGCTTCCGCGGCCTCGATATCGGCGGCTCGGCCGCGCAGTCGGTCGTGCTGATGGGGATCGTGATTGTTCTCACGGTGGTGCAGTTCCGCTACGTGGAACGCAAGGTGCAGTACTGAAGGATTGGCAAAATGGTAGAACGACGACCCTTTCTAGATTTTCTCTCGCACCTGATGCTGGTGCTGGGCGTAGTGGTAGTGGCTTTCCCTGTCTATGTCACTTTTGTTGCCTCGACGCTGACTGCCGACGAGGTGCTGCAGGCACCGATGACGCTGCTGCCGGGCAGCCATCTTCTGGAGAACTATCGCACCGTGCTGGTAGCCGGCGTGGGCAATGCCGCCTCGCCGGTCTCCACCATGATGTTGAACAGCTTGATCATGGCGCTGGGCATCGCGCTGGGCAAGATCACCATTTCGATCATCTCGGCCTTCGCGGTGGTGTACTTCCAGTTCCCGCTGCGCAAGACCTTTTTCTGGATGATCTTCATCACGCTGATGCTGCCGGTGGAAGTGCGGATCCTGCCGACCTACAAGGTGGTGTCCGATCTCGGCATGCTGGACAGCTACTTCGGCCTGACCATCCCGATCATCGCCTCGGCGACCGCGACCTTCCTGTTCCGCCAGTTCTTCCTGACCATTCCGGATGAGCTGGCCGAGGCCGCGCGCATCGACGGTGCCGGGCCGCTGCGCTTCTTCAAGGACGTGGTGCTGCCGCTGTCCAAGACCAGCATCGCGGCGCTCTTTGTGATCCAGTTCATCTACGGCTGGAACCAGTACCTGTGGCCGCTCCTGATCACCACGCAGAAGTCGATGACGCCGGTGGTGGTGGGCGTCACGCAGATGATCTCCCGCTCCGGGGATGCCGCGACCGACTGGAACCTGGTGATGGCCACCGTGATGCTGGCCATGGTGCCTCCCGCGATCGTGGTGGTGCTGATGCAGAAGTGGTTCGTCAAGGGCCTGGTCGAAACTGAAAAATAAGCGGGTGGGGCGGGGCGCTCATTGGATGACGCGCCCGCCACGCTTGCCCAGCGAGAAAGAATAGCAATGGCAAAACTGTCGCTTCGCAACGTACAGAAAACTTACGCCGGCAACGTCAAGGTTGTGCACGGCATCGATATGGAAATCAACGATGGCGAGTTCATCGTCATCGTCGGCCCCTCGGGCTGTGGCAAGTCCACGCTGCTGCGCATGGTGGCCGGGCTGGAAGCCATCAGCGGCGGCGAGGTGCATATTGGCGACAAGGTTGTCAATAGCCTCGAGCCCGCCGAGCGGGACATCGCCATGGTGTTCCAGAACTACGCGCTCTACCCGCATATGAGCGTGTACGACAACATGGCCTACGGGCTGAAGATCCGCGGCATGGACAAGAGCGAGATCGAGCAGCGCGTCAAGCATGCCGCCGGCATCCTGGAACTGGCGCCCCTGCTGGAGCGCAGGCCCCGTGCGCTGTCGGGCGGCCAGCGCCAGCGTGTGGCCATGGGCCGCGCGATCGTGCGTGAGCCTGCCGTGTTCCTGTTCGACGAGCCGCTGTCCAACCTCGACGCCAAGCTGCGCGTGCAGATGCGCCTGGAGTTGAAAGAGTTGCACCGCCGCCTGCGCACCACCAGCATGTACGTGACCCACGATCAGGTCGAGGCCATGACGCTGGCGGACCGCATGATGGTGCTCAATGGCGGGCGCGTGGAGCAGATCGGCACGCCGCTGGAAGTCTACGCACGCCCGGCCAGCACCTTCGTGGCCAGCTTTATCGGCTCGCCGCCGATGAATCTGGTCCCGGTGGCGCGGACCAATGGCGGGCAGGGCGAAGCGCAGATGCGCGTGGAGCAGAAGCCGGGCGCGCAAGGCGCGCCCGCCACCCTTGGCCACCTGCCGATGGGCCTGCACTTGCCCGAGCGCGCGCTGCTGGGCCTGCGTCCAGAGCATATCGAGCCGTGCGCGGCGCACGAGGCGATCGCCGAGATCGAGGTCCGGCTGGTCGAGGCGCTCGGCGCCGACTCCTTTGCGTATGGCACGCTGGGCGGCCAGCCGGTGGTGGTGCGGCTGGACAGCAACATGCCGGTGCGCGGCGGCGATCGCCTGCCGATCACGGCCACGGCCGAGCACCTGCATTTCTTCGACACCGATTCCGGCAAGCGCATCGAGGCCTGACATGACCCTAGCCGCCTGGCCCTATCCGCGCCATGTTGCCCATCGTGGCGCGGGCAAGCTCGCACCCGAGAACACCCTGGCGGCGTTCCGCCACGGCGCATCGTTTGGCTACCGCATGTTCGAGTTCGACGTGAAGCTGTCGGGCGACGGACGCCCGGTGCTGCTGCACGACGCGACACTGGACCGCACCACTAACGGCCAGGGGCGGGCCGATGCGCTGACGCTGGGCGAGATCGCCATGCTGGACGCGGGCAGCTGGCACAGCCCTGCCTATGCCGGCGAGCCAGTGCCCACGCTGGCGGCGATTGCCCGCTATACCCGTGCCAACGGCTTCTTCGTCAATATCGAGATCAAGCCCGTGCCCGGCGCGGAATGGCGCACCGGCGCGGCGGTAGCCCTCGACGCGCAGGCACTGTGGGCCGGCAGCGATGTGCTGCCGCTGCTGTCGTCATTCTCGGAAGAGTCGCTGGAAGCGGCCCGCAAGGCCGCGCCTGGCCTGCCGCGCGCGCTGCTGCTGGACAAGCTACCGCCCGACTGGCTGGAGCGGCTGCGCCGGCTGGACTGCGTGGCGCTCGATGCCAACCATCGCGAGCTTACCGCCGAGGTCATCCAGGCAGCCCATGCGGCTGGCTTCCGGGTGGCCTGCTATACCGTCAATGACCCGGCGCGCGCGACAGAGCTGCTGAGCTGGGGGCTGGACGCACTGATTACCGACGCGGTCGACCTGATCGCGCCGCGTCAGGACTAGCCCGCCCGGCGGTGCTGGCGCGGCCCGTTCATGCAGGCTGCGCCAAGGCGTCGCGCACCGCATCGTCCACGCTCCAGCCGCGCCATATTTCCTCGGGCAGGGCTGGGTTGCGCGCATGCGTCAGCAGGTCGCGCACCTCGTCCTTGACCCGCGCGAGCCGCAGCGGCATGCCGTGGGCCTTCGCGAACACCGCCAGTTCGCCCAGGGCTTCAAGGGCGGTGCCGTCGAGGTCCGACGATTCTTCCAGGCTGAGTATCAGGCCGTACTGGGGATGCTCGCGCGCCAGCGCCTGGCGCACGGTGCCCAGCACGCTATCGATGTTGCCGAAGAACAGCGGTACCTCCGGGCGCGCGATCAGCAGTCCCTTGGGTGCGGTGGCCTCGGGGTGGCGCGCCGTGTCGACGAAGTCGTGGCTATCGGCCCACCGCCCCAGCCAGCTCACCTGCGGGCGCGACAAGCGCTGCAGCAGCATCGCCAGGCTGACCCCGATCGCCAGCAGCAGCCCATGCAGCACGCCCAGCAACAGCACGCCGGCAAAGGCGGTCACCGCGACCAGGCGGTCGCGCCGCCAGTCGAAATAGGGCTTGAGGCTGCCCGGGTTGAGGCTGTGCCCGACCGCGCGGATCACGATGGCCGCAAGTACCGGTTCGGGCGTGTGCGAAATCCAGGGGAGCAGGGTGCATACCGCGGCAAAGACCACGGCACCCGCGATCAAGCCGGCACGGCGGCTTTGCGCGCCGGCTGCTTCGTTAGCCGAGGTGGCGGAAAAGCCCGCGCCCACCGGCATGCCCTGGAACAGCCCCGAAGCAAGGTTGGCCAGCCCCAGCGCCGCCAGGTCCCGGTTGGGCGAGACGATGTCGCCGTGGCGCATGGCAAAGGTGCGGATCGAGCCGTAGCTCTCGGCGTACAGGATCAGGGCCAGCGCGGCGGCCAGTTCGCCCACCCGCATCCAGTCGGCCGTGCTCAGGTCCGGCACCCGTGGCGCCGAGAACTGCAGGGCGATGTTGCCGACGGCAGCCACGCCATGTGCCTGGGTCCAGCCGCTGAGGTCGAGCACGATGCCAGCGGCGATGACCAGCAGCGCGCCCGGCATGGCGCGCCAGCGCGCGAACAGGTGCAGCAGCGCCAGCGCAACCAGTGCCACCGCCGCGCCAGCCAGGTTCCAGTGGCGCCAGCTGGCAAGCAGTTCCCAGGCCAGGCGCAGGAAGTCGCCGTGCGCCGGATGCACATCCAGGACCTTCGGGCATTGCTTGAGCACGATGGTCAGCGCCAATCCCAGCGCGAAGCCGCGCAGCACCGGCTTGGCGATCAGGTTGGAGATCGCCCCCAGGTGCGCCAGCGACGCCAGCAGGAACAGCACCCCCGCCAGCAGGATCACGGCGGCGCCGAGCGCGATGCGCAGTCCGGCGTCGCCCTCGGCGGCAGCCGTGGTGGCTGCCAGCAGCACCGCGGCAGACGACGAGGTGGCCGAAACGATCGCAAAGCGGCTGCTGCCAAGCAGGCCGTAGACCAGCAGGCCCGCGAACAGCGCGATCACGCCGGCTTGCGGCGGCAGCCCGGCAATGCCGGAATAGGCTACGGCCTCGGGCAGCAGCAGGCCGGCGATGGCCAGGCCGGCCACCAGGTCCGCGCGCCATGTGGCGGAAGCGGCGCTTGGTGCCGCGGCGTCGGCGGTGGGGGCGGGCATCATTGACGGGGCCGGGCGCTGGCCCGTGGCGGGTGTGGCAAGAGGTGCACGGATCGCTCCTTTGGTTTCCGGCTCCATGCTATCGAACGCATGGGTTTCGTCATCTGCCTCGGGAGGCGGTCTTGGCCGCTTCGCAACACTGCGGAGCGGCCCGCCCGCGTTACGGCAAAATTCCCTCGGCTCACGTGGCAAACGTGCTATTCTTATGCGAGTGAAGACTTAGGTCCTTCCACGCACAACTGACCCTTTCAGGGCGACTGAACAGATCGGCACCCGCTGCGGTGCCGTTTGCATAATGATGCATTTAATGTGTTTCAGTTGCTGCCCAGAAAGAGTTGTTTGCAATCCGCTAACCGGTCAAGCCGTGTCGCGGAAGGTTGATGAACCCGCTTTATTCCGGCATTCCCGGATAATAGTGAGCGCCCCATGATGCAGCAGTATCAGAGCAATTCGTACCTCTTCGGCGGCAATGCCCCCTATGTAGAAGAGCTGTACGAGGCCTACCTCGAAAATCCCTCCTCGGTTCCCGATAACTGGCGCGCGTACTTCGACGCGATGCAGAACGTGCCGGCTGTCGATGGCTCCAACGCCCGCGATATTCCCCACGCTCCCATCGTCGCCTCGTTCGCAGAGCGCGCCAAGGCGGGCCCGATCAAGACTATTGTTGCCTCGGCCGACTCCGATATGGGGCGCAAACGCGTCGCTGCCACGCAGCTGATCGCCGCTTACCGCAACATCGGTTCGCATTGGGCAGACCTGGATCCGCTCAAGCGCCAGGAACGTCCGCCCCTGCCGGACCTCGACCCCGCGTTCTACGGCTTCTCCGAAAGCGATCTCGATATCGTCTTCAACGCCAGCAATACGTATTTCGGCAAGGAATCGATGAGCCTGCGCGAGCTGCTCAACAACCTGCGCGAAACGTACTGCAGCAGCATCGGCGCCGAGTTCATGTACATCAGCGACCAGGCGCAAAAGCGCTGGTGGCAAGAGCGCCTGGAAACCACGCGTTCCAAGCCGGTGTTCACCCTCGAAAAGAAGAAGCACGTGCTCGACCGCCTGACCGCGGCCGAAGGCCTGGAGCGCTTCCTCCACACCAAGTACGTTGGCCAGAAGCGCTTCTCGCTGGAAGGCGGCGAGAGCTTCATCGCTGCCATGGACGAACTGATCCAGCACAGCGGCAGCAAGGGCGTGCAGGAAATCGTGATCGGCATGGCCCACCGCGGCCGCCTGAACGTGCTGGTCAATACGCTGGGCAAGATGCCGGCTGACCTGTTCGCCGAGTTCGAAGGCAAGCACGTCGATGACCTGCCGGCCGGCGACGTGAAGTACCACAAGGGCTTCTCCAGCGACGTTTCCACCGAAGGCGGCCCGGTTCACCTGTCGCTCGCCTTCAACCCGTCCCACCTGGAAATCGTCAACCCGGTCGTCGAAGGCTCGGTCAAGGCCCGCCAGGAACGCCGCGGCGAACCCGCAGGCCATGCGGAAGTGCTGCCGGTGCAAGTGCACGGCGACGCGGCATTCGCAGGCCAGGGCGTGGTGATGGAAACGCTGAACCTGGCGCAGACCCGCGGCTACGGCACGGGCGGCACGATGCACATCGTGATCAACAACCAGATCGGCTTCACCACCTCGGACCCGCGCGACTCGCGTTCCACGCTGTATTGCACCGACGTCGTCAAGATGATCGAGGCACCGGTGCTGCACGTCAACGGCGACGATCCCGAAGCCGTGGTGTTCGCCATGCAGCTGGCCGTGGACTTCCGCATGGAGTTCAAGAAGGATGTCGTGGTCGACATCATCTGCTTCCGCAAGCTGGGCCACAACGAGCAGGACACGCCGGCCGTTACCCAGCCGCTGATGTACAAGAAGATCGCCCAGCACCCGGGCACGCGCAAGCTGTACGCTGACAAGCTGACCGCGCAGAACCTGGTGGCTGCCGACTTCGGCGACCAGTTGGTCAAGGAATACCGTGCCGCGATGGACGCGGGCAAGCACACCGTCGACCCCGTCCTGTCGAACTTCAAGAACAAGTTCGCCGTGGACTGGATGCCGTTCCTGAACCGCAAGTGGACCGACGCCGCCGACACCGCCGTGCCGGTGACCGAGCTCAAGCGCCTGGCCGAACGCATCACCGCCATCCCCGAACACCTCAAGCTGCATCCGCTGGTCGAGAAGGTGGTGAAGGATCGCGCCAACATGGGTCGCGGCGACCAGCCGCTGGACTGGGGCATGGGCGAGCAYCTGGCCTTCGCCTCGCTGGTGGCTTCGGGCTACCCGGTGCGCATCACTGGCCAGGACGCCGGCCGTGGCACCTTTACCCACCGCCACTCGGTGCTGCACGACCAGAACCGCGAGCGTTGGGATGCAGGCAGCTACGTGCCCCTGCAGAACGTGTCCGAGAACCAGGCACCGTTCACGGTGATCGACTCGGTGCTGTCGGAAGAGGCTGTGCTCGGTTTCGAATACGGCTTCTCCACCGCTGAGCCGAACGCGCTCGTGATCTGGGAAGCCCAGTTCGGCGACTTCGTCAACGGCGCCCAGGTGGTGATCGACCAGTTCATCTCCTCCGGCGAAGTGAAGTGGGGCCGCGCCTCGGGCCTGACCCTGATGCTGCCGCACGGCTACGAAGGCCAGGGCCCGGAACACAGCTCGGCGCGCATCGAGCGCTTCCTGCAGCTGTGCGCGGACCACAACATGCAAGTCTGCCAGCCGACCACCCCGGCTCAGATCTTCCACCTGCTGCGCCGCCAGATGATCCGTCTGTTCCGCAAGCCGCTGGTGATCATGACGCCGAAGTCGCTGCTGCGTAACAAGGAAGCGGTCTCGCCGCTGTCCGACCTGGCCAAGGGTCACTTCGAGACGGTCATCCCCGATCACGAAGAGCTGAACGCCAGCAAGGTCAAGCGCGTGATCATGTGCTCGGGCAAGGTCTACTACGACCTGGTCAATACCCGCAAGGAACGCGGCGCGACCGACACGGCCGTCATCCGCATGGAACAGCTGTATCCGTTCCCGCACAAGGCAGTGGCAGCCGAGCTGAAGAAGTACCCGAACGCCAACGAAATCGTGTGGTGCCAGGACGAGCCGCAGAACCAGGGTGCCTGGTTCTTCGTCCAGCACTTCATCATGGAGAACATGGCGGAAGGCCAGAAGCTCGGTTACGCGGGTCGTCCCGCCTCGGCATCGCCGGCGGTGGGCTACTACGCCAAGCACAACGAGCAACAAAAGGCGCTGCTGGATGCGGCGTTCTCCAAGCTCAAGGGCTTTGTCCTGACCAAATGATCGTGGCCAGCATGGCGGCGCGCGCGAAGAGCGCGCACCGCCATGTTTTTTGCCACCTGCCTTAAGCAAAAACGAATACATCAAGGAAATTCCAACCATGGCTATTGTTGACGTCAAGGTTCCGCAACTCTCTGAATCGGTTGCAGAAGCAACCATGCTGAACTGGAAGAAGAAGCCGGGCGAAGCCGTTGCCCAAGACGAAATCCTGATTGAAATCGAGACCGACAAAGTCGTGCTCGAAGTGCCGGCCCCGTCGGCTGGCGTGCTGTCGCAGATCATCCGCAACGACGGCGACACCGTGGTTGCCGACGAAGTGATCGCCAAGATCGACACCGAAGCCACCGCTGGCGCCGTCGCTCCCGCCGCTGCCGCACCCGCACCCGCTGCCGCCGCCCCGGCCGCCGCAGCCGCTCCGGCAGCAGCCGGCGCCGTGGCAATGCCTTCGGCAGCCAAGCTGATGGCCGAAGGCGGCCTGTCCGCCGGCCAGGTTGCAGGCACGGGCAAGGATGGCCGCATCACCAAGGGCGACGTGCTGGCCGCGACTGCCGCGCCCGCTCCCGCGCCGGCCGCCAAGGCAGCACCGGCTCCGGCCGCTGCCAAGCCGGCGCTGCAGCAGGTTTCCGCCCCGGTGGACTTTGCCGCCCTGGGCGACCGCCCGGAAGAGCGCGTGCCGATGAGCCGCCTGCGCGCCCGTATCGCCGAGCGCCTGCTGCAATCGCAAAGCACCAACGCCATCCTCACCACCTTCAATGAAGTGAACATGAAGCCGGTGATGGACCTGCGCAACAAGTACAAGGACCGCTTCGAGAAGGAGCACGGCGTGAAGCTGGGCTTCATGTCCTTCTTCGTCAAGGCCGCGGTCCACGCGCTGAAGAAGTTCCCGCTGATCAACGCCTCGATCGACGGCAACGACATCGTCTACCACGGCTACTTCGACATCGGTATCGCCGTGGGCTCGCCGCGTGGCCTGGTGGTGCCTATCCTGCGCAACGCCGACCAGATGAGCCTGGCCGAGATCGAGAAGAAGATCGCTGAATTCGGCGCTAAGGCCCGCGACGGCAAGCTGTCGCTGGAAGAACTGACCGGTGGTACGTTCTCGATCTCCAATGGCGGTACCTTCGGCTCGATGCTGTCGACGCCGATCATCAACCCGCCGCAATCCGCGATCCTGGGCGTGCACGCCACCAAGGACCGCCCGGTGGTGGAAGACGGCCAGATCGTGATCCGTCCGATGAACTACCTGGCCATGTCCTACGACCACCGCATCATCGACGGCCGCGAAGCCGTCCTGGGCCTGGTCGCCATGAAGGACGCGCTGGAAGATCCGGCACGCCTGCTGCTGGACCTGTAATCATCTGCAAAGCCTGAGGTCTTGCCCGCGTTTCTCCCGCCGTGTCCGTCATCGGGCGCGGCGCTGGCGGGCATGACGGACCGAAGAGTTGAAAGCGGCCCGGCGGGCGACGTTGCCCCGCCGTGGCTGCAAAAGGAATCTCCATGAGCAAACAATTCGACGTGCTGGTGATCGGTGCCGGCCCCGGCGGCTACATTGCCGCCATTCGTGCCGGCCAGCTGGGCCTGAATGTGGCCTGCTGCGAAGGCAATGCCTACGACGATCCCAAGGACGAACCGCGCCTGGGCGGCACCTGCCTGAACGTGGGTTGCATCCCCTCCAAGGCACTGCTGGCATCCTCGGAAGAATTCGAGAACGTACAGCATCACCTGGGCGACCACGGCATCACGGTTGGCGATGTCAAGGTCGACGTGGCCAAGATGCTCAAGCGCAAGGACGATATCGTCGGCAAGATGACCAAGGGCATCGAGTTCCTGTTCCGCAAGAACAAGGTCACGCTGCTCAAGGGCTACGGCAAGTTCGTCGGCAAGACCGCCGAGGGCTTCCAGGTCGAGGTCGCCGGCAAGGCAGGTACCGAAGTCGTGACGGCCAAGCAGGTCATCGTCGCTACGGGCTCCAAGGCGCGTCACCTGCCGGGCGTCGCGGTGGACAACGTGCTGGTCAGCGATAACGAAGGCGCGCTCAAGTTCGCCGGCGTGCCGAAGAAGCTGGGCGTGATCGGCGCTGGCGTGATCGGCCTCGAGCTGGGTTCCGTGTGGCGCCGCCTGGGTGCTGAAGTGACCGTGCTGGAAGCGCTGCCGTCGTTCCTGGGCGCCGCCGACGAAGGCGTGGCCAAGGAAGCGCAGAAGCTGCTGACCAAGCAAGGCCTGAAGTTCAGCCTGGGCGTGACGGTCAATGAGGTCAAGACGGGCAAGGACAACGTCACCGTCAGCTACACCGACAAGGACGGCGCTGCCCAGACCCTGGAAGTCGATCGCCTGATCGTGTCGGTTGGCCGCGTGCCCAACACCGACAACCTCGGCCTCGACGCCATCGGCCTGGCGGCCGACCAGCGCGGCTTCATCGAGGTGGACGACCACTGCGCGACCAAGGTGCCGGGCCTGTGGGCCATCGGCGACGTGGTGCGCGGCCCGATGCTGGCCCACAAGGCAGAGGACGAAGGCGTGGCGGTTGCCGAGCGCATCGCCGGCCAGAAGCCGCATATTGACTACAACTGCATTCCGTGGGTGATCTACACCTTCCCGGAAATCGCATGGGTGGGCAAGACCGAGCAGCAGCTCAAGGCCGAAGGCCGCGAGTACAAGTCCGGCCAGTTCCCGTTCATGGCCAACGGCCGTGCGCTGGGCATGGGTCATTCGGATGGCTTCGTCAAGATGCTGGCCGATGCCAAGACCGATGAGATCCTGGGCGTGCACGTGGTTGCTGCGAATGCCTCGGACCTGATCGCCGAAGCCGTGGTGGCGATGGAGTTCAAGGCCGCCAGCGAAGACATCGGCCGGACCTGCCATCCGCATCCGTCGATGTCGGAAGTCATGCGCGAAGCCGCACTGGCTGTCGACAAGCGCCAGCTCAATATGTAAGGCAGTAGCCCGAGTATTGTTCAGTACCGGCGCGCCGCTCCAGCGGCGCGCCGTTTTCGCTTTCGGGGCGGCAGGGGCGGTTTGCCCTGTCACGCGCCCCGATCCTCATTCAAGCCGGCGCCCGCCCGGCATCCAGCGCAAGCAGTCAGCATGAACGTCCGTGAGTACTACGAGCAGGAACTGAAGCAACGTGGCTACACCACCGACCCCGCGCAGTTGCGCGCCGTCGAGCGCCTGCAGCAATGCTACGACGAGTGGGTGGCCTACAAGAGCCGGCGCAACAGCACGTTGAAAAAGCTGCTGGTGCACCCGGACGTGCCCAAGGGCGTGTACCTGTGGGGCGGGGTAGGGCGCGGCAAGTCCTTCCTGATGGACAGTTTCTATACCTGCGTGCCAGTGGTGCGCAAGACGCGGCTGCATTTCCACGAATTCATGCGCGAGGTGCATCGCCAGCTCGAAGAGTTGCGCGGGCGCCCGGATCCGCTGGACGAACTGGCCAAGCGCATCGCGCGACGGTTCCGCCTGATCTGCTTCGATGAGTTCCACGTCAGCGACGTGGCCGATGCGATGATCCTGCACCGCCTGCTGCAGCAGATGTTCGAGAACGGCGTGCAGTTCGTGATGACGTCGAACTACCGGCCGGACCTGCTGTACCCGGACGGCTTGCACCGGGATCGCGTGTTGCCGGCCATCGCGCTGCTGCAGGAGAAGCTCGACGTGCTCAATGTCGATGCCGGCATCGACTACCGCAAGCGCGCGCTGGAGCAGGTAGAGGCGTATCACACGCCGCTGGGACCCGAGGCCAGCTCGGCCCTGCGCCATGCCTTCACCGGCATTGCCGGCGTGGCCGACGAATCCCCCATCCTGCATATCGAGCACCGCGAACTGCGCGCGCTACGCAAGGCGGGCGGGGTGGTCTGGTTCGATTTCAATACGCTGTGCGGCGGCCCGCGCTCGCAGAACGACTATCTGGAGCTGGCCACCGAGTTCCACACGGTGATCCTCTCCGACGTGCCCAGGATGACGCCGCGCATGTCGTCGGAGGCACGCCGTTTCACCTGGCTGATCGACGTGTTCTACGACCACAAGGTCAAGTTGCTGATCTCGGCGGAAGTGCCGGCGGATGAACTCTACACCGAGGGCCAGATGGCCAACGAGTTCAGCCGCACGGTGTCGCGCATTATCGAGATGCAGTCGCGTGAATACCTGGAAGCGCCACGCCGCACGGTCGACACCTCGCTGACCTGACGCCCTGCGCAAGCGGCGCGCAGGGCGCCGTCTGGCCACCCGCTTGATCTGCATCAAAGCGGCTTGCCGCCGGGACTCTTACCATGCAGTTGGTAAAAAAGAGTCCCGATGCCGATTTCCCCAGCCCCAGCCTATCCTGTCCTGCCCGATCCGCCGCTTGCCCGCGCAAGCGGTGCGCCCGCGGCCGCCGGGCGCGCGGGCTGCTTCCACTGCGGACAGCCGCTCGTGGCCGGCGAGCCGCCCTTGCATGCCAGCATCAACGGTGAGGAACAGGCGTTTTGCTGCGGTGGCTGCCAGGCGCTGGCGCAGACACTGCACGCAGCCGGGTTCGGCCATCTCTATGGCGACCAGGCCCGCTTTGCCCGGCCGATCGACGACGCGGCGCGGCGCGAGGCCGAGCCTGTGTGGGCCGCCTACGACACCGAGGAGTTACGGGCACAGTTCGTGCGCCCGCTGGACGAACGCCGGGCCGAGATCACGCTGGCGCCGGAGAACATCCGCTGCGCCGCCTGCGCCTGGCTGATCGAGCAGCACCTGGGCAGCCTGCCCGGCGTGGAATCGGTGATCGCCAACGTGGCCACGCGCCGCGTGGTGGTGCGCTGGCGCGCGGCCGAGCAGCCGGTCTCCGCCTTGCTCGCCGCGCTGGCGGGGATCGGCTACCTGGCCTGGCCGTTCGAGGTTTCGCGCTCGGACCGGCAAGACCGCCACGCGCGCCGTGGGCTGCTGATGCGCATGGCGGTGGCCATGCTCGGCATGATGCAGGTGATGATGTACGCATGGCCCATCTATACCCATGAAGCCACCATCGATCCCGGCCAGTTGCAGTTGATGCGCTGGGCCAGCCTGGTGCTGACCTTGCCCGTGGTGCTGTACTCGGCCTCGCCGATCTTCACCGGGGCGTGGCGCGGGCTGCGGCAGCGCCACCTGGGCATGGATGTGCCGGTGGCGCTGGGCGTGGGCGCGGGCTTTTTCGCCAGCACCGTGGCGACGCTGCGCGGCACCGGCGAGGTGTACTTCGATTCCGTCACCATGTTTGTGGCGTTCCTGCTGCTGGCGCGCTACCTGGAACTGCGCGTGCGCCAGGCATCGCGCAGTGGTGCCGAGATGCTGGYGCGGCAGTTGCCCGCCACCTGCGAGCGCCTGCGTGCCGAGGGCGGCGCGGGCGAGCGGGTGCCGGTGGCACGCCTGCGCGCTGGCGACCTGATCCGCGTCAAGGCGGGCGAGGTGGTACCCGCCGATGCCACGGTGATCGCCGGCGCGAGCGAGCTCGATGAATCCATGCTGACTGGCGAGAGCCGGCCGGTGCCGCGCGGCATCGGGGATCCCGTGCTGGCAGGTTGCTTCAACACCGCGAGCCCGCTTGAGCTGCGCGTGGCCAAGGTAGGGGCGGGTACCCGGCTGGCGGAGATCGTCGCCGTGCTGGACCGCGCGCTGGCCGAGAAGCCGCGCCTGGCCACCGTGGCCGACCGCGTGGCGGGCTGGTTCGTCGCCATCCTGCTGGCGCTGGCGGCCGTCACCGGCGCCGCCTGGTGGGCCTGGATCGATCCCGCGCGCGCGTTGCTTGTGACGGTGGCGGTGCTGGTGGTGAGTTGCCCGTGCGCGCTCTCGCTGGCCACCCCGGCGGCGCTGGCCGCGGCCGGGGCCGCGCTGTCGCGCCGCGGCTTGCTGCTCACGCGCGGCCACGCGCTGGAGACCTTGGCCAGCGTCACGGACGTGATGCTCGACAAGACTGGCACGCTCACGCAAGRGCGATTCGCGCTGGTGCGCACGCAGTCCAACGGCGATGCCGATGCCGCCACCTGCCTGCGCCTGGCCGCAGCCGTGGAACGCTCCGGCGAGCACCCGATCGCGCGCGGCATCGTCGAAGCCGCACAGGCGCAAGGCCTTGCGCACGAGACGCTCGCCATCGACGCCATGCGCAATGTGCCGGGGCAGGGCCTTGAAGCCGATGTGGATGGGCAGCGTTACCGCCTTGGCCGCCGCGAGTTCGTGGAGGCGCTGTGCGAGCACGGCAGCGCTGCCGACTGGCACGCCGAACTTGCCGGCAGCGAGCGCCGCGGCGCCACGCTGGTGTGGTTGGGCAGCGCCGCCGGTGCGCTGGCGGTGTTCGAGCTGGCTGATGTGGCGCGCGAGCAATCCGCGCGCTTGCTCAGCGAGTTGCGCGCGCTCGGCGTGACTTGCCATCTCGTCTCGGGCGATACGCCGGCCACCGTCGGCTGGTGGGCCGATCATTTCCAGATCCCGCGCCGCGAGGGCGGCGTCACGCCTGAAGGCAAGCGCGAGTACGTGGCGCGCCTGCAGCGTGGCGGCGCCGTGGTGCTGGCGGTGGGCGACGGCATCAACGACGCGCCGGTGCTGGCTCAGGCGCAAGTCTCGATCGCCATCGGCAGCGGCGCGCCGCTGGCGCAGGCCGGCGCCGACGCGGTGCTGACCCATGGCCGCGTGGCGGAGATCGCGAACGCGCTCAAGATGGCCCGCCGCACCCGCCGTGTGGTACGCCAGAACCTGGCCTGGGCCTTTGCCTATAACGTGATCGCCATCCCGCTGGCGGCAAGCGGCTATGTCACCGCCTGGATGGCGGGCATCGGCATGTCGGTGTCGTCGCTGCTGGTGGTGGCCAACGCCTGGCGCCTGCTGCGCGCCGGCAAGCCTGGAGACTGACGCCATGGACATGCTCTACCTGCTGGTGCCGATGAGCCTGGTGCTGGTCGCGGTGATCGCCGGCGCGCTCTGGTGGGCGCTGCATGCCGGGCAATACGACGACCTCGACCGGCCCGGCGAGGCCATTCTGCTCGACAACGACAAGCCCTGAGTGATCGCGGCAATGCAGCCGTGGCCGTGCGCGGCCGCATTGCCGTGTGTGCGGATGTGAGACGCCATCGCACCTGAGTTCCCATGCTTTCCGGTGCGCTTGACACAGATCAAGACGGTCGGCGCCCGCTTTTCCTACAGTCACAACATCAATTCATGTTTATCCAATCTGGGGGTCTGAATGGCTGTCACCGCCGCGTATTCTCGCGCCGACACCTTCAATTACGGCGTTGTGCGGCAGTTTGCCGTCATGACGGTAGTCTGGGGGATTGTCGGTATGGCCGTAGGCGTTCTGCTCGCGGCACAGTTGATCTGGCCGGAGCTTAATTTCAACACGCCATGGCTGTCGTTCGGACGCTTGCGCCCGCTGCACACCAACGCGGTCATCTTCGCCTTCGGCGGCAGCGCGCTGTTCGCTACTTCGTACTACATCGTGCAGCGCACCTGCCAGGCGCGGCTGTTCTGCGGCCCGCTGGCGGCCTTCACCTTCTGGGGCTGGCAACTGGTGATCGTGGCCGCGGTCATTACGCTGCCGCTGGGCATCACCAGCTCGAAGGAGTACGCCGAGCTCGAATGGCCGATCGACATCCTGATCACGCTGGTCTGGGTGGCTTATGCCATCGTGTTCTTCGGCACCATCATGAAGCGCAAGACCCGCCATATCTACGTGGCCAACTGGTTCTTCGGCKCCTACATCCTSACCATCGCCATCCTGCATCTCGTCAACAATGCCGAGATGCCGGTGGGCATGTGGAAGTCCTACTCGGCTTATGCCGGCGTGCAGGACGCCATGGTGCAGTGGTGGTACGGCCATAACGCGGTGGGCTTCTTCCTGACCACCAGCTTCCTGGGCATGATGTACTACTTCATCCCCAAGCAGGCCGGCCGCCCGATCTATTCCTACCGCCTGTCGATCGTTCACTTCTGGGCGCTCAACTTCACCTATATGTGGGCCGGTCCCCACCACTTGCAGTTCACCTCGCTGCCGGACTGGGCGCAGTCGCTCGGCATGGTGTTCTCGCTGATCCTGCTGGCGCCTTCGTGGGGCGGCATGATCAACGGCATCATGACCTTGTCGGGTGCCTGGCACAAGCTGCGCACCGATCCCATCCTCAAGTTCCTGGTGGTGGCGCTGTCGTTCTACGGCATGGCGACCTTCGAGGGCTCGATGATGTCGATCAAGACCGTCAACGCGCTGTCGCACTACACGGACTGGACCATCGGCCACGTGCACTCCGGCGCGCTGGGCTGGGTCGCGATGATCTCGATCGGCTCGCTCTACTACCTGATCCCGCGGCTCTTCGGCGAGAAGGAGATGTACAGCGTGCGCCTGATCGAGCTGCATTTCTGGATCGCCACCATCGGCGTGGTGCTGTACATCGCCTCGATGTGGATCGCCGGTGTGATGGAGGGCCTGATGTGGCGCGCCACCCAGCCCGACGGCACGCTGACCTACGCTTTCGTGGAAGCGGTCAAGGCCAAGTACCCGTTCTACCTGATCCGCTTGCTGGGTGG